>JANQQN010000020.1 GCA_028289325.1 Myxococcota bacterium | reverse complement strand
GGCGGCGGGCGGCTTTGGTATAAAGCGTGCGGGCACGATCGCGCATGGCGGCGGCGCGACGGATCCACCGGCGGATGTCGTCCGCATCGAAGTTGACATTGGTGACGGTGAGAAAGAGGGCTTCGAGGACGAAGCGGTCCACCTCCACGTCACGAGCGCCAAGCTCGGCCGCCCGGTGAGCATAGCTGCCGATGCCCTTGGTGGCGTGGATGAGCAGGTCCTGCAGCGCGGCCACGTCGGGCGTCTTGCCGCAGGTTCCGCGCTGGGTCAGGCAAGCCGTGGAGTGGCCCGTCTGCTCGCACTGGTAACAAAACATCTCGGCTTCAGCGAAGGTCCGTAGTGCCATGGCCGGTACGCTGGCTCAGTCTCGAGAAAAGGGCCTTGATGTACGTCAAGAGGTTGCGTGTTATAGGCGGGCGTGACTCGGGTTCTGTCGTCCGCCGCCGCCACCTGGCAAGCCGAGGCCCGTACCCATCCGGTGCTAGAGGCGCTGGACCAGAGGCAATGGGCGGAAATGGTCGCGAGCGCCCGCTCACAGCAGCGAAAGGCGCGAGAGCCCATTTTTCACCAGGGCGATCCCGTCCGTCGCTTCTTTTGGGTCGAGTCCGGTCTCGTACAGCTGAGCCGGACGAGACCCGGGGGACAGGAACAGGTGGTAGAGGTGATTCGTCCCCACCAGCTCTTCGCCGAGGCCCTCATGTTCATGGAAGATGAGGTCGCCTATCCGGTCGATGCGATCTGCATCCGACCGGCGCGGATCGTCTCTTTCGACAACGCCTCGATGAAACGGCTCATCCGGGCCAGTCCGGAGCTTGCGCTCCGGATGCTGTCACTGATGGCGAAGCGTATGCATCGACTTGTTACGACGATCGACGAGCTGACCCTACACACTGCCGTCGAACGAATTGCCCAGCATCTCCTCGACGCGTCCAAGGAGCGAGAGGCGTTTACGCTCGACATCCCGAAGCGGGTGCTCGCGTCTCGGCTCGCCCTCACGCCGGAGTCTTTGTCGCGGGTGCTGGCTGACCTGCGGCGCCGCCGCCTCGTCGATGTACAACGAACCTCCGTCCGGATCGTCGATCGAAAGGGCCTCGAAGAGCTCGCCTCCGGCTGACGTCCAGCAGCCCGCTGATTTGGGTGCGTCGTCGCCCGGACTGCGCCAGGGGCGGGTCGTCAGTCTTCCCCGATCTCTTTGATGCGGCGGTCAATGAAGCGCACCACCGCTTCGTTCTCCGCGAGCCGCCTCGCCCGAAGCCACGCGGCACGGGCCTCGGCGGGTTCTCCGCTGCGGCGACGCATGTCGGCTTCGGCGAGCTCATAGGCAAGTCGGCCTTCACCGGCTGGCGCTTGCACGCGCGCACGAGCCAACAACCGTAGGCCCAGGCCCGGCCCCTCGACCATCGACCATGCAACCGCCCGATTGAGCGTGACCACCGAGGTCGGCGTTCGCGCGTGTAGCTCATCGTACAGGAGGGCGATCTGCGGCCAGTCGGTTTCGGCGGCGGTGGTCGCGCTGCAGTGTAGCGATGTAATGGCGGCCTGAATCGCATACGCATCCACCGGCTTCATCGACATCGCGCGCTCGACCAAAGCGGTGCCTTCGGCGATCATCGCGCGGTCCCACCGGGTGCGGTCCTGCTCGTCGAGAGGCACAATATCACCGCGGTCATCGATCCGCGCCGCGCGCCGCGCGTCGAGGAGCAGCAGTAGCGCCAGTAGGCCCGTCGCCGCGCTCGACATATCCGCGACCGTCCCCGACGACGAAAGGCGCTTCTTATCCTGCTCGCCGGCACAGAACCAAGCATGCAGCAGCCGCGCGAGGCGGATGGCCTCGCGACACAACTCCAACCGGAGCAGGCGGATACCGCTGGTGGCCAGGTAGCCCTCGTTGAAGAGCAGGTAGACCACGGCGAGCACAGCGTCGAGTCGCTCCGGCAAGTCCCGCGCCGTCGGAATGACGTACGGGATGCCCGCTTTCCTGATCTTCTGCTTCGCCCGGACAAGGCGCTGAGCCATCGTCGACTCGGTGGTCAAAAGGGCCCGAGCGACTTCTTGCGTGCGCAGGCCGCAAACCGTGCGAAGGGTTAACGCGAGCTGCGCCTCGCGTGACAAGGCCGGGTGACAGCAGGTGAAGATCAGCCGCAGGAGGTCGTCTTCGACGCCATCGCAAGGCTCATCCGCCGGTGTAAACGCACTGGGTTCGAGCAAGGCGAGCTCTGCGCCTTTACGCGCGGCGTTCTTGCCGCGGCGAAGGCGGTCGATCGCCTTACGGCGAGCGGTCGCGGTCAGCCACGCCCCGGGGGCGTCGGGCAATCCGGTCCTCGGCCAGGTCTCGAGCGCGGACCGAAAGGCGTCCTGCATCGCGTCTTCGGCGAGTTGAAAGTCACCGAAGACCCGGATCAAGGTGGCGAGCACCTGACCCGACTCCTGCCGGTAGATCCGATCGAGTACGCGCGCGAGTCCCTGCATCGGTGTTCTCCGCTGGCGAAGCAAATCGCGTCCACCGAGCGGTCGTCGGCTCGGTGGACGCCCATTCGCTCGGCTAACCCATGCTCATGATCGGCCGGATCTCCACCGAACCGCGGTCGACCTCCGGGATTTTGGCCGCCCACTCGGTGGCTTCATCCAGGTCTTTGCACTCCAGGATGTAGAAGCCGCCGAGCTGCTCCTTGGTCTCCGCGAACGGGCCGTCGGTCTGCGTGAGGCGCCCGTTGCGCCGACGCAGGGTGGTCGCCGTCGTGTGCGGCTCGAGCGGCTCCCCGCCGCCGAGGACCCCGGCCGCCTTGGCCGCCTCGGTAAAGGCCATGTGCGCGGAGAAGATCTCTTGCTGCTCGGTCTCGCTGAGCTTGTTCCAGTTCTCTTCGTTCTCGTACAGCAGCACCATGAATTTCATCGTCGTATCCCTTTCCGACCGGCCCGCCCCGAGCGCCGACGCGCGCCCTCAACAGACGTGCACGGTAACCGTCGCGGCCGGTTCGGTCGCCCGACGATCGAGCGCGCTCGACATCGACAACACGCTGCATTTTTTTTGGCCTCGCCGAACGTCACCATAAACCCGACATCGACACACATACAAGACCCGACCGCGAGCCGGACAGAGCCTCGTACTGCTTTACCGGCCGACCCGAAGGCCGAGCAGACCACGTCGGAAGACGTCGACGGCCGACGGGTAACGCGCCGCTCACGGACCTGGTGGTGAATCTATTGGCGATAACGCCGGTGGTCCCGATCAGCCTGGGTTCATATCATCGAGCAGTGCCGAGGTATCAGGATGTCTATCCGTCCGAGCCGCTCATCCGCTCCGCCGACGTGGTCCGGCCGAAAGCGGCCGCCCTGTTGTCTCTCGAGTACTTCGAAGCTGAGCCGGCCACGATGCCGACCGAGGCATTCGATCAGCATCATGTGCTCGTCAACTTGAAGGACACGCCGCACCGGGTCGAGAACTGGCGCAACGGCGTCCACCGCGACTTTATCCTCGAGAAGAATCAGATCGTGGTCACGCCGGCGGGGACCCGCAGCGGCTGGCGTTGGCACCAGCGCTCGAAGGTCATCATCATCACGCTGGAGCCGGCCCGCTTGCAGGCCTTTGCTCGCAGCGAGCTCGGACGTCTGCTGACCGAACGTCAGCTCTTGGATCTGCCGCAGTTCAAGGACGCGGATATCGCGACGGCGGCGGTCATGCTGATGGACGCGCTGCACGTGGGCGGGCCGGAGTCCGATGTGATGTTCGAGAGTCTGGCCCGGGTATTTCTAGTCAAGCTCATCTACAAGTACGGCGAAGACGACGGAGGTGATGCGGCGTTCTCCGCTTCATATACCGCTGACCAGCATCGGCGCCTCCTCACTTTCCTCGAGCGCGAGTTCAGCCACGCCATCGGCGTCGAGGAGATGGCGCGCACGGTCGGCTTATCGTCTTCGCACTTTTCGCGTGTGTTCAAAAAGGTGGTCGGGGAGCCACCGCATCAGTTCTTGTTGCGATACCGAATAGAGCGAGCCATTGATATGCTCGTCGACCCCGCTCGCCCTCTTCTCGACATTGCGCTTGCGTGCGGCTTCTCCGACCAGCCGCATTTCACGCGGGTCTTTAAGCAACACAACGGTCAGACGCCCCGGCAGTGGCGGCGAAACAACGGCTAGTACGCGGCGGCGGGAGTTCCAATCCGGTGGCGGGCACGAATCGCCGAGCCGCAAAGCGGATCGGGATTCGTGCCGAGCGCATCTAGTCACCCGATTCTTCTCGACGGTGGTGATCACCATTCGATCAACCGTCGGTCGCGCCAGAAACCGCCGGTGGGTCCGTCGCTGGGCAAGGTCGCCAGCCACACCGCCGTCTGGGCGCCTTCTTCCGGCGAGCGAGCTGCGGCCTGCCCCCCCATTCGCGTGCGCACCCAACCTGGACACACCGCGTTGACCTTCACCGAACGACCGAGCGCCTGCGCCGTCGACAGCGTCACTGCGTTGAGCGTCGCTTTTGAGATCGCGTAGGCCGCGGGCCCGTCGAGCCCTTCGCTGAAGCTGCCCCAGCCGGACGATACGTTGACGATCCGGCCCCAGCCGCGCTGCCGCATGCCCGGACCGAACACCTGACTGAGAGCGAGGGGAGCGAGGGCATTGACGGCCACCGACTCACTCACTTGGGCGATGTCGACCTCGAGTGCCGAGCCCGGATGCAGGACGCCGGCGTTGTTCACCAGGATATCGATGTCGCCAAACTCATCCTCGATGCGGCGGGCATCGGCCGCGACCCGAAGAGGGTCCGAGAGCTCGAGCGCAACGGCCCTCAGCCCCTCGCCGAGCTCGGACACCACTCGCTCACTGTCCGCTTGGCGCCGAGCCGCGACGATGAGCTGGACGTCCGGACGGTCGGCCAGCGCTTCTGCGATGGCTCGACCGATACCGCGGTTGGCGCCGGTGACGAGCGCCGTGCGCTTCATGGTACCGCTTTCGACGTCAGATACTCGGAGACCACGGATAAGGCGCTATGGACCGCTTCTGGGTCCATGTAAAGCTGCTGTTGATCGAAACGATCGAGCCACACGATGTCTTTGGAGCCGCGGAGGCGACGGTAGAACTCCCGAGCGCCTCGGGGGACCGCACCTTTTTCGCTGTGCACGATAAAGACGGGTTGCTCGATGGTTTCGGCCACGGAGATCCCGTCGAGGGTGAGCCACGGCTCCCAACTCATGACCGCGAACCGGTTGTCGTAGTGCGGTCCGGCGGCCTTGGCGGGGTTCAGATAGTAGTCGAACGCATTCTTCGGAACGTACATCGCCGCCAGAGCATCCAGCTCACTGGCCGCGAGAACATACTCGGTTTCCCCGGTCTTCTGATAACGGGCCTTCGCGTCGCGAGCCGCGGCCAGTAGCCCCTTCGTCCCTCCGGGGCGCCCGTCGTAGATCGAACGCGCGATCTCCGGATTGTGCAGCCAAGGCGCGATCAAGACGAGGCGAGAGATCCGTGGATCTCGGGCCACCGCGTGGGCCATGTAACCAGAGCCCGCGCACACCCCGAGCCCTACGACAGACTCGACGTCTTGTCGCTGGTCGAGAAAGTCGACGGCCGCACGAATGTCCTGGATCTTCCTTTCGACATCTTCGAACTGGCGGGGCTGACCTTCGCTCTCACCGAACCCCCGGAAGTCGAAGGTCAGCGCCACAACGCCTGCTTTCGCAAGGAGGCTGGCATACTCGTCGGGCATCTGCTCCTTCACGCTCGTCCAGCTGCCGGCCACGACCGCCGTCGGATAGCGAGCCTGGGGATCATGGTCTGGCGGGAGGAAGAGGTGCCCTCGGAGTCGGTCGCCGTGGCTAAGGAACTCCACCTCCTTCAACGTCACCCCGGATCCGACCTCGGCCCCGGCCGCGTGAACCGAATAGTGGGGGACCGATAGTCCGGGCCATCCAGCGAGGAGAATGTTCGGGTTGAACTGCTCGACGAACCGAACGATCTTTCCGTTCGACCCCACCGTAAATAGGCCGACGTACGCGTTGTTGTAGGGCCTACCTTCCGAGGTCGTAATGGTGCCCTCGAACTTGACGAGCACGGTCCGCGGATCCTGCGTCGCCAGATATGACCGCTCATATCGCTGGGTATAGTCCATGACCGCCGCGTATTGCTTTCGCATGGCAGCCTTGCCGCTGAGAGCAGGCGGAAAGCTCCGGGGGGCAAACGGCATCTCCTGCACGATCCCCTCGTCGAGGGTCGCCATGAGGCGCTCGATATCTCGAGCTTCGAGGGCCTGAAAGAACGACTCGACCGGTTCCGAAGCTGCCGACGACTCGGCGAACGGCGCCACCGTTCCCTCCGCGACGCGCTGAAGCGCCCGTTGGACGAGCTTGGCGTTCCCCGCCTGGTCATAGAGGCTGATGTCGAGGCGCGCGAGCTTCCAACCGTCGGCGACGCGCACGAACTCGGTATCGTAGCCGACGAAGACCGTCCAGTAGCGCTCGCCTTCAGAAGCGCCGACACTCAGATAGTGCGACGCGATGGCGTCCAACGTGGCCGTGGCGCGATCGCCGGCGACCCACACCGCGAAGTTGTGCGGCTGATGAATCGTCCGGTCGAAGCCGGGAAGGAGATTGGCCCAGCTCTGCGTGAGTTCGGCCGGTGAACGCTCGCCGCTTTCGCCGCCGAGCGCGCTGTAGTCGATGTAGATCGACTCGTGCATGAGGGATGCCGCCGCCGGCCAGTCGCGTCGATCGACGGACGCAAAGAGCTCGTGTAGAAGCCGCTCGATCGATTGCTCATCGCTGTCGGCGCGCTTCGGCGCCACCTCGGTGGGCCCCGGGGCCTCCGGTCGCATCTCGCCACGATGCACACACGCAGCGATGAAGAAGATCAAACTGAAGCCTAGAAATGTCGTACGTAGTCGCATGCAGGTCCTCCACTCAAAGATGCAGCGCCTTTGATTGTGAAGAACCGGCGGGGCCGAGGTTTGAACGATCCGCGCATAGCTTTGCACAGTTCGCGCGGGCTACGGACCGATGACCCAAGGTGTGGCGGGGAGCCTCGAGCTTCGTCTGCCGGCGCGTTAGTAAGGGGCAGCGCTTAAGCGACCTTTCGACCCCTCAAGTGGGCGCTGTAAGCCATGTCGCTCTTGAGGATGTGATTGGTCAACCAACCCTTCAGAAACTTCATCAACTCGATGCCGATCAGCGCGCTACCGGCGTCGAGTTTCGTCTTGAGCTCGACGACCTGAGCGATCAGCGCGTCGTGCTCCGCTTTGTGCTCTGCGGCCAACGGATAGCCATGCTCCGCAAACAGCTTCTCTTCGTACTGGAAGTGCTTTTGCGTGTAGACCGCGAGGCCGTCGAAGATCTTGACCAGAACCTCCTCTGCTTCCCCGCCGCGAAGAGCGTCGTTCAGCGCGTTGATCATGTTGACGAGCTTCTTGTGCTGATCGTCGATCGAGTCCACGCCCACGCTCATCTTGTCACTCCATTCAATCAATGCCATTTCTACCTCCAGGATTGGCTGTGGTTATCGGCGAGCGCCTTCAGTTCAGCACTCGCTCAGATGAAGAAGTCGTTCGAAACGTCCGACGGCGGCTCGACCGCCGCTTCTGCGGCCGACGCGGGCACGGCGTCGACGGGCGACGGCTCGGCTCCGTCGTCCTCGGCGACGGTGAATTGAGCGATGGCCGCCAGCAGTTCGTTGGCTTGCGTATCGGCGAGTTGGCTTTCGCGGGCCACCTCCTCGGTCATCTGTTGGTTGTGGGCGAGCGTTCGTTGGACGTCCAGGACGCTCAGCATGACCTGTTCGATGCCAGTCTTCTGTTCGTGGCCCGCGTGTTCTATCTGCCGCACGACGTCGGCGGTCCTTTCGCTGGCCTGCAGGATATCTTCGAGCGCTCGAGACGAACGGCGTACGGCCGCCAACCCGTCATTCACACGCTCGATGCTTTCTTTGATGAGCTTTCCGATTTCCGATGCCGCGCGAGCGCTTCGCTCGGAGAGCTTGCGCACCTCTGCGGCAACGACAGCGAAGCCTCGACCTTCATCGCCTACCCGAGCCGCCTCGACGGCGGCATTGAGGGACAGCAGGTTGGTCTGAAACGCGAGCTCGTTGATGATCGCGGTGGTCTCCGCGATCTGTTGGCTCGATTCGTTGATGGCGGTCATCGCATTCACCGCGAGCTGGGAGACCTCGTGACCTCGTTCCGCCCGTTGACGAGTATCCGAAGCCAGCTCCGACGCTTGCGTCGCGTGGTCAGCGTTGCTTTGCACAGCGGCGGTGATCTGCTCGGCGCTGGCCGCGACCGCCCCGATCGCCCGCGACTGAGTTTCTGCGTCCGCGACGAGCTGGTCATTACCCCGCCGGATACACTGGGCCGCGCCGGCGATCTGATGCCCAACCCGGCCCACGCGATGAACCATCCGCTGCATGGAACTGGAAGACGCGTTGATCGCTTCTTTCAAGACCGCGAATTCGCCTGAATAGAACCCTTCCATCTGCCTCGTCAAGTCGCCGGAAGCGACGGCGGACTGAACGTCGACAACCTCTTGAATGGACTCCTGCATCGAATCGATGACGGTGTTGATACTGCCCGCGACGCTGGCGAAGAGACTGTCCAACCCTTCCTCGGAGATCCGCTTGCTGAGATCACCGCTCATCGCGGCGGCCATGAGCTGCTGAAAGCTGCGTACCGCGTTCTTCTCGCCCGACTGATCCGACCACTCGATGATTTGCAGGCCGTCGGGGTGACCGGGCTCGGCGCACCGGAGCGTGAACTGAGCGCTCGGCGCAGCGGCGACGGATACCGTCCCCTCCTCCTGGAGTCGGTCGCGGGTACCGGCGCCGAAGACTCGGTCGAGGTCGAGATCATCGACGGCGCACGGCAGGCGGTGGGTGCTCAGGAGATCCCGAAGCGAAACATTGACGAGCAGCAGGTGCCACGCAGAATCCACCACCATCAGCGGCGCACAGAGCGCATCGAGGAGCATGAACGCCTCCGTCCGCGCACCGCCTCCAGCTTTCCCCGGGCCCCTGGCCGCTTCGCGCCCTGAAGACTCGCTAACTCCAGGGTCCATGCTTCCATCGGTCGGCGCTCGCCGGCCGACCTTGAAGTCCGCCCTTTTGAAGTGGCGGTCGCGGCCGGTCCTTAGGAACCTTCGTTCCGACTACGGAACACTCGGCCGCAGAGATATCGGGGCCGCTCAGCGCAGACGCCGGCTCCGGAGGGTATCGGTTCGGGATTGTCGTGGAGCGACCCGCCGTGCCCAGTTCGACGAGCGGCTGGCCGGTCCGGACTTTGGCCCTCGTAACGACCCCGAAGCCTGATCTTCTTGACGCTCCGCAGATCTCGCGCCGTTCGTCACTCCGGGCGGAGGCCGATGAACCCCTCGTACGACCCCGGCTCCAGCTCCGAGTGCTCCATGGGCACCCGGTGGGGCACGAAACCCACCTCGCGCAAGGTATCCATCCACGTCTGCCGAGCGAACAGCCCCTCCGTATGGCGGTCGTGAACCACTCGCGGCTCAGCGTCACCTTCCCGAAGCACGTACGCGTAGTCGACGATGTACGTATCGTCGGTGGGGTCGGGATCCCACGTCCATTCGAGATACCGCATGCTTCGGCCCGGCCCGTCAGGGTCAGTGGGGCCATCTTCTCCACCGCAGTCCGTCGACGGACGGAAAGTCTCCCGCACGTAGTCGGGCGTGAACAGGGCCACCCCGCCCGGCCGACAGTGGATGTAGGCGGTCTCCATCGCGGCCTTCAAATCGGGGAGGGTGGTCATGTACATGACGGCGTCGTGGACGAAGACGCCGTCGAACGTTCGGTCGAGGCGCACCGTGCGCATGTCGCCCCGCACGTGTTCGCATTCCGGATTCAGGGCTCGGCTGGCCTCGAGCATGCCTTCCGCTGGCTCGACGAGGGTCATATCGAACCTGGCCTTCAGGAACGCTGCGTTGTGGCCGCCTCCGCTTCCGAGCTCCAATACGGTCTTCAGCGGACCGGTGGCGTGGTCGAGCAGGGCCTGGGCATACAGGCCGGCCTCTTCTTCATAGTCCTCCACCGCGGACATCAGTGGCCACCACGACGCGAACTCTTGGTACAGTCGCACGGAACGCCCTCCTTAATCGCCACCGCCGTAGCCGGCGCTGGCGGTCACCTGCGACGCCTCGATCTTCGCCGGGTCGAAACGCTGGGCTCTGTCGAGCATCTTGTCGACGGTCTCGTCGAACTCACCGGCGGCCTTGGGCCCTCGCAACGGATTGAGCCGAGCGACGACGAACGCCTTCAAGTACGGGCTGTCAAGGCCCTTCTTCTTGAGCGCGGTGACCAGGCGGGCGACTTCGTCGTCGACCGCCAGCAGGCGATCCGCGCGCGCCTCTCGCACCGGAATGCACTCGGACATCGGGTCGTCGAACCAGCCCTCACACTTCTTCAGAATCGGATGGTAGGCCGACCCCGAGTACCGCGCGCGTTTCTCGTAGCAACACCCGATGGTGAGATACGCGGGGTCTTCGAACTGGAGCTCGAACTCCGATTCCACGGGGTCGCCGAGATCGACGAGGGCCCGCGCGAGGCGGATGACTTCCAGCGATCGGTCCTTCAGGTTGGGCGACTTCTCCGTGTTCAGGGCCAGGATCTGATAGGCCACGCTGACGTCGGGGATCAGCAGGCCGGTGATCGCCTTCGCTCCCAGCTTCTTCATCGCCGCGAATCGGTGGTGGCCGTTCGGCGTGCTGTAGCGGCCGTCTTCGGTCCTTACTAGGATGATGGGGTCGAGGAATCGGTCCAGGCGATCGATAACCGCGGTCAGCTTCTTGACGTGGGTGTCGGAAAGGTCCCGCTGAAACACAGACGGTTGGACCCGATCCAGCGGCAAAGACACCAAGATCTGCCAGTGTCCGCCCAGCGGATCGCGGTAACACGCGAGCGCCGTCCCGCCGTCTTCTTCGACGGTCGCCGCCAATGCGCGGACGTCGTCCGGCGGATCCGCGGATAGCTCCGATGCCCCGAGCCCCTTCGATTTGGCCTCGACCTTCTTTCGGCGGCTCGCGCGCTTCTTCTTCGACGCGGTCTTCTTTCGAGTGGCCAAGGGCCGTAGCCTACCAGAATCCGCGGTCGGTGCAGGCCTTATCGTTTGGCACAACGTGGCACGTCACCGGTGATCCACGGGTAACCGGACGAAGAACGTCGTCCCCTCGCCCAGCCTGGACTCCACGTGAACGAGGCCTCCGTGCCCCGTCACCACACGATGGACGAGGGCTAGCCCTTGTCCAGTCCCTTTGCCGACCTCTTTCGTCGTAAAGAACTGCTCGAAGCACCGTAATCGCACTTCTTCGCTCATCCCGATCCCATTGTCAGCCACGGAGATCTCGATGTTTTTCTCGTCGAGTGGGCGGCTCCGGACCACGATACTCCCCTGGCCCCCGGAATCGGTTCCGTAGCGCTCACTCACCGCCTGAGCCGCGTTGACGATCAGATTCAAGAAGGCCTGGTTCAACTCTCCGAGCTGGCAGTTCACCTTCGGCAGACTCTGATCCAGCTCGAGGCCAAGTTGAGCCACATACTTCCATTCGTTTCGTGAGACCGTTGTTGCGCCCTCCAAGGCTCGATTGAGGTCCGCGTAGTCCTTGGCCCCGGAAGGATGAGAGAACTCTTTCATTGCGCGAACGATCTCCGCCACTCTCGACGTACCGTCGATCGCCTGAGCGATCGACCGAGGCACCTCCTCGACGAGATAATCGAGATCAACCTCATCGCTGAGTTCTTTGAGTTCGGACACTCTGCTGTTATGGCCCCCTGTCGCAGCCAACGCATCGAGTAAGGAGCCATAGGCGTCGAGGAGCTTGAGAATATCCTGAAAGGCATCGGTGAGGAATCGGAGATTGTCACCGACGAACTGAGTCGGCGTATTGATCTCGTGAGCGACGCCCGCGGCAAGACGTCCCACTGCCTCGAGCTTTTGGGCCTGATTCAGTTGGTGCTCGAGCGCCCGGCGCTGGCTCACGTCGACGGCGGTCAGCAAGAAACTCCCAGACTCCGGATTTGACTCGAATGGCGTCAAGGTCACGCCCAAGATGCCGCGGGAGCCGTCGGCCCGACTGAAGTCAAGATCGTCACACCGTACGGCTTCCCGGGAGCTCGCCATCTTGATCAGGTGCTTGTCGAGATCTGGCCAGGACCAGTCTATCGGCAGGTGTTTCAACGCGCGGCCCAGCATCGAGGCCTTACTGACGCCCAGAAGACGACTGGCGGCGGGATTGCATTCGAAGACGAAGCCGTCGCCATCCACCGCCAAGATCGCAAACCTAAGCTCGGAAATGATGTCGTAGTGGCAGATCGCGTTCCGAAACAGGGACTGCAGAGATGTCTCGGGAGACTCGGAGCTTTTGTTCACCGGATGCCTCCGTTGTGCTTTGCGCCACGTTGACTCGCCGGCACCGAGATTCGGTATCGCGCGTCGGCCGGGAGCCGCGACTTCAGGCAGCGAAGCCGTTCGATCACGGCATAAGTTACGATATGGCCTTTGGCCATCAGCAATAGTCCGCCCGTGGCGCGCACATCTTCTTCGAGGACCATACCTTCTTGGAGCTCGTCGATCGCCAGCTCTCGCAAGACCATGTCTGCGCGATCGAGGTCGACGTCGGCCACGGCTCGAAGAATCGCCTGAGTATAGTTGGCTGGCTCCGTCAGCATACGCTCGACCGCGTTCTCGAGCCCCAGCCCCGAGTTGAGCAGCTGATCGAGATCTCCCGCTACCCTAAGAAGCTGGGAGCCGAGGCGAACGGGATCTGCGGCCTGAAGCGAACCGTCGATGGCGGCGGCGGTTCGCTGACCCGCGATCATCGAGGCGATGGACTCCAGCCTAGGCACCTTCGACAGCAGGCGCGCTGCGGTCTGTGGGTGCATCGAGAACAAGCGGCGCTCGTGTTTCGAAAGGTCTTCGGTCCCCGAATGAACCTTCACCACGAGGTCATGGGGAAGGGTCACGCACCCCAGCTGGGAGAGCATCGCCGCCACGCTATACTGCCACGGCGACTCCAGACCCAAGACCTCCACCGCTCGGTTGACGACGCGCTGCATCCTCATCGCCCGGCTAAATGCGGCCGGATTGGTGAGGCTAAGCGTTTCGGTTAGGACTTGCACGCTACCGTGAAGCGTCTGCTCGAGAAGCTCCCTCTCCGCTCGAATGCCTCGATGATGGCGAACGGCCTCGGCGAGCGCTCGGGCAAGCTTGTCCGATGGGCAGGGCTTGGTGAGGAGCCGAAAGATCTCCCCGTCATTGATGGCGCCGATCGCCGTCTTCGCATCGGCAAAACCAGTGAGCATAATGCGAAAAGTGTCGGGATATCGCTCCGCCGCTTCGGCCAGGAATCTCACCCCGTTCATGACCGGCATTCGATAGTCGGACACGACGACCGCGAAGGGACCGTGGGTGTCGAGCGCCTTCAGCCCCTCTTCCGCTCCATTGGCGATCCGGATGTCAAACTGCTTTCTGAGCGTACGCCGATAGCCTTCGAGCACATGAGGCTCGTCGTCGACGCACAGGACGCGTTCAAGAGCCATCGTCTCGCCCCACACGAAGCTCGGCCGCGTCGCGCACCCACGCCTCGAACCTGTCCTCCGTCACCACGGCTCGATCCGCGTCCGTCAAGGTCGAAGCATCGTGCTCAAACGGCGGGAAGCGGTCGGAGAAGACACGTACGGCCGCCAACACGCCCCAGCGGGTCGCCCACGTACTATCTATGGTCGACGAAGCGATGAAGTCCGGGCGGTGGTGAAATGCGACGGCCTCAACAATCTGATTCGGAAGCCCCCACAGTCCGAGCAAGTACGCGCCCACATCGGCATGCGTCGCCCCGAGTCGATTCTTCTCGATTCTCGCCAAGGGATCACCGGACACGTGGGCTTCGTCGACAACCTCGCGCATCTCGTCGCGGAACGCAGCTCCGAGGACGAGGAGGCCGACGTCGTGCAGGAGCCCGCCCATGTACGCGTCGTCGAGCTCGGCTTTACCGAGACCGGCGTCCTTGGCAATGAGGCGAGCGGTCTTGCCGGTAAGAATTCCGTACTGAAATAGTCGGTCGAGCGGCACGCCCGAACCCCGAGCCTGGTCGAGCTGATCGAATACATGAAACATCAGTACCAGGGCCCGTACGGTCTCCACCCCCAACACAACGACGGCCCGCTCGGGATTGGTCACCTCTCGGGACAGACCAAAGAAGGCCGAGTTGACCAGCTGTAAGAGCTTGGCAGACATCGCCATATCTTGTGCAACCAGCCGTCCCACCGAGCTGACTGAGACTTCAGGCGACTGAAGCTCCTCCATCAATCGGGTGTATAGGTCGGGCAGACTTGGGAGCTGCTTGAGCCGCCCTGCCAAAGTAATGAGCTCCGACGACCCCAAAGTCTCCCGGAGGCGAAACGAACGTTCGAGAGCTTCGATGAGAATCCGGGAATCACAAGGCTTCGACAACATTTGGTGCGTGACCCCAGCTGAGCGAAGCATTGCCGTCTCCGTCGGATCACCCGTCAGGGTGATCCGAATGATCCCCGGCTGAAGTTCCCCAGCTTGTTTCAGTAGCTCGACGCCGTCGAGTTTCGGCATTCTCATGTCGCTGACAATCGCATCAAAAGCTCGCGCTCGCAGACGGTCGAGCGCAGCCAACCCATCGCCAGCGGTCTCGATCGCCCATGACTTCCGATGCGGGCGCATTATCCGTCTAAGGCCATCGAGCACCGCGGCTTCGTCGTCGACAAGGAGAATCCGACGACGTGAACGGGGCTCTTTTTGCGATGGAGACTCCATAGTCAACCATTAGTCGAGACTCAGTATTCTGTTTCGCATACCCTTCACAGGAATTCGGTAGATTCGTTGCTCGAACCAAACTGGTTCAATGAACGAACCAACCTGTCTTTTAGGTCGAGTCAAACTCACAATAAGACGACAAGAAGGCGGTATGTTTTCGTCGTCAATGGAGACTAACTTCCGTGAAAGGTGATGCTCTGAAGCCTAGATATTGCGTGCTGTTCGTCGATGATGAACCGGCCGTGCTCGACGGCCTCAGAAAGTCTTTCCGTCGGTCGACCCTCGAGGTCTACACCGCTGAATCTGCGCGACTCGCGCTTGAGCTGCTGGCCGAGGTCGATGTCGATGTCGTCGTTTCAGACGAACGAATGCCTCAGATGTCGGGCACTGAGTTCCTGACCCGAGTTCGTCGAGCTCACCCGAACACGATCCGAATAGTCCTGACCGGGCAGGCCACGGTAGATGCGGCCATCCGCGCGATCAACGAAGGCGAAATCTACCGCTTCCTCACCAAACCCATCGACGCCGTCGAGCTCGAAAAGGTCATCATGGAAGCGCTGCGGTCGAACCACCCGGACGATACGGAGCTCAACCCCGATGCGCGAACCCAGCTCGCCGGCGCTCTGGAGCACCGGCACCCGGGCATCACCAAGGTCGTTCGGACCCCTCAGGGCGCTATCCTGCTCGGTGATGAGTCCGACTGAGGAGGGCGCAGCCCGGCGTATCCGCGACCATTGTCGTTAACGCTTTACATAATGTCGCACTGAGCTTACTCCAACGAAGCCGCTTGGGGGCGGTTAGTCGGGATGACCCTACTGTCCAGTCTTCGTCAGCGCCGTGCGGACGCCGGTCTGTCCCAGGGCGAGCTCGCGGCACGGGTCGGCGTGTCCCGACAAGCGCTGGTGGCCATCGAAGCCGGTCGACAGGTCCCCTCCACTACCCTCGCGCTGCTTCTGGCGAGGGCGCTTCATTGTGGGGTCGAGGATCTGTTTTGTCTGCCCCAGGGCCCACGACTGGAGGCCACGATCGCCAGCGACGCACCGCCCGTTGGGACCCGGGTCGCTGTGGGCCGAGTCGATGGTCGCTGGGTCGCTCACCCGGTCTCCGCCGACCAGCGTTGTGCCGACGGTCTCCTCGTCGACTGGAACCCCGCCACGCGGACGGGGCTGGTCGAACCCCTGGAAGACGTCGCGACCCTCGAGGAGAACGCGCTGGTCGCCGGATGTGCGCCGTTGCTGGGGGTGCTCTCGGACCGGGTGGGCCGGACCTACCGGGAGGCGACGGCGACGTGGGTCCCTACGGACAGCGCCCGAGCCCTCGCGCTACTCGAACGACGACTCGTGCACGCGGCGGGCATTCATTTTGCCGACGCCGATGACGCTCAGAGTCACGTTCAAGCTGCGCAACGGACCCTGCCGGGGGAGCGGTCCCTCATCGTCAATCTCGCCGTCTGGCGACAGGGGCTGGTCGTCGCTGGCGACAACCCGCTGGACATCGCCGCCGCAACGGATCTCGCCCGGCCGGACGTGCGATACGTCGTCCGCCATCCCGGCGCGCAGGCGCAACGCCTGCTCGAGCGAATGCTTCGTGACGCCGGGCGGGACGCGCCTTGTCCCCACGCGCCAGCGGCCGCCGACCACCGGGAAGTCGCGGCGCTCGTTCGGTGGGGTGTCGCCGACGTGGGCGTCGCCATCGAAGCGGTGGCGATGAGCGAGCCCCTAAAGTTCATCCCTATATCGCAGGAGCGATTCGACCTCCTGATCCCCCACCGCCGGCTCGACGCGGGTCCGGTCCGCCGCTTCGTCGACCTGATCGATCGCCCGACGTTTCGCGCCGAGGCTTCGGGGCTGCCGGGCTATGACCTGTCGACGGCCGGTCACGCCACCACGGTGGCGGCGGTGGATGCGAGGGCCTGACCGATGTCCGCCCTTCGCCTCTCCTTCCTGGTCGCCTTGCTCAGCGGGCTCTCGGACGGCTGCATCGGCTCCAACGAGGCCGAAAGGCCCGTTGCGCTGTCGGTCTTCGCTGCTTCGTCGCTGACCGAGGCCTTCGAAACCCTCGCCGCCGGGTTCGAGGCCGCCCACCCCGACATCGACGTCGTGCTGACGTTCGCCGGCAGTCAGGTGTTGCGACTGCAGATCGAACAAGGCGCCGCCGCCGACGTCTTCGCGTCGGCGAACGAAGCCCACATGCGCGCACTGCAGGCCCGGGGCGACATCGTCGACAGCCGCACCTTCGCCGAAAACGAGCTGGTGGTGATCGTGCCCCCCGATGCTTCGGCGCGAATCGAGCGCTTCGAGCAGCTGGCTCGCGCCCACCGCATCGTGCTGGGGGCGACCAACGTCCCCGTCGGCGTGTACGCGCAACATGTATTGCGTCAGGCCGAGACCCATTTCGGGCCCGTGTTCTCGGAAGCGGTCCGGAACCGCGTCGTATCCGAGGAGAGCAACGTTCGCCTGGTACGGGCCAAGGTCGAGCTCGGCGAGGCCGACGCAGCCATCGTGTACCGGACCGACGCCCACGCCTCCGGCCGGGTCGAGGTCATCGATATCCCCGCCCCCCTCAACGTGCGAGCGCGATACCCGATGGGCGTCGCCGCGCGGTCCGAGCGCCGAAAGGAAGCGATCGCGTTCATCGACTACATCCTTTCCTCCGAGGGCGCAGACGCCCTGAGACGGCACGGCTTTGCCCCGGTGAACCCGTGAGGTCGCCGTTATCGGCGGCAGGCGCGCTGTTCGGCGCCGCGCTGGTGGGGCTGTTGGTCCTTCCTCTCATCGCGCTGGCGATGTCGAGCTCGTGGCACGACATCGTGGCCGGCGTCGCGGATCCGATGTTCGCGCCCGCGATGGGGTTGAGCCTCCGCACCACCCTCGTCACCCTGGCCCTCACCGTGGTCGGCGGAACGCCTCTCGCGTGGTGGCTGGCCACGTCAACGAACCGCCTCGCCCGGGTGGTGGAAGTTCTGGTCGACCTCCCGATCGTCATTCCCCCCGCGGTGGTCGGCGTGGCGCTGCTCAAGACGTACGGCCGTCGCGGCCTTCTGGGGCCGGTCCTGGAGCCCTTCGGCGTGCAAGTCTCGTTTACGGAGGCCGCGGTGATCATCGCCCAGCTGACGGTATCGGCGCCGTTCTTCGTTCAGGCGGCGGCCAACGCCTTTCGGCGCATCGAGCCGGACATGCTGATCGTGGCGCGGACCCTCGGCGCCTCGGCCCCGATCGCCTTCATTCGGATCGCCCTGCCCATGACCCGCTCCGGCATCATCGTCGGCGCCTCGTTAGCCTGGGCTCGAGCCCTCGGCGAGTTCGGCGCCACCCTGCTGTTCGCGGGCAACATGACCGGCAAGACTCAGACCATGCCCCTCGCCATCTTCTCCGCGCTGGAGACCGACGTCCGACTGGCCGTGGTCTTCTCGCTGTTCCTCGGCGGGGGAGCCGCACTTTTGATGCTGGGCGTTCGCCTACTGCCCACGGCGTCCGGGCCCCCGGTGGAGACGAGCCCATGAGTGGATGGCAGGCGGCAATCAGAGTGACCGTCGGGACCCTGAACCTAGACGTGGACCTGAACGGCGAAGCGGCGCCTATCGCGCTTGTCGGTCCCAACGGCAGCGGAAAGACCACCCTCCTCAGGGTCATCGCCGGCGCGCTGGCCCCCGAAGCGGCGGAGATCCGCGTTGGCGACTCGATGTTGGTCAGCGCCCAGCGCGGCATCGACCGGCCCATGGAAGACCGGCGGATCGGCTACGTGCCTCAAGGGTATCGGCTGTTCCCGCATCTCAGCGTCTTGGACAACGTGGCTTTCGGCCTGTCCACGGGACGCCGCAAGCGCCCCCGCCGCGAACGGCACCAGCGGGCCCACGCCCTCCTCGCCGAGCTGGGGTGTGGATCGCTCGCGGGTCGGCGAGTGACCGAGCTGTCCGGCGGCGAACAGCAGCGAGTCGCGCTCGCGCGCGCTCTGGTCGTCGATCCCGAGCTCTTGCTCCTCGACGAGCCGCTCGCGGCCCTCGACGCCACCACCCGCCGCACGGTGCGAACGTTTCTCGCCGACCGCCTGCGCGAGTTCGGTCGTCCGTCGATCATCGTGACCCACGATGTGCGCGACGTCGCGGCCCTCAACGCCCGGGTCTACGTCCTGGAGGGGGGCCAAGTCGTTCAGTCGGGCACAGTGGTCGACCTGCGCGCCCGACCCGCGACGGACTTCGTTGCGGAGTTCGCGGCCGCGGTCGGTCCCTCCGTCGCCGTCCCTGATCACGCGACGATCGACGGCCAATTCTTGGGCGCAAACACCGACTTCGGCAGCGACAGCTTCTCGGGCCCGACCTGAACCCAAGGCTTCGTGATCCCGGTCGGCGAGGCGAGGTCGCGAAGGTAGGACCGGGTCGCGGGCACGACCCAGCTGAGACTCTCGTAAGGCCAGGTATCTTGCTCAAACAGAGAGTCGAGAAACGGCCCCAGGGTAATGCGGGGATCGAAGAACCGGCGCAATGGACGTTGCGCCTGGTGGGTCTCCATCCCCAGGGTGGTCAAGATATCCTGCGCGGTCACCGCAGGAATCACCGCCGCGGCCAGACAACACTGCCGCTCGCACCAGACCATGATCATCGCCAAAACCCTGAACCCGTCCCGCTCGCTCGGCCCCTTGGACAGCGCTTTGAAAATTTCGGTCCGCTTATCGCCGTCGTAGCGGTCCCGCGCTTCGATCAGCTTCTTCCACTTTTGGGTCTTCCAGTTCGTTCCGTCGCGAAGAGCAGCCAACCACTGGACCAGCAGCCCGCATCGCCGGGGATCCCAAGTCGCGTCGGCGCCCATGGCGTCGGGCGCCAGCGACGCCAGCTGAACATGGTCCTCTTGGTTGTGGACCCGCCACGATATCCCCAGCTCGTCCGACGGTGCGCGTCCTTTGCCCGCAACGAACGCTTTGACCGCATCTAGGCAGTCTTCGACCCGGGTGGGATCCACGCTCACCAGGTCGTCGAGCGACATCCGGAGCAGACGCTGTCGATAGAGCTCCGCGACCCGCTCGATGACCTCCGAGATGTCCCACCGCTGCACGTACTTGGGAAGCGCCTCTCGGAGCCGCTGCACTTCCGCCCCCTGGCTATTCTCGGCCGCCGTGTACTCCGCATCGGGCTCGGACATGGCCAGCAGCAGCCCGAACAGCGTCAAGCCGAGGCCGTCTTCCTGAATCTGATCCGCGGCCTGGCTATAAAGAATGAACGCGAATGGATGATGACTGGCTTTACCAGACATATAGGCCGCCCACAGCGCCCCGTAGAGCAGACCGCGGGGGTCGACGTGATGCGACGCGCCGCCGAAGCCGTTCGTCAACGCAGGGGCCTGCTTGTCCTCTTCGAAGTTGCAGTCGATGATCAGCAGGTCAGGCAGCGCGGTCTTCCCATTGGCGCCCATCGACGCCTGTTCATGACCGCTCAAGACCGCGCGCACGCTCTGGACGACCTCGAACCACGACGCAACGTAGGGCCGCTTCACGCCGACGCTGGGGGCCACCATTTCGTAGCGCGTGGACCGCAACACCGTAGACGGATCGTCACCGAGCTCCAGGTTGTCGTGGATCAGCAGGACGCGGAGCGGTCGGGGCGCGATCATCACGTCTTCCTTTGCAACCTGGAAAACGCGACCTGAGCGACCGTCGAGCGGTACCGCCACCGCGCCAGCGTTCGTACGAATCCCGACTCGGGATGGTGAAGCATCGACTCCTCATGCGACGGCACGAAGCGCGCCTGTTGGCTGTCCATCAACCGGCGCCTCGGGGGCAGGGACATCTCGGCGCGGATGATGCGGTCGAGCGAAGCGGAGCGCAGATTGTGGCCGGGCCGAGCCAGCCCACACACCAGGACCGAAACGTCGCACCGGTCGTCGATCTCCACATCGATGACCAGCCGAGGAGCGTCAGATGGAATGGCCGTCGAGTACTCTTCCCAGCTATCGACGAGGTGTCGGCGCGCGTTCCGGAGAATCTCGGCCAAGCCGAGGGTAAGTAGGAACAAAGGCGCACCACCCCGGACGTCGTTTATCCGACGACGAGAGAACGGCGGCAGGGTGAGCGTGGTCGGGCGCCGCGCGATCTCCGCGAGCTCGCAGAGCGTGAGATCCTTGCGCGTCGCGCCCAATAGAAAGACCAGCGACGCGTCGTCGGCGTCCGCTCTCGGCTCGTAGGCGCCAAGAAAGTAGACCAAGATCCGCCACATGGCCTCGATCGCCTCCTCTCGTTCCCACGGCGCTTCTTTGGGCTGAAGCATCCAGTCGCGGGGCGGGCCGTCGTCGAACTCCCGCAGCCCACTGCGGGCAAAGTACGCGAGCCCCTGCGCTTCGGCGAGCTGCCGGCCGACGACCGCCGCTTTGGTCTGCATCAGCTCGCGATGGGCAACGAAGCGTTCATCATCGCGGTCGGCCAACGACGTACACAGGGAGTGGAGGCGGTTGTGGGCCGCATTGAGCGCGTTGCCGATACCGTGAGATAGGTACGCGAGGCGATTGAAGCTCTCCTGATACTCTTGCGCGTCGATCGAGTAGAAACGCGACCGAAGCGCGCGGCGGAACACCGCGCCCACCGCCTGTTCGATGGACTCCCACTTTTCAAGAGG
The DNA here is from genome assembly GCA_028289325.1 of Myxococcota bacterium. Lineage (GTDB taxonomy): Bacteria > Myxococcota > Kuafuiibacteriia > Kuafuiibacteriales > Kuafuiibacteriaceae > JANQQN01. Next base: position 26,522 of record JANQQN010000020.1, on the reverse strand, counting down.
CAGTGTCGCGTCGAGCATGGGGGCCCGAAAGTGGATCTCGTCGAAGCCCCACGAGCCATAGATATCCGAAGACAATCCCAGCTCACGCAGATTCAGCACGATCCATCCCCCCGCCCATCGTTCGTCGGGATCGAACCGGCTTAAGAACGAAGGCCCGGGTGACCGGTCGGGCCTCGACTTCGGCGCCTCATCGAGTCCGAAGCGACCGTGGTGGTCACGCACCAGCCGAGCCCGAGTCTCACCGTACTGGACAAAAAGAATCTCCTTGGACCACCACAGGACCGCGAACGGCAGCAGAGACTTGATGTCGGAAACGAGCGGGCCGCGCCGATAGTTTGGCGCGTCGATGGCCTGACGAAACGCGGACACCAAAGCATAAGAAAACAGCGGCTCCCAAGACGGGTGCATGAAGTCCACCGCGAACCGGACGTCGCCCGCTCGCCATCGATCCGCGCTTCGGGCGCGATCCGCGTCCGTCGAAATGACCTTGAGATCGAACGCCGCCCGCCACTGCCCCAGCGCGCGTACGGGCAGAAAGTGCGACTCGATCGTCGGTCGGGCCAGCCGATCGAACTGCACATCGGCCTGCTTGAGAATGCGAATATGCTCGGCCAGAAACTGATGGTAGTTGTCTCTATCCACCAGCCCCGGACGATTGGCGAATTGAGCTACCCGAAGCCCGCTCTGGTCGGAACGGAATCCATCTTCGTGCTGAATCCGGTTGGCGGCGATGAAGGGGTCTGCGTCGAGGATTCGAGTATCGCGACCGCTGGACGCCCATTCTAGAGCCGTCTGAAAGAGGGTGGGGGCTCGATGCCCATCGTCGGCTCGAGCCAACCCTTCGGGGCAGGCGTTAGTGGGGCACCACAGCGCGTGCTGAGACGTCGAGAACGCGTGCGAGTGGCCGGTCAGGGGGAATGTCTCCTTGCCCAGCTGGCGCTGGGCCCAAGCCTCAGCCGACCCCCCGAATCGTCCGATGCATCCCGCTGCCCTATCAAACAGGTGCTGATGCATCGCTTCCGGCGGGGGTAGGATTTCGGGCACGTCGATGACAGGGAGTTGGTAGTCGCGGGGCTTGGGTTCACCGCTGGAGCTCAGCCATGATACCCCCCAGGCCACCGGGGCTAAACACAGAAGGTTACACTCATCGGCGTTGGTGGACTGACGGGCGGCGTCTAAGAACGGACGGAACGCGTCGGCCATCAACACGTCCCTCAAGTGCCGGTCCGGATCTAGGTCTTTATCCCGGACCTTCATGAGTTACTAATATCGTACTCATTCGACGCTCCGCAATGACGGGGCTGACGACGTCTGTCGCCGCCAGACGCCAGACCATTTCTCGATTGAAAGCCCCGTTGACAACAGAGAACCATCGACCGCCGGGCGACGATCGAATGGAGCTCCAGTGGCCGGCCCCACCCTAGCCGGTTCGGTCCCCGATCGCCGGCCTGTCCACGGAGGCTACACCCGCCGCTCACCCCATCGGCGATTCTTTCCCATTTGTTTCGCCTCGTGTCGCCTTAGTGATCTGAACGCGACTTCCGCTAACGGCTACGAGCGACAGCTTGAGGCGATTGCAACACGCCGGATAAGACCTCAGCCGGAGCTCTTCGAGGAGGCACTGTCAGTCGATGTCATTGTTTGTGTGCTGGCTGAGTCTACATTCCGTCCGCGCCTTCGGGAAAGCGATCTGCTGAATGGTACGACCAGCCGTCAATGGACATGGCACAGATGTGCCCGGCCCGCCAAGGCGACACGATCCGGTCCGTCCTTGGTCCCTGCCCCGCGCGCCAAACGCGGTTCACCCCTCTCCTCCCCGCCGGTCGCCCCAGCCATGGCGCCGATAGCCGCAACGGCGATTCAGGGCGGCCATGTCACGATCGTGGCCGCGTCGACGATGAGCCATCGACCAGCGCCAGCGGGACTTCGTGCCAACGGTGATACGAAGCGACGGATCCTTCATCAAGGCCCCGACAAAGATGTCGTCGAAGAGTTCTTAAGACTCCGAAGCCGCGAAGCCCCTCGAGAAAGGTTTCGACTCAAGAGCTACGCTCGGGCGGCGACCAACCTGAAGCACTGCCGCGCGCTGGTGGGGACCGAAGACGAGCAACCCGAAACCCCATCGCATTGGGACGAAGCGACCCAGCTGTATTGGACCGAGCTCAGTGAGCGCATACTCCAAGACCGATCAGTAAAGGTATCACGAGTGGTCATCCTGCGGTACGAACCCAAGGCGTTCGCCCTCGAAGACCTTCACCGCGCGATCGCCCGGTACGAAGACGCCCCGCCCGACATCCATCGCAGAGTATTCGTGTTGGTCGGCGACCTCGCGGTTCCCGACGAGCTCAAGGATTGGCCGCTCAGCTTGCTGGTACCGAAGGGCTACTTGGATCGATTGCAGCACACGCAATACGATTTGATCAGCGAGGTGAAGTGCCGGAACTTAGGCAAGCGCCGACTCCTCGATAAACTCTTGAAGCGAGCGAAGACCCACGCGTTGGACTGGAAACGGACCACCGGAGCTTGGCTGGATAAGTGTCCGAAGCCTTCCGGCGCCATCCATCTCGATTCGGCGACCATCCGCGACACCCGAAACCGCGTGCAAGCGGACGGCCCGATCAAGCTCAGATCCGACAAGGGCCACGTCACATGTGCCCTGATACTGACCGGCCTCCTCGAACACCTCCAGCACGCCGGCTTTCCCCACGCGTACCTCTATTTCGACCGTCGCGACGATCCCCACGTCAGATGCAAGGTCGCTGACGCCTGCGCCACCCACGCCGTCTTCGGGGCGTGGCTCGAGCGCAAAGACGGGGTGAGTGTCTCGCTGGAAAGCGGACGCCAGATGGTCGACCACTGGTTCCCGGCCGAGTTCATCGAGCCGGACGTGGAACCGGGCAAGTCTTTTTGTCAGTCCGATGGACCGAGCAGCCGTCCCGTCGATGTCGTGGTTCCACCGATGTCGTCGGTGCCGAAATCGGACGCGCAGTCACCGATCGGCGCGTAAAGGTCCCCCCGGGGCAGCGACGGGGGCCGGGGAGGCCCCCGCCGCCACTCACTTACTGAGGTAGAACCGCGGCGCGGATCAGCGCCGATACATCGAATCGAACGTCCGAGCGTACTTCTTCCACACCCACTCACGCGGCAGCTTGGGGCGTCGGCGAAGCGCCTGGACGTCGACCTTGTCCGTCGTGCGCTTCGTCATGACCCGCTTCGAAGTCGTCGGGCGCTCTTTGTTCGTGGCGCTGGCCGAGGCCGTACCGACCACGCCCAACGTGCAGACCGTCACGGCTGCCGCCGCGACAAAAGTAAGGGAAGAGAAAGTCTTCGCAGTTTTCATGTCGCGGCGCGAAAGCGAACGGCATGCCAGAAACCGGTCTACGAAAACACAGGACTTTTCTTCGGACAGCTTCGCCAGGGCGCCGTGAATCTATGGCACTTCGTGCAGTCGACGCCTCAGGACTCTGAGACTTTCATCGATAGATTCGGCGCCGGTGTGCTGATACCCACGCCGGCATGCTGATCCGCCGCATGGTCGAAGCGCTGCCGGAGCTTCGTCGGGTCTTCTGGATCTCGTTTTTTGTCTCCCTGCTCGTCGAGCTGCTGAAGCTCGCTCCGCCCTTCTTGCTGAAGCTGGCCATCGATGTGCTCCTGGTCCCCGATTCCCAGCTCATCGAGCTTCTCTTTATCCTGGGCGGCGTCCTCGCCGCGTCGATGGTCGTGACCCTCGTCGAGGAGCGCTACATCACATACACCGTCAATACTGCGTTCAACATCGAAGTGACGCTCCTCAAGCAACTGCACCAAAAGCTCATGTCGCTGGGGATGCGATTTCACGAAAGCCACCCTTCGGGCGAGCTCGAGCACACCGTCAAGCATGGCGCGCGGCAGTTCCGAGAGCTGGTGTGGTTCTTCCAGGAGCGGTTCGTGGGAGCAGCGCTACAGATCGCGCTCACGTGCGCAGTCCTGCTGACGCTCGATCCCGGTTCCGGCCTGATCTACCTGGCCTTCATGCCCCTGGTGGTGTGGTTGGTCCAGCGCAGCTCGGCGCGACTGCAACCCTACCGGCAGCGGTACCACGAAGCGTTTCGTCGTTCGTCGTGGACCCTGAGCCAGAGCCTTCGCAACGTGAGGACGGTCAAAGACTACGTGCAGGAAACGAACGAGATCGGGGTCTACGGCGAGCAGCTCGGCACCTACCAGAGTCTCGCCGCCGACCGCCAGACAGCCGAGCGCGACGGGACCCGGGGGGCAGACTTTCTGCTGAGCCTGGCTCGAGTGTCGCTGCTGGCGTACGCGGTGTACCGCGTGCAGACCGGCGCGATCACCCCCGGGACCTTGGTCTTGTTCATGACCCTCTCCGAGAAGGTCGTCTCTTCGCTTTTCCGGCTGGGGCGGCTGTACAACTATCTCGGCGACGCGCGGATGGCCGTGCTGCAGATGCTGGATCTGTTCACCTACCAGCCGGACTTTGCCGACCGCCCGGACGCCCGGACCGTCGACCGTCTCCAGGGGCGTATCGAGCTTCGAAGAATATCGTTTGCCTATCCGGGAACCGTGACCCCTGCCGTCGAAGGCCTGGACCTGCGGGTGCCGGCAAAGTCTTCGGTGGCCTTGGTCGGTCGATCGGGCGCGGGCAAGACCACCGTGGTCAAGCTTCTTTTGCGGCACTATGACGTCACCAGCGGTGCCCTCGCCGTGGACGACCTCGATGTCCGCGACTACCGAGTGGCCGACTATCGGCGCAACATCGCGGTGGTCTCTCAAGACGTCGAGATCTTCGACCGCACCGTCCGCGAGAACATCGCCTACGGCCGGCGAGACGCCGATGACCGCGAGGTCATCGACGCCGCCCAGGCCGCCTACGCCCACGACTTCATCGATCGCCTTCCTGACGGATACGCGACCCGAGTCGGAGAGCGCGGCTTCAAGCTCTCTGGAGGGCAGCGCCAGCGCATCGGTATCGCCCGCGCGCTCCTGCTGAAGCCCAGCATCCTGATCTTCGACGAGGCCACGTCGTCGCTGGATACCGAATCCGAACAGTTGATCCAGCGCGCGCTCAGCCGCCTGAGCGCGGACCACACGTTGGTGATCATCGCTCACCGCTTATCGACGATCCGCAACGCCGACTGGGTGGTGGTGATGGACGCCGGTCGGATCGTCGAAGCGGACACCCACGACAACCTCATGCGCCGGCAAGGCATGTTTCACTACATGCAGACCCTCCAGCATGAAGGCGCGCTTCGGGCCTGACGCCCGGCCGCGGGCGCCCCCGGTGGGGTCACAGAACCGTCGGGGGGGCGATTGACGGCCGGCCCGAGGCGAGTGATGCAGCGTCCATGGCACTCGTATTGTACCACCACCCCATGTCCCGGGCGGCGTCGGTCGTCTGGATGCTCGAGGAGATCGGACAGCCCTACGAGCTTCGTTTCGTGGATATCGCCAGCGGAGAGCAGCGCGGCGACGATCATCGTGCCCGTAACGGCATGATGAAGATCCCCGTGCTGGAGGACGGCGACGTTCGGGTCAGCGAAACGGCGGCAATCGGCGTTTACCTCGCTGACCGCTACGCAAGTGGACGCCTCGCCCCCGCCCTCGACGACCCGGACCGCGGACCATTCCTGCGGTGGTGCTTCTTCGCGCCGTCCGTGGTCGAGATGGCCTGCATGGCCAAGAGCTCAAAATGGCCGTACTCGCCGGGCTCGGCCGGCTTCGGCGCCTACGAAGACGTCGTGGCCACCCTCGACGAGGCGGTGACCCCCGGTCCGTGGCTGCTTGGGGACCGCTACTCGATGGCCGACATCATCGTCGGGGCCACGGTCCGCTTCATGCACCGCTTCAACATGCTGGACCGAACGGATCCCCTCGTCGCCTACGCCGAGCGTCTGGAAGCTCGTCCTGCCCTCGTCGCCGCGAACAAAAAGAACGCCGACATCATTCAGGAGCGCGGCTTGGGTCGGTCTTGAGCGCCGAGGGCCGGCCCCGACTCGACCTCGCCTTTGCGACGGCGCTGGGCACGACCCCGAGCACGCTCTTGAACGCCGTGCTGAACGCCGAAGCGCTGCTGTAACCGGCCGCGTGGGCGACGTCAGCCACGCTCGCCCCCGCCGCCAGCGACTCGTAGCTTTGCGCGAGCCGAAGCTGCTGCCGCCAGCGCGCCGGCGACAGGCCGGTCTCCGCCCGAAAGAGCCGCTCGGCCGTCCGACGGCTCAGTCCGACCACCGACAACGACGAGTCGAGCGACGATTCGCCGGACGGCTGTTGCACGAGAAGCTCGGCCAACCGGCGAGCTCGAGGATCGCCGGGCATGACCAGCGCTTGAGGATGCGTCGGCGCTTCATACAGCTCCGCCGCGATAAGCTCGGCGAGCCGAGCTTCGTCGCGCTGTCGGTCATCGAGGGCACCGAGCACGCACGCGCGGAGGATCGCCTCATGAAGGAGGCCGCACACCGTCACCGAGCGAACGACGTCCCAGTCGACGCCGAACCCTTCGCCACAATAGAAGGTACGCAGATCGACTTGCCCGAGCGCGGTGAGGGCATGGTCGATGCCCGCCGGCAGCCACAACCCGCGCCCCGGCGGCACCATCCAGATCGAACGGTCCACCTCGGCCCGCAGCGCACCGCCGGCCGCATACAGAAACTGCGGCCGGCGATGGCGATGGGTAGGAACTTGCCCCGACGAGGCATACGTCGCGCTCAGGGACCGAAGGACGAGGTGCGGCTCGTCGGCCGGGGTGAGTCGACGCCGTTGTCGCATCCGGGCAAGAAGTTGACGGAACGGCGAGCGCCCGACAAGGCACTTGTCGTCTATGCTGGCTTGAGGAGGACCAAGAATTGCCAAACAAGATCGCGCACTTCGCCATCGAAGCGGACGACGTCAGCCGCGCCCGTGACTTTTACGAGACCGTCTTCGGATGGCGCTTCGAACCTTGGGGACCACCGGACTTCTATCTGATCCATGGCGCCGGTCTTCACGGTGCGCTCCAGCAGCGGCCGGCTCCGGCCCCCGACGGCAAGAATGGGTTCGAGTGCTCGATCGCCGTCGACGACCTCGACGCGGCGGTCGCGGCCATCAAGGCGGCGGGAGGTCAGGTGGCCGGGGCCAAGGTCACTATTCCAACCGTCGGACAGCTGGCGCCGTTCCTCGACACGGAGGGCAACCGCGCCATCGTCATTCAATACGAACCGGAGCGGCGACGAGAGATGGGGTTGGGCTGAGGCGTAAAGGGCGCAGACTCAGCCGAACAGCTTGCCCAGCAGTCCGGAGCGCGCAAGCGCGGTACCGATGCTGGTGACCTCGTCCATGACGCTGCCGTCTTGATCCATGTCGAGCATCGAGGTCAGCGAGCGGCCCCCCGCGGACGCGGAAATCTGCTCTTGCTCCCGCTGAATCACGTTGGATAGGCCACCGGCGTCGAGCTGGCCTTGGCTCTTGATGGTGCCGAGCGCACTCATCACGATCGGTGCGAGCGCCGCCAACAGCTTGCCGACCGCGGAGGCGTCCAGACCGCTGGCCTGAGCGACGCCGGATTCGACCGCCGGCCGCCGGCCCCCCAGGATATGGCGAAGGATGCCCGCACCGTCGAAGGCCTTGGGCGCACCCGGCGTCGCACCGCCGGCGGCCATGGCGGTCATCGCCGCGCCGAGCAGTCCTCCCAGGCCGCCCGCACCGGCGCTGGGCGCGCCGCCACCGAGCGCGCCGAGAACCCCGCCCAGGAGACCACCGCCGCCGCTCGACCCGCCGACAAGTCCGCCCAGGCCCTGCAGCTGAGACTCGAGGCTCGGCACGTGGTCGCGCTCGACCGCCGCCGCCAACGACGCCGCCCCTTCGACCGAAGACGCGTTGCGGGCGAGACCGCCGATCAAGGCCGGCAAGGCCGCAGCGACCGCGGCCTGCGTTTGCTGGGGGGTGGCCCCCACCGTCTCCCCTAGCTGGGCCAAGGTACTGGGCCCGAGCTCGGCGGCAATCGTATCGAGTATCGTGGACGACATGTCCCTCCTGTACCTGTGAAGTGCGCCCGTCGCTAGGGGATGGGGCACGAATCAACCCGTCACGAGGTGGACCGTCGTTCTCGCCAAGCTCGACTACGGGCGGCGATCCAGAAGTTCCGATCCAGTTCCTGGCTCGGAACTCCCGTTCGCCGTCCTCGCTGCAGTCTGAAGATCGCCGAGTAAACTCGGCTCGCGTCCGGCAGATCCAAGGTCCTTCGCAATGGGCTCAGGACGTATGATCCGCCGTACTACGGGCGGCGAAGAAACACCATGTCTTGCCCCGGGACGTCGACCCGGACGATGTCTCGCTGGGGCGAGTCAGCAACGTAAACGACGTTGTCGATCGAACCTCCGGTGATGTCCATGCGGTGGGCCTCGAACTGGCCTGCCGGCGTCTTCACCGAGACCGGGCCCGTAACCTTGATCTTGATCTGCTCGACCTTGCCCGTGAGCGAGTTGAACCACTGCGTGTCGTACGTGACCCCGACCTTCTTCGGCAGCGTCGGCAGCATGTGAAAGGTCGTCCCGCGAAAGCTCACGCCCTTCGGAAGCTTCGTAGAAAAAGGGACGACCCGCTTTTCGATCTCGTCGGGCTTTTTGACTCGATACTCACCGACGAGCTCGGCGCCTTTGCCGGTCAGGTCGGCGTCGAGGATGGACCGACTGAAGTCCGCGTCGATCACCAGGCGCTTGGGCGCCATGGTTTTGCCGTCGATGACGAACGCGGCCGTCTCCCGCACGTCCGGGTACAGCGTGGTGGCATCGATGATGACGACGTCGCCCGCTTCGTTACGCCGACGCGACACGTACCAGTCTCCTTTGACGTCGCCGGCCACGGTCAGATCGAATCGGGCTTCGCCCTGGGGAACGAGACTGAGATCGAACGGAGGCGGCGCCGCCATTCCCGTCGACGGAACGGCAATCAGCAAAGCAAGGATCGCGAGCGTCTGTCTCATCATGGCCGCCGTCGTACCACAGGCCGCTTCAACGAGACGACGGACCAACAAGTTTTACACCTACGCACGCAGACGACACCCGCGACATCCTGCTCATCGATCAGCGCGGCACCGGGCGGCCGCATCCCTTGCGCTGCGATTCGATGTTGCCGCCGGCTCAGTCCATGAGCTTGCGCGACAGATACGTATATTCGAGCGCCACCCGTTTCGCCGTCTCGGCGAGGTTCGCCGCCGCGCTGTGTCCGCCGTCGATATTCTCGTAGTACAGAAACGGCTTGCCCATCTGTTCGAGCCGCGCCGCCATCTTGCGGGCGTGTCCAGGATGCACGCGGTCGTCCTTGGTCGACGTCACGAAGAAGATCTCCGGATGGTCTCGGTTCGGGTCGACGTTGTGATACGGCGAAATCGTCTCCAAGAACGCACGCTCCTCGGGGTGGTCGGGGTGACCGTACTCGCCGACCCAGCTCGCGCCGGCGAGAAGGAGGTGATAGCGCAGCATATCGAGCAGCGGCACCTGACACACGACCGCGTTCCACAGCTCCGGGCGCTGGTTGTACATCACGCCCATCAGCAGGCCGCCGTTCGAGCCCCCCATGATGCCCAGGCGCCGGGGCGACGTCACGTTGCTCCGGATCAGATCCTCGGCCACCGCTACAAAGTCGTCGTAGATCCGCTGACGCTGGGTCTTCAGGCCCGCTTGATGCCAGTCCGGTCCGAACTCGCCGCCACCGCGGATGTTGGCGACCACGTAGGCACCGCCCCGCTCGAGCCACAGCTTGCCCGTCAAGGGCGCGTAGGTGGGGTTGAGCGAAACCTGAAAGCCACCGTATCCGTAGAGCACGGTAGGTAGGGCTCCATTCAATGGTGCATCGACAGGACGAATCAAAAAGTATGGAACTGCGGTTCCATCTCGGCTCGTCGCCGTTCGCTGCTCGACCGTGAGCCGTTTCGCATCGAACCGAGGGGGCAGAGCTTTGGCCCCCCGACGGCGACCGGTCGAAACGTCGACCACCGCCAATGTGTCCGGACGAAGGTAGGATTCGTAACCGATGAACGCCAAGTCAGAGTCTCGGGTAGCGAACTGGACCTGCGCCGAGACGTCATCAGGAATGTCGAGCCGGTCGCGAACCCACGCCCCGCCGTCGAGCCGGTAGGCGTATACGACCCCGACCACGTTCTCGAGCGTCGAGACCAGCAGCCGCGACCGCGTTCGAGCCGCAGCCTGGATCGCCGTCCGAGCATCGGGACGGAAAATGACCTCCAGCTCGCGGACGTTTCCGGCCAGCGCTGGCCCCAGCGCCATGGCCAACAGGCTCCCTGACCCATACGTCTGCCCGTCGGGCGCGGTCCAGGCGTCGTCGATCATGAACACGAGCCGGTCTTCGAAAACGTCGACGACCGAGGCCTTCAACGGCAACGGCAGCGCGACCGCCTCACCGTCGGGGGGCAGGTACCAGACCTGGGTCTCGAAGAACGTCAACCGCTGAACGGCCATCATCAGCGGTCCGTGGGGCCCATCGAGTCGATCCGGCCACACGCCTACGTCCGTGGCCGCCCCCCGAAAGACTTCCGTCGCCGCTTCCATGGGCGCGCCCCGACGCACCCACTTGGCGACGAACGGATAGCCCGACTCGGTCATCGACCCGTCGCCCCAGTCGGTCGCGACGAGCAGGGTGTCGATGTCCCGCCACGCGGCCCCGGCCTTGGCCTCGGGCAGCATGAAGCCCCCGGCGACGAACGCCCGGTCTTCGAAACTCCACTCGCGGCGAACCGCAGCGTCTTTGCCGCCGACCGACAGCGCGAGCAAGCTTCGATCGTAGGCGGGGGGAAGGCTCGTCGCGCCCTTGTATACCCAGTTTTGCCCCTCCTGCTCCGCGAGCTCGTCGATGCTGAGATCCGTCGTCCACGTCGGCGCGTCGCTCAAGTAATCATCCAAGCTGGTGTTGCGCAGCGACCCGCGGACCGCCTCGGCATCCTGCCAGAAGTTTCGGACCTGCCGCCCTCGCAACGACCCGTAGGGGATCTTGTCGGTCGCGTTTACGATGGCCAGCGCGGTGGCTTGAAGCGCCTCGAAACGAGGATCCGCCCGAAGCTCGGTCAGGGTGCGCGCGTTCCAATCGCGCACTTTGGCCAGAGCCTCATCCCCCTCGACGTCTTCCAGCCATCGATGGTCGTCTTCACGGAGCTTCGGGCGGTCAGCCATCAGATGCCAACCTTCGCGCCTTCGCCGCCGATTCGCCAGGGAAAGACGCGGGGCAGGGAGGGGAGAATTACACCACTTCGAACAGACCAGCGGCGCCCATGCCACCGCCGACGCACATCGTGCACACCACGAGCTTCGCGCCCCGTCGCTTGCCCTCGATGAGCGCGTGGCCGACCATCCGGGCCCCACTCATGCCGTAGGGGTGACCGATGGAGATCGCGCCGCCGTTGACGTTGAGCAGCGCGTTGGGGATGCCGAGCTTGTCGCGGCAGTAGATGACCTGAACCGCGAACGCTTCGTTGAGCTCCCACAGCCCGATGTCGTCCATCTTCTTGCCGAACTTCTCAAGCAGCTTCGGAACCGCAAACACCGGTCCGATACCCATCTCGTCGGGGTCCGTCCCCGCCACCGCGATCCCGTGGTAGATGCCCAGGGGCTCCAGGCCTCGGCGCTCGGCTTCCTTCTCTTCCATCAGGACCACCGCCGACGCCCCGTCGGACAGCTGAGAAGCGTTGCCGGCAGTGATGTTCGTGCCTTGCTGAACCTGCTGGCCGCCCTGAAATACCGGCTTCAGGCCCGACAGCCCGTCCAAGGTGGTGGTCGGTCGGTTGCCTTCGTCCTTGTCGAGCTTCACCTCGACCTGAGACTTCTCTTTGGTCTCCTTGTTATACTTGATCATGGTGGACGCCATCGGAACGATCTCGGCGTCGTAGCGGCCGGCCTGCTGCGCCTCGTGAGTCCGCTGCTGAGACTGCAGGGCGTATTGGTCTTGCGCCTCGCGGCTGATGCCGTAGCGAGCCGCAACCACCTCCGCCGTCTCGATCATCTGCATGTACGTGGCGGGAATGTTGGCCAGCAACCACGGATCCGGGGTCACGAACATGTCGCTGGTCTGGTTCATCGAGATGGACTCCAGCCCCCCTCCGACGGTGACATCCATGTTGTCGGCGACGATCTGCTTGGCCGCCGTGGCGATGGCCATCATGCCCGATGCGCACTGCCGGTCGAGCGACATCCCGGGGACCGTCGTCGGCAACCCCGCCCGCAGGGCGACCTGCCGGGCCACGTTCTGAAAGGCCGTGCCTTGCTGAAGGGCAGCGCCCATCACCACGTCTTCGACGTCCGAGGGCTCGATCCTGGCTCTTTGGCAAGCTTCCTTGACGGCGTGGGCGCCGAGGGACTGGGCGGTCGTGTTGTTGAACGCCCCCCGATACGCCTTTCCGATCGGGGTTCGGGCGGTGGATACGATGACGGCTCGTCTCATTGATGCCTCCTGGTTCGTTGACTATTCCCTCGTTCCGACCGCCGCAAGCGGCGACGATTCGGGAACCACTGAGAAACCCTTGGTGCGGTGGGAGAAGCGGCGAGAGGCCACGTCTCGCCCTCCATTAGCGGTCCTCGGCCTTCTTCAGATCGTACGGCGTGTACCCCTCCCATGCCCACGGGATGCCCATCGGTCCCAGCAGACCGTCGACGAGGCGAACGAAGATGCCTTCGCCGTTCGAGCTGTTGGCGAGCAACAGAATGCAGCGACGGCCGTCGACCAGGCACAGCGCGTAGTTGTTCCAGCCGTCGTCGTGTCCTTCCTTGAAGTAGGCGCGTCCGAAGGGGCTCTCGAACACCCCCCAGCCCAGCCCGTAGGAGAGCAAGATATCGTCGTTGGCGTCGGTGTCTTCCCAGATGTGGGTCGGAAACTGGGTCTTGGAGGTGATTCGGACCTGAGGTCGAAGCATCTGGTCGCGCGACCCAGCGCTGATCCCGTCTCCGCGCTGAAGCCCAGCAAGAAACGACGCGTAATCTCTCAACGTGGTGTCCATCGATCCCGCCGCTCGGGTCGACCGCCTCTGCTTATGGCCGAGGTTCTCGCCGGTCTCGGAGTACCCGAGAGCGAGGTTGGTCCCGAAGTCCTCGCGCCACCGCATCGACGTCCGGCGCATGCCGAAGCGCTGAAAGACCCGCCGTTCCATCAAGGCGTCGACGTCGATGTCCAGTCCCGCCTCCAGCACCAGCTGCGCAACCTGGATGCCTTCGCCAGAATACGCATATCGGGTGCCGGGCTCGAAGAGAATGGTCAGCTTCTTCCCCGGCATGTACCAGCGCCAATTGGGAAGGCCGCTGGTATGCGACAGCAGGATCCGTAAGGTCCATGTTCGCCATCGGTCGTCGCCCGCGAGGTCCCGGTAGCGCGCGTACGCCGGTAGCGGTTGGGGCAACAGGCGAGAGATCGGCGCGTCGAGGTCGACGCGGCCCTGGTCGACCAAGGTCATCACCGCGTACGCGAACGCCGCTTTCGTCAGCGAGGCGCCATACATGACCGTATCGGGATCGAGCCGGTGGCCTCGTTCGACGTCGGCGAGGCCGTACCCTTTGAGATACCGCACCCCCTTTTCGTCGAGAAGCGCCACACCGAGACCGGTCACCTTCGCCGCCGCCATGAGCGACTCGACGTGGCGGTCGATCTGTTCCGCCGACAGCTGGACGCCGTCGAGGCGGACGTACGCCGGCGCCGCTACCTCCGAATCGGCATTGGTATCGATATCGGGTCGCATGGTCGTGCACGCCACAAGAAGCGTCGATAAAGACATCGACGCGTACCAAAGAAGGAGCTTTCGCTTCGTCACCGCGACGGATCTTCGGCCCGAAGACAGCGGTAGCGCAACGGCCTCGATTTGGCCACCGATGCGCTACTCGGGCCCGCGCGAGGCTCGACACGCCCGCGGGGTGGCCTCGGTCGACTCAGCGGCACACTGCGCCAAGGTCGGATCTTCGAGACATGACCAGTCGATCGCCGATGCCTGGTGGACGACGACCGCGACGACCGCCAGCGATACGACGATGACACCGCCCGCGGCGGCCATCGCACCTCGGGCGTTACCGCCCCGAAAGGTTCGTTCCCGCCTTCGCGCTCGCCGCCCGGCGCCGAACGCCGCGAGCGCCAGGCTGAATTTGAACCATACGCTCACCGTCAATGCGACGAGCAGGGCCGCCTTCAGACCCACGCTATCGGTCGTCCCCAACCAGCCTAAGGCGAGGGTGTCGACGTACAGGAACAGGCCCAAAGCGAGCAACGACCGCACGGTTGCCCGGCGTGCGTCTGGGTCGCCCTCGTGCGCTCCCCGCCTATCGTCCGGCGCACCGGCCCTCGCTCCTCGGTAGGGAAACGGAGCGAACCACGCCGCGATCAACGACGGGATCGAGGCCACCAGGACGATCCAAAAGAACGGGATGAAGCCCACGGCGTCGGCCAGCGGACCGCTGACCATCTGCGTGGGCACGAGCACCAGATTCATGAGCGCAGTGGCGAAGGCATAGTGGGTCATCTTGTACCTTCCCGGGGCGAGCTGCTGCATCATGTACAGCATGTTGCCGATGAATCCGAAGCCGTACCAAAACTTCTCGATGCCGACCAACACCGCGATCGAATCCACGGACGGAGGACCGTCGACCGCCGCGTGGGCAAGATAGATGAACACCAGGTTCGGCACGTTGACGCACAACGCGAGAATGAACAGCGTGTTGCGAAGCGTGAAGCGAGATACGAACAGTCCACCGAGAAGACCGCCGGCGATGTTGGCGACCGTGCCCACCGTACCGTCGATGAATCCCTTGGCTTTCAGGCTCAGCTGTAGTCCACCGTCTTCCAGACACCCCTGCAGGAACAGCGGCGCTTCAACCAGCAGGAGGCCCTCCGCGCTGCGGAAGAACAGAACGAAGCTCAACATCCCCCACAGGTAAGGCCGCCCGCAGAAGTCCAGCGCGCTGTCGCGAAAGCTCGTCAGCACCCGTCTCACCGAGCGAGCGCCATCGATCACCGGTTGGCTCCCGGTCGGCAGGAACACCGAGTGATAGATCGCAAGCAGGAGCATGAGACCGCTGACCGTCCCCAAAACGATCGACCACGACGGTCGCAGCTCGAGGGCGACGTCTTGTCGAAGGTATCCGGCCAGCCACACGGTCAGCGATACGGCGATGACCCGGCCCAGGTTCCACGCCATCCCCTGCAGCCCGATGTAGGCCGCCTGCTGTCGCTCGTCGAGGGTGGTGATGTACACGCCATCGACGCAGATATCCTGCGTCGCGGACGCGAACGCGACGCCCCACAGCACGATGATGGTCACCGAGAAGTAGCTATCGAGATGAAGCGCGCACGCGGCGAGGGCGAACATTCCGGCCATCGTTAGCTGAGTGACGATGACGAACGACTTCTTGGTCCACAGGAGGTCGAGGAAGCCCGCCCACAGCGGCTTCAGCGACCACACGATGCCGATGCTGGCCGTGGCGACGGTGATGCGAGCGTCGGAGTGTCCCATGTCTTTGAACATGGTGCCCGCGACCCAGATGACCATCGCGAAGGGGATGCCTTCCGCCACGTACGCCGTTGCTACCCACAGTAAGGGATGGGGCCCCTTCGGCGCGCTTCGAGCTGCGGCGAAGACCTCGGTCACCGCGTCCGCCTCACGCGCCCGACGGAGAGGCCGCCAGCGTGATGCCTTACGTACCACGCCACCCAGACCAGCGAAGCGTTCCAGTTGATCGCGTTTTCTTTCGAGCACCACGCGGTCGGCGCGGTGTTCAAAGCCGCGTAGGACTTGGCCGGCGGCGCGGCGCGGGGCGTCGCCTCGTCGTTGATGAGAACGTCATTGGGTCCACCGGCCACCCATCCCGACGGAAAGGGCACTCCTCTTTGGTAGGCACCCCAGGCCAGACGGTCATGCAGGTCGCGCTCTCGCCGGCGGCCGTAACCGGTCACGAATGACCGGCCGACCGCGTTCAGGCCCATGAGATAGTCCATCGCCAAGAACAGGCCATCGATATGTCGTTGACGACGACCGAGGTCGTAAGCGACGGCCAGGATCACCATGTCATTGAGCACTGCGCCGTTCGAACCCCAGACGTAGCCGTCGGGAGGAAGCGGGGCCGGATAGCCCCCGCTGACGATGCGCAACACGACGGTGTCGGCGTACGCGATCAACCGGGCCTTCATTCGATCGATATCCTGCCGCGGCAGCGTCGACGACGCCGACAGCAGCGAGAGGGTCCCGGTGGTCGCGGTGTGCTTCCAGTCGAAAGCGCCGACCTCGCCGTAGTGCGGCGAGGTCACGACCGCCTCTCGAAACCGGGGCTCGGCCGTGGTCAAGAACAGCTCGACCGACGCCGCGTAGCGGTCATCCTCATTGGTGTGGTCGGAGTAAGAGCCACCGCCGTCCTCCTTTTCGACCAGATAGTCTACGTCCGGCTGGGCCTCGGCGCGGCGATACGCTTCCTTGGCCACCGACCGGAGGTGGGCGGCCAGCTTCGGTGAGCCCTGGCTCACGAGCCGCGCCAAGTGGGCGTAGGTTCGGGCGATGGCCCACGTCGCGTTCGTCGACGGCGGCATCGCCCACCGCGACAAACGGTTCTCTTCTTCTACCGAAACCGGAAACGGGCTCCACTTCCCTCCGTGCACCTTGTGGGCGGCCAGCCCGGTGGGCGGTAGCATCCCTTCGAGATACCGCGAGCCGTACAGGAGCTCGTCGAGCAGGTCCGAGCGGCCGTTGTTCTTCTCCGGTATCGCCAGTGTACCGTCATCGAAGGCGCGGTAACGCTCGAATAGATTGGCGAGATGCCACGCTGCCGCCGCGTGATTGACCGGATACAGCCCGAAGTCACCCGCGTCGGCCCAGCCATGACGCACGTCGAAGACGTGGCTCGTCCACCCTTCGCGAGCCGAGACCTGGTGACCGTTCGGGTGGAGGGCCGGCCGCGCGTGTTCGGGATACTCCAAGTACGCGCGTTCGATGGCCGCGCCGAGCCGGTGAAAATAGAAGTACCCCATCGCCCGTGTGGGAAGATCTCGGTACGGACGGGCCGAGACTTCGAGCGGCGCCGCCTCCTTCATTCCCTCAACCCACAGGCGATAGGCCCCGGGGCGAGACAGCGACGAAAAGTCGATGTGGTGCAGGTGTTGGTTTGAAGCCGAGTCGTAGCCGCGATACTGAGAGCGCCCCTTTGCGACGACCTCCCGCGTCTCGATGTCTTCCACCCGCCACCCTCGGGCGGGCCCGTCGCTCGCGAACACCGCCCACTTCTTCCCCGAGGCAAGGTAAGCGACCTGGTTGACCGCGATGCGCATCTCCTCGACGGCAGCGCCTCCCGCTCGACAACCGACGGTGTCGCCGGCCAGCCCGGCGAGCGCCAATACGCTGGCCATCGATCCCTGAAATCGGCGCGGTCGTCGGTCGGTCCGTGAGCGATCGGTCATACGCAACATCCTCCCAAGATCTGGCCTTCTTTCCGATGGAGCGATCGACAACCGGCCCCTCGCTACCGCATCGCGTCAACCCGCTCCATCGACGGCGACAAAGCTTAGCCTATAATTGATTGTTACAACCAACAGTGGCAAGTTGAATCGGAGAACCAAAACACGGGCGTCGGCGCTGGTGTTTTGCCACCGCGTCGACCGCCGCAGATGCAGGGGAAGAGATGAAGCAGTTTCCTGACGAGTTTTTTTGGGGCGCCGCGACGTCCTCGTACCAGATCGAAGGCGCCGTGAACGACGGCGGTCGAGGACCCTCTATCTGGGACGCGTTTTGTCGACGGCCGGATGTCGTGTTTGGCCGCCATTCGGGCGATGTCGCCTGCGACCACTATTATCGCTATCGAGACGACGTCAGGTTGTTCAACAAGATCGGCCTGCAGGCGTATCGCTTCAGCATCGCGTGGTCACGCGTCATGCCCGACGGCATGGGCCGCATCAATCAGGAGGGATTGGACTTCTACTCCCGGCTCGTCGACGAGCTGCTCGCGGTCGGCATTCGGCCGCTGGTCACCCTCTTTCACTGGGACCTTCCGCTCGCGCTCCATCATCGGGGCGGCTGGCAGAATCGCGACTGCGCGTCGTGGTTCGGGGACTACGCCGCCCTCGTCGCCCAAACCCTCGGCGACCGGGTGCGCGACTGGATGACCCTCAACGAGCCGCAGGTCATCGCCGAGAGTGGATACGAGAGCGCGCGCTTCGCCCCGGGCGAACGACAGGACCGAGCAGGCCTCATCCGCACCGTTCACGGCCTGCTCCTGGCTCACGGCCGGGCAGTGCAGGCCATCCGAGCCCACGGTCGGAACCCGCAGCGGGTGGGGTGGGCGCCGGTGTGCATCACCAAGACCCCAGCCACTCCTGACTCGGACGACGTCGAAGCCGCCCGCCGCGCCATGTTCGCCTGCGACATGGGCACCGGCGATTGGACGATCTGGAACAACGCCTGGTGGATGGATCCCGTGCTGCGCGGCCGGTACCCGGACGACGGCCTCGCCCTGCTCGGCGACGACGGGCCGCCGATCGAGGCCACCGATATGGACACCATCGGCCAGCCGATCGACTTCGTGGGCATCAACATCTATCACGCCGAACCCGTGCGCACGGCCAAACGCGGCGTCGAAGTCATCCCTCGTCCCCCCGGTCACCCGCAGACTCGCATGGACTGGATGGTCACCCCCGACGCGCTCTACTGGGGGCCCAAGCTGTTGTTCGAGCGTTACGGTAAACCGATGGTCATCACCGAGAACGGCGTCTCGTGTCACGACTGGGTCTCGCTCGACGGCCAGGTCCACGACCCCCAGCGCATCGACTTCGTGTCTCGGTATCTGGTCGAGCTACGGAACGCGGTCTCGGAAGGGGTTCCGGTCCAGGGCTATCTCTATTGGTCCGCACTCGATAATTTCGAATGGGAGCGAGGCTACGGGCAGAGGTTCGGCCTCATCTACGTCGACTTCGCGCGGCAGACGCGGATCCTCAAAGACTCCGCGTTTTGGTACCGAAAGATCATCGAGTCCAACGCGGCGATACTTCCTCAGATCACCAGCGGGCGATTCGCCGCGGACGCGTAGTCGATCACAGCGCCCGCTTGTCGGCGTCGGGCCGCCTCATCGCCTCGACGATCGCGACCTCCTGTCCGTCTTTGAGGGTCTCCGCGCCGCGGATGGCCACCCGATCGCCAACCTCGAGCGCCCCTTTCACCGCCACCCACTCTCGTTCGCCGTCGCCCACGCGAACCGCGACCCGCTCGGCCGTGTTGTCGGTTCGGATTCGAAAAACATAGGCACCTTCCTGGCGGAGGACGAGCGCGTCGCGAGGAACGGCGAGAACACTGGGGCCCTCCGCGCCGGGCGCGATGGGGACGGCGACGGTCACCAGCTGACCGATCGTCCACGCGCGATACGCATCCGGGGGCAGATCCACGCGGACCTCGAACGTCTGCGAACGCGGATTGACCGACGGAACGATGCTGCGGGTCTGCCCTTCGAACCGACTCTCGAATCCGAACACGCTGAGGCGGACTCGCGGCTCGGGCCGCGCGCCGTACTTGACGGGAACGAGGGCTCGCACCTCGAGGCTATCGAGATCCGCGATCCGGGCCAGGGTCGTCCCCCGGGCCACGTCTTCCCCCGCCCGTCGCAGCCGCTCCACCACCACCCCGTCGAACTGGGCGCGGATCGTTGCTCGCCGCAATCGGTCTTTCGTTTGCCGGACCCGGGTCTCGGCGATGCTCAAATCGCTCTTGGCCACCGCTCGGTCGAGCTGAGCCTGCTCGAGGTCGACGTCGGTGATGTGATTCTCCCGCCGCAGCTGCTTTTGTCGCTCCAGCTGCACCTCGAGAAAGCGAAGTTGCGCGCGGGCGCGAGCCACCTGGGCCTGCTGCTCTTTGAGCTGCAGCTGCAGCGCCGTGGCGTCTAGCTTGGCGACGACCTGCCCCCGCCGCACGCGCGTACCGGGCTCAGTCACGGCGAGGATCTGGCCCTCGGTGGCGGCGGTGATCTGCTGCTCGTTCTTGCTGTGGATCGCCCCGCTTACGGGCAGGGTCGGCGCGATCGTCCGGCTCTCGACCGCGGCTACGCGCACCGGACGGGCGGCGGCCGCCGCGGCTTGAGGGGCCAACGTGAGCGCGGCCAACAGGACGTAGAGGGTCTTGGTCATCGGTTCGTCTCTCCGTTCGTCGAGCCGCTCGACGTCGAAAGCATCCCGTCTTCGTGCGTCGGGACCTTTCGCCAGTGGCCCACCCGCAGCAGGCTGGGCATCAAAACCAACGTAAACACCGCGCTCACCGTCATGCCTCCGACGATGACGGTGGCCAGGCCGCGATAAATGTCGCTGCCGGTCCCTGGAACCAGCGCCAGCGGCAGCATGCCGAACACGCTGGTCAAGGTGCTCAGATAGATCGGTCGCGCCCGCAGCCGAACCGCGTCTTCGACGGCCTCGGTCAGCGGGAGGCCCCGCTTCTGTCCGTCCCGCGTTTGGGCCACGAGAAGAATCGCGTTGTTGACCACCAAGCCGAGGAGAATGATGAACCCGATCATCGTGAGCATGTCCAGGGACTGGTAGGTGACCAGATTGATCAGACGAAGCGCACCGATGCCCCCCGCCAGCGCAAGCGGCATGACCAGCAAAACGAGCAAACTGTCGTAGACCGACCGAAACATCGCAGCCATGATGAGGAATAGAATCAGCACTGCGAGGATGAAGTTCTGTCCCATGTCGCTCAGCGCCGCCTCTAGGCGGTCGGCGCTGCCGCGATAGCGAACCGACGCCCCCTCGGGAAGCGCCGCGCGGAGCTTTGGGCCGGCCTGTTCGCGCAAAACTTCCAGCGCCTCCTCGACGGTCATGGTCTCCGCGGGGAGAACCTGAAGGGACACGGTCCGCTGCCCGTCTTGCCGCAACAGCTGGGTCGGGCCCACGGTGCGCCGAATGTTCGTCAGGCTGCCGACGGTCTGCACGCCAGCTCGCGGCGTGGACACCGGCATCGCCGCCAGCTCCTCCGGGGTCCGCCAACGCCCGGCGCGCAGAATGACGTCGAAGCGCTCATTGCCGTCAAAGTACTCCCCGACGAACAGACCTCCGGTCATCGCCCGCACCGCCTGGGACAAGGAGACGTGGTCGAGCCCGGCGGAGGTCATCTCCCGGTCGAGAGGGAGCAGCTGCAGCTCGGGCTCGGCCAGCGACAACCCCGGCACGGGCCGGATCACCGCATCGGGCATGAGCTCCCTGATGACCCCCATGCCTTCTTCCGCCGCCCGCATCAGCCCCACGATATCCGAGCCCTGCAGGTCTACGCTGATCGTCCGCCCCCCCGCGAAGCCGATACCCAGCAGCGAAGCGCGGCTGACGAACGGGGTGGTGTCCGGGATGCCCAACAACAGGTCCTCCCTGAGCAACTTGATGAAGTCGTCGACCTGCCCGGGATCCCAGGGGTACAGGTAGAGGATGTTGAAGTTGCCGAACATCGACAGGTTGTAGCCGAGGATCCACGGCTCCTTCTCGTGTTCCATGTGGGGGCGCAGGCGCTCCACGATCTGGGCCCCGATCTCGTCCTCGAACATATCCACCGTCACCCCGGGCGGAACGTTGAAGAAGGACGTCACCGCGTCCGCCTTCGCCGACGGGAGGAAGTCGGCCTTCGGGGTCAGATACACCGTCAACCCCACCGAGCCGACGAGCAGGCCGCCGATCCAGGCCACCCTCGAGGTGCGGGTCGCCGTCAACCACATCACCGCTCTCGTCACTGCGTCCCACCAGTGGGCCCGCGCGTCTTTACCGGTCTCGGCGGTCAGCCACCGGGCGCTGGCTACCGGGAGCACGGTCATGGCGCTGAAGAACGAAGCCAGCACGGAGATGGACAGCGTCAACGCCAGGTCCGAAAACATCTGCCCCGCCATTCCCGGCATGAACAGCACGGGCAAAAAGATGGCCACCGTGGTGACCGTGGAGGCGAAAAGAGCCCCCGCCACCTGGGCCGGGCCGCGAGCAACGGCCCGTTCCAGCCCGTGGCCGGCCTGCCGGTAACGGATGATGTTCTCCTGCACGATGATCGCGGCGTCGACCACCAGACCGACGGAAAAGGCCAGGCCGGCCAAAGAGATGACGTTGAGCGATAAGCCGAGGGCCTTCAGCAAGATGAACGACACCAGCAGCGACACCGGAATGCTCAGCCCGATCATCGCGATCGCGCGAATGTCCCGAAGGAAGAACAACAGCACGGCCAAGGCGAGGATGACCCCGAGACCCAGGTTGTTCTGGACGAGCTGCAGCGCCCGCCGAATGTAGACCGAGGCGTCGAACGACAAGTCCATGGTCAGGCCATGCTCGGCGAGCACCCCCGCGTTGAGCTCGGCGATGGCCACGTTGATCTCGTCGAGGACATCGACGGTGTTCGATTCGGACGTACGCTGGATGGTGATGTAATACGCCGGATAGCCGTTGCGACGGATGAACCCCCGGGGTTCGTCGAGGTCGAGCTTTACGTCGGCGAGCTCCTTCAGCTGAATGGGACGGTCGTCGTTCCAACCGATGATCATCTCCCCCAGCCGATCGACATCGTACTGACCGACGTACCGAACCGTGTACTGGCGCCGACCCACGTTCGCGAAACCGCCCGACACATCGTTGGCGCGCCCCACCGCCGCCGCGACGTCCCCCACCGCGAGGTCGAGCGCCGCCGCCCGGTAGGGGTCGAATGTGATCTGCACCTGTCGGGGCCGCCGCGACTCCAGATTGACTCGGGCGACGCCAGGAATCCGACTCAGTCGCGGCTCCACGACCTGTTCGATCACCCGCTGATAGTCGTCTCGGTACAGGTCTTGGTGGGGATTGTCGGGCAACGGTCGGACGAGCAAACTCGCGGTATTGGGTGCGTTCGAACCCGCGCCCCCGGCGATGAACGGATTTTCGGCGTCCGCAGGAAGCGGCGGCGCCTGGTTGAGGGTCTTGATGACGTTGATCAGCGCCTGCTGCATGTCCGCGTCGACGTCGAAGGTCAGGGTGATGTTCGCGAAGCCACGATTGATGTTGGAGCTCATCTCGACCACGCCCGGCGTGTTTCGAAGCACCCGCTCCTGGGGCTCCACGATGTTGGCTTCCATCTCTTCGGGCGCGGCTTCGCGCCAATTGTTAAAGATTTGAATCTGCGGTCGCTGGAGATTCGGCAGCAGCTGGATGGGGAGTCCGATGACCGCGAGGCCGCCGAACACGGCGATCAGGGCGGCGATGACCGCGACCGCGGCCGGGTTCCGGATACTTATGGCTGTTAAGTCCAAAGAGCGCCTCGCGTAACACCCCGGTGACGCGCGCGGACGCCGCGGCCGGATGGATACGGGGCGCACTGTACTCGCCGAATATCACCGCCGTGTCACGGCGTGCGATCTTCGGCGCCGAATGTCTGCGCACTCGCGTGGTCGAAGGCCGCCCTCGCCTCGAGAAACTGGGTGTGGGCGCGCCCGATGTATGCGCGAGCCTCCGCTTCATACTCATCGGCCGACGCTGACCAGATGCGATTGAGATAGCGTTCGCCGGCCGCGAACGCGCTCATGACCTGACCATACGCACGCATGCCGAAGACGTAGACCATCGACTCGCGCGCGTCGGCGAATGCGCGCAGATCGTCGCGGAAGCGGCGGTCGATCTCGAAGCGAAGCTCGTGAACCGGAAGCTTGATCGACTCGTCGCGAAATCGATCGAGATTCTCCACGATCACCGCCAAGCTGCGATCGAGGACCTCGAGGTGGTGGCGGATGACCGTGCTATCGCGAGCCGCGGCCCGTCGGGCCTGTTTCACCATGACCACGCCGATTCCCCCCACGGCGATGGCCGGCGCGAACAGCCGCCAGTCGACCTCGGTTGGACTCAGCGAAGTGACGAACGCTGCGGCCAAGAATCCGATCGTGAGCAACACGAAACCTAATCGCTCCATACTCATGCTCCTTGGACGCCTTGAAGGACGAAATACACCGCGAATCCGACCCCCACCAACGCTTCACCCACGATGAAGCCGGCCGCGATCGGAATCCCGCTGTCCTCGGACCAGTTTTTTCCGAGGGTGCGGTCCGCGACCTCTCGGGCCAGGGTGCCCAAGGCATAGGTCAGCACGATATTGAAAGGAAGGTAGAAGCCTAGCCCCACGGTCACGCCCAAGCCGCCTTGCGCCGCGGTCAACAGAGCGCCCATCGCCGCGCCCGCCACATACTTGAGAATCGGCGCGTCGCCGCCGAGCAGACCGTTCATGGTCTCTGCGAGCGCGGTGCCCTGGGGGGCGGGCAGGCTCTTGGAGCCGAGCCCGTACGCCTCATGAAGAACGAACAACAGCGCGATCACCAGCAACGGTCCGAGCCACGCGCCGATGAACTGTCCGAGCTGCTGCTTGGCGGGCGTCGCGCCGACCAGATAACCCGTCTTGAGGTCGAGCATCAGGTCCGTGGCTTGGCTCATGGCCACCGACATCGCCGCGCCGACGGTCACCGCGGCGACGATCGCGTCGGGTCGGTCGAGATCCGCCACCACGAAGATCAGGATCGTCACCCCCACCAACGTCATGCCCGACAGGGGGGACCAGTTGGTGCGGCCGATCGCCTCGGAGAGAATGATCCCCGCGATCCAGATCCAGAGCGTGCCGAGGAGGGCCATAACCAGGCCGTGTCCGAGCCCCGTGGCTTGGGTCGAGTTGACCGCGATAACCGCGAGGACCACCGCGGCGCCCACGACGGCGCCAAACAGGAGCGATATGGGCATCTCGTCGGCGCTGGCCGCCGCCTTGGTCTTCGCGGCGTCGCGCATCGAGGAGATCGCCGAGCCGACCAGGGGCGCGGACAGGATAACGCCCATGACCGCGCCCCCGACGAGCATGCCGATGCCCACCGGGCGATACAGGAGCAGCCGGAGAGGCCCGGTGGGATTCGTAACCATCCCCGTCTCGGGATTCGTCACTGCCGTTTCGACCGGAAACAAACCGGTCGCGGCCAATAGAGGGGTGATGAACCACCAGACCACCAGCCCTCCGATGATGAACGCGAATCCGCCACGACCAGCGATGAACGCCACCCCGAGGGTCAGCAACGACAGATACCAAACGCCGTTGAACCACTCCGGAAGCCCGAGGAGACGACCGACGTCGAGGTCGGCGTAGCCGGTCAGCTGAGGTATGAAGTGTAGGGCGCCGGACAGCACCGCGGCGCCGATGAGCAACAGGGCTTTCTGCATTCCGGCCCCCGGGGACCGAAGGATCGTGGCCACCGCCACGCCGCCGGGGTAGGTCAGACGCTCGAAATCGATCATCTGTTTACGCAGGGGAATGATGAACGCGATCCCCAGGAATGCGCCGGCGATGCATCCGAAGGTGAGCAGATACGGATTAAACCGGTCCCCGTACCCCAAGATGAAGATCGCCGGCACCGAGAACATCATGCCCGAGGCGGCCCCGTTTACTGCGCTCGCCACGGTCTGCACGATGTTGTTCTCGATGATCGATCGTCGGCGCAGGACGCCGCGCAGGATTCCAAAGCCCAAGATCGCGGCCAGTTCGGAGCCCTCGATCGAAAAGCCGAGGATCAGCGCGGCGTAGCCGATGGACACCGCGATCACCGCCCCCAAGAACCAGCCGACGATGACCGCGTGCCACGTGAGCTCAGGGTAGGCCGACCGCCTTTCGGCCACCGATCCGTCGAATGTCTCTTCCGTCACCTCATCCCTCCACCTGTAAGGGGGCGGAGCATACCATCGACGGTTCGAAATGGAGGGTCCGATGCTTTTTCTTAGGCGGCGCTACGCATCTCGTGCTCGTTGAGGATCTTCTCCGCCTTCGCATTCGAGATCCGATTCACGAGCTTCCGGCTCTCGTGGCGATCCCGAATCGCCTTGGCTAAGGTGAAGCACGAGCTGACCGAGAACAGGAATCCCAGCCCGAGAAAAGCGCGCGCCCAGCCATCGACGTTCAGCTCCCAGATGCCGTACAGCATCGCCAACGTCGAAATCGCGAACGCGGCCCAAGATTGAAAATACCAGCCGCTGCTGTCGCTGACGATCGCTCTACCTTCATCGAACATACGCACCTCCCTGGTGGTGGTTGATATGTTCGCTCGCCTACGCAAAGGGCAGGCCAAACGCTGAATGCTCATTCAACGCCCGGTCGTCGACGAGGGCGCGTAAACCGATTCACGGCTTCGGCGCGAACCCCGCGCCCACTGCGCAGCTGCGGTGGCGCCGGCGTCCGATCATCAGCCCGATGATCGCGATCAACCAGACCGCGGTGCCCGCGCGAGCGCTCGCATCCCCCGCCGCCGAGCACCCGTTCGACGACGCCTTTTCGGCCACGGTCCATTCGAAGGTCGCCGTCGCCGAATCTTCGCCGTCCGACACCGTGACGGTGACCGTATAGGTTCCTGCCGCGCTCAACGTGCCGCTGATCAATCCTGTGGCCCCGTCGATGGTCAGCCCCGGGGGCAGCCCGGTGGCCGAGTACGCGAGCGTCCCCCCGTCCGGATCCGAGGCGGCGATGGTCAGCGATACGCCGTCGTCCTCGGTGTGCGCCTGGTTCCCCGGGCTCGCGTCCACCGGCGCCTGATTGGGCCCCG
>JANQQN010000016.1 GCA_028289325.1 Myxococcota bacterium | reverse complement strand
CCGGTGACGATCGAACTGGCGCTACCGGGCTATGAGCCGGTGGCGAAGCGCATCGTGGCGGAGGTCGGGGAGGTGGTGGTCGTCGACGAAGCGCTGCAGCCGATAGACGGTCAACTCACGGTGCTCGCATCGCCCGCGAAGGCCGCGGTGCTGATCGACGGGCGACGCCGGGGTTTGGGCCGAGTCCAAGTCAATGGCCTGCCGCTGGGAAAACCGGTCGAAGTGCGGGTCGAGCTCGAGGGCTACGGCAAGTTCCGGCAGGCCATCGAGCTGACCGCCGCCAACCCCCGCCAGACGCTGGCCGTACCCCTCGCTCCGAAGAAGCGGCGCCCTAAACCGCGGCGCCGCCAGGCCACCCGTAAAGTCATGTTGACCGCGCCTTATGGCTCTTGGGCGACCGTGTATTATGAAGGTCAGGCGCTCGGTTCGACCCCCACCGAGGCCACTCTTCCCGTCGGCACGGTGAAGGTTCGGATTCGAAACGATGAGATCCGACTCAACCGAGAGGTGAGCATCGAAGTACCACGGTCGGGTCCAGCCGAGATTCAGCTTCCGCTGTAGGATGGGGTCCTTCGCGGCGAGGGCGATCCGATGCGTGGACCATTCCCTGCCGCGAAGGGGATGCCGCGTGGAACGACCGCGGTCACCGGCCCGGGCCGCCCTTATGCGTCGTCCGGCTCGACCACCGAAGGCTCGGCGGGGATCGCCGGCGTTGGTTCGAACGCGGCGGACTCGGCGGACACCGCGGGCTCCGCGGCCGGCTGCACCGCCGAGATCTTGGCCGCCACTCGATCCAGGTTCACCTTGGCCTTGGTGTAGAAGGGGTTGAGCAGCAACGCCTCTTCGAATGCCTCGCGCGCCTCCTCGTGCTGGCCCACGAGCTCGTGAGCGAGGCCGAGGTTGTTGAACACGTAGTACGGCGCGTCATCGTCGAGCAGCTCCACCGCTCGCTCGAGGTGTTCGACCGCCTTCGGCCCGTTCTTCCGGTACACATACAGCAACCCAAAGTTGTTCTGGATCAGGCCATCGATGGGATCCAGGTGCACGGCTCGACCGAAGGCCACCTCCGCCAGCTCCCAACGCGACTGGGCCATCGCCGAACGAGCGAGCTGATTCCACGCCGCCGCGTCGTCACGGGTAATACGCAGCGCGCGCCGGGCCGCCTTCTCAGCCCGCTTGGGCTGGCCCGCGTCCAGGAACACTCGCGCCAGCTCGGTGGCCAGGCCGACCCGGCTCGGATCCTCTTCGAGGCCTCGCTCCAGGGCCGCCTCGGCCAGCGCGTAGTTCTTGGTCTGGCGCGCGAGGCGGCCCATGACCAGGAGCGCTTCCGGTTTCGGCTCGGCCGTGTGCAGGTGCTTGCGGACGGCGACCAACGCCGCCTTCAGCTCACCGGCATCGATCAGCGAGCGGGCCTTGGCGTCGTAGTCCACGCCTTCATCGTCGTGAGCGATGGCCAGCTCCACTGGAGGTAGCGCCGGCTGCGGCGCCGGCGCCGGCTCGACCACCTTCGGCTTCGCGACGTCTTGCGCGATCTCTACCTTTGCCGGCACCGGTTTGAAGGTTTGTTTCCACGCCGGCGCGGGGGCCGCGGCGGTGGGTTCGGCGTCGCCGGTGGGCGCGCACGCCGAGGCCAGGACGAGGGCCGTGGCCCCCACTGCCCCGCCGATGGACGCAACGCGCGTACGGCGCGACGGCGCCGGGTTCTGCTTGAGGATGGTCAGGTGGGATTGAATCATGGTCTCTCTCCTTCAGCGTGAGGGCCGCACTCGGCGGCAATCATTCTTGGGGAGAGGACAGAGCAGGCCGCGTGCCACGGGGCTTCGGATCCTACTTATAGTAGTGATCTCGGGGCTTTGGCGCGAGCGTCACCCGCACCGGGTGGCGTTCACCTCGAGCCCCCGGGTACCGGCGGACACGCGCTGGATCACTTCAAGCCGAGCGCTTTGAGCTTCTTGTGGAAGTTGGAGCGCTCGACCCCGAGCGCCCGCGCAGTGTCGGCCACCACATCGTTGTGGGCGCGAAGCGCGGCGACCACGATGGCCCGCTCCGCATCGGCCACCAGCTCGGAGAGCCGCTTGCCGGGCTCGTATCCCACCGGGCTGTCCGGTCGCCGGGTCGGCACGAAGTCTCGGATATCCGCCTCGTCCAGCACATCTTGATGGGGCGGGGCCAGGATCACGATACGCTCGACGAGGTTGCGAAGCTCCCGAACGTTGCCGGGGTAGTCGTGGCTGGCGAGAAGGGCCAGAGCGCCGGCGGTCAGCGTGGGGGCACGACGCTGGTTCCGA
Source organism: Myxococcota bacterium (assembly GCA_028289325.1). GTDB lineage: Bacteria > Myxococcota > Kuafuiibacteriia > Kuafuiibacteriales > Kuafuiibacteriaceae > JANQQN01. Next base: position 29,437 of record JANQQN010000016.1, on the reverse strand, counting down.
GTCGCTACATCGGCGAGGAACCGTTCGACCAGCAGCGGAATGTCTTCGCGGCGGTCGCGAAGCGGCGGACTTCGAAGAGGGACCACGTTCAGCCGGTAATACAGATCCTCGCGGAATCGGCCGGCCGCGATCTCCTCGGGCAGGTCTTTGTTGGTCGCGGCCAACACCCGCACGTCGACCTTGAACGTCTGGTTGCCCCCCACCCGCTCCAGCTCTCCGGTCTGAAGCACCCGTAGCAACTTAGCTTGCATATTCGCCGGCATGTCCCCCACTTCGTCGAGGAACAGGGTACCGCCGTCGGCGCGCTCGAACTTGCCGATCTTCTTCGACACCGCACCGGTGAACGCGCCCTTTTCGTGACCGAAAAGCTCGGATTCGATCAGCTCCGCGGGGACCGCAGCGCAGTTGAGGCTCACGAAGGGGTGAGCCGACCGCCGGGAGGCGGCGTGGATAGCATGGGCGATCAGCTCTTTGCCCGTCCCGTTGTCGCCGGTGATCAGAACTCGACCCTCGCTCACCGCCACCCGGTCGATCTGCGCTTTGAGCGCTTCGATGACCTTCGAACGCCCGATGATCGTGCGGTCTTCAAGCGGGAGCTGGGCTTTGAGTTCGGCGTTTTCGGCCCGCAGGCGGGACCGTTCGAGCGTGTTGGCGACGGTGAGCAGCAAGCGGTCTTGACCGATCGGCTTTTCGAGGTAGTCGACGGCGCCGAGCTGGAGCGCCCGCACCGCGTCGTCGATGGTCCCGTGTCCGCTCATGACGATCACCGGCGGCCGATCCGGATCGTCTTGCATCGTTTCGAGCAGAGTAAGGCCGTCACCGTCCGGCAGCTTGACGTCGAACAGACACAGATCCGGCGCCGCGGCTCGCAGCTGATGCCGCGCTTCGGCGACGTTGCGAGCCGTGACGACCTCGTAGTTTTCCAACTCGAGCGCTCGGGAGAGGCTCACCAGGATGTTGCGCTCGTCGTCGACGACGAGAAGTTTGCCTGCGGTCGCCATCGCTGCGGTCGTGGGGCCGGGCTACGTCTTCCGCGGGGTGGGGCGCCGCCCGCGGGACTGGGGGTCGCCGGCGGACGGGGCCCGAGGGCGAGGCGCGCCCGGGGAAGACGCGCGAGGGCGCGGAGGCGGGCCGCCGCCGACCGATCGGGGTGACGATGACGCTCGGGGTGACGATGACGCTCGGGGGGTCGACGACGCGGCATCAGCGCCCGACGCGGCCGCCGCCAGCTGGTCGCGGAGCACGTTGAGAGTCGCTTGGGCCCGCACGGCCGCCGGCTCCTTGCCTTGAGGGTCGGCCTGTACGGCGCGAATCAGATCCTCCGTCCCTTCGCTGAGGCGACCCTGGGTGACCCGCACTTCTCCCCGATGGGCCATCGCCGTGACGGCGTACGGGTTGATTTCCAGGGCCCGGGTGTAGCGCGTATCCGCTTGGTCGAGATCGCCCTGCTGCTGAGCCACCGAACCCAGCGCGGTGTGAAAGTAGGCGTCGAACGGGTCCAGGGCCAGCAGGCCCTCGAACACGGTCTTCGCTTCGTCGAGCTTGCCTGACGTCAGATAAGAATGACCGACCTCCGCCATCTGGTACTGCTCTTGTTTGGTAATGCCTTCGAGGTCGCCGAGCGTGATCCGTCCCTCGAGGAACGCCCGCACCCGCTGAGGATTGTAGGCCGTTTCGCCCTCGGCAAGGGTCGGCGGTTCGTCGATGTCGAGGCGGAGGGCCGCGTCGATGGAGCGAGCCTTCGGCGCGCGCGCTTGGGGGGCCTGCGCTCCGTCGACCTGAAAGCCGCGACGCCCTCTTTTGATCGGGCCTTCCTTATCCTGGCTCATCGTGCGCTCCTGCGGAGGCGACTTATATCACGACCCTCACGCCCCCCGCCAAGCCGACGGTCAGGTCGGAGGTGAGGAAGTTGAGTTGACCGAAGATCTTCAGGCGCCAGATGTTGAGCTGGAACCCGCCGAGGACCCGGAACATCACCCGGTTCGGATCGCCTCGGTCGTCGACCGCGATCCGGGCCGTCCCGAGGTCGAGCGGACCAGCGTTCGGGTCCGTCGTCGACAGCTCCGAGTCCAAGTCGAGGTTCATCCGGGCGTTACCAAACTGGATATCCAACCCCAGTCCGCCGTACAGGGTCAGGAAATAGAGCATGGTCACCCGGGTCGTCGCCTCGAACGGAATCGTATAGGCGAGCTGCTCGAGCCGAAGCGTACCGGCGGACTCCGTATCGAGGACGAAGCCGGGCGCGATGCGACCGGAGGCCTCGAAGGTGTCGTCGAGCTCGAGGTCCATCCTGGACATCTCGACGCCGGTGGTCAGCTCCAGCCCGCCCCACCACAGCAGCGATCGCGATCCGTAACCCTCGAGCGCTTGGTACTGAACATGAGCCCCCACGTTGTAGAACGTGCCGCGGAAGTCGCCGAGATCTAGGGGGTAGTACAGACCGTTGACGTACACCTCCAAGTCATCGAGGACCCGGTATCCGACCATCAAGCCGACCTGCACCCCTGCGCTCACCGGAACCTCGCGGTCGGTGTCCCCGTCGGCGACGGCCCGAAAGTCGGCGATGTCGGTATCGCCGGCGTCGGCAGCGGCGGTCGCCGCGATCCCGATGACGAGGTTGTCGAACTCGCTGGCGTAGTCGACGCCCAGGCCCCGGTTCGTCATGCTCTGCGCGTTCGCGCTGAGGCGAAGAAAGGTCGGCACGTCGACCAGCCCGTACAGCGCACGCAGCTCGTCCTCCACCAGCTCCTCGACCTGGGTCGCGGTCAGGCCCAGCGCCTGCTGCAAGATAAGTTGCGCAGTGGGGTTGAAAGCGGTTTCGACCGTCGGCTGAGCAGCAGCCGGTGTTGCGGTCCCGCCGGCTGCGATGACCAGCACAAAGAGGACCGTGCGCATCACCGCGGAGTGTCGGCGCCGCTCGCCGGCGAGTCAAAGCGAGCGCGGTTACAACGGCGCGACCAACGCCCGACGACCGCGAGACGGATCACAATGAGTACCGCCCGCGAAAGGAACAGCGCGGCTGGGGGCCGGGTTCCGACCGGCGTCGGAACTGCCGCCGCCGTGTGTTAGTTGCCGCCGGTCTTCTTGACCAGCTTCGCCCAGCTGTCCCGCAGCGCCACGATGCGGTTGAAGACCAGTCCGTCAGGCCCACTATCGGGGTCCACGATAAAGTATCCAGTCCGCTCGAACTGGAAGCGGGCCCCGACTTTGGCGCTACCGAGGCTCTGCTCAAGCTTGGCCCCGTCGACCACCTCCAAAGAGTGTTCGTTGAGCTCATCGAGGAACGACACTTCAGGGTCCTGGTCGGGATGCTCGACTTTGAACAAGTGATCGTACAGGCGGACCATCGCGTCGACGGCGTGCTGCGCCGATACCCAATGAATCGTCCCCTTCACCTTACGTCCGTCGGGCGGCGTGCCGCCTCGGGTGTCGGGATCGTATGTGCAGTGCACCTCGACAACTTCACCCTCGTCGTTTTTGACGAATCCTGTACACGTCACGAGGTACGCCCAGCGTAGCCGGACTTCTTTTCCGACCGCGAGGCGGAAGAACTTCTTGGGCGGATCCTCCATGAAGTCCGACGCCTCGATCCAGATCTCCCGGCTGAAGGGCACGGATCGGGCACCGAGGCGATCCGGATCATCGGGAAGGTTGGGGGCGTCGAAGTGCTCTTCTTCGCCCTCGGGATAGTTGGTGATGACCAGCTTCAGCGGCCGAAGAACAGCCATCACCCGCGGGGTATCGGGGTTCAGATCATCCCGCACCGTGGATTCGAGCAGGGCCTTGTCGACCACGCTGTTCGCTCGCGCGATCCCGATCTTGTCGCAGAAGGTGCGGATGGCTTCGGGCCGATAACCGCGCCGGCGCATCCCCGCGATGGTGGGCATCCGCGGATCGTCCCATCCTCCGACCCGCCCTTCGTTGACGAGCTGAAGCAGCTTCCGCTTGGACATCACCGTATGGGTGAGGGCCAGCCGAGCGAACTCCGTCTGCCGCGGCTGCGGCTGCGGAACGTCGAGGTTGTCGAGCACCCAGTCGTAGATCTCTCGATTGTTCTCGAACTCGAGCGTGCACAGCGAGTGGGTCACCCCCTCGATCGAATCCGACAGGCAGTGGGTGAAGTCGTAGAATGGGTAGATGCACCACTCGTCGCCGGTCTGGTGATGGTGCTGCCGGCGAATTCGATACAAGAGCGGATCACGCATCTTCATGTTGGACGACGACATGTCGATCTTCGCCCGCAATACCTTCGAGCCGTCGTCGAACTCACCCCCCCGCATCCGCCGGAACAGATCGAGGTTCTCTTTCACCGAGCGCTTTCGGTACGGACTCGGCGTGCCCGGCTTGGTGACCGTTCCTCGGTACTGCTGGATCTGCTCCTCGGAAAGGTCGTCGACGTAGGCCTTGCCCGCCTCGATCAGCGCCTCGGCGTAGTCATACAGCTGCTGGAAGTAGCTCGACGCGAAGTAGAGATGCTCACCCCAGTCGAAGCCCAACCATCGGACGTCCTCCTGAATCGAGTCGACGAAGGTCTGGTCTTCCTTCGCGGGGTTGGTGTCGTCGAAGCGGAGGTGACACCGTCCGCCGAAGTCTTCGGCGATGCCGAAGCCCAAGCAGATCGCCTTCGCGTGACCGATATGCAGATAGCCGTTGGGCTCCGGCGGAAACCGGGTCACCGGCCGTTCGTGTTTGCCCTCTTGGAGGTCCGTCGCGACCATCGCGCGGACAAAGTTGGGGCCTACCTCTCGACCCGAGGCCTCGCCAGCCTTCGCGTCCTGTTCCTTCACTTCAATGTACCTCGTCCGCCCCTTCGGACTCGTCGACCCGAAGGGTGGCTTCGACCTCGTCCTCGTTCATGGGGCGCGAGATTCGATACGCTTCGGTCAGCCAGTTGCCGAGATCGATTTTTTTGCACCGGGCCGAACAGAACGGGCGGTCTTTGCCGTCGTTCGCCACGACCTCTTTGCAGATCGGGCATCGCATGCTGCGACCCTACCCCACCTGCGAGATGCCGCCAGAGCCATGTTTCAAACGACTCACGACGACATGCTCATCAACACCTGTTCGGCGACCCGATCTCCCTCGGCCACGCAGTTGAGCATCGCGACCCCGCGAAGACCGTTGCCCGACAGGAACAGACCGGGATGTTCGGCCTGAAAGCGATCCGCCGCCGCCACTCGGTCGAGATGACCTTGGGTGTACTGGGGAATCGCCTCGTCCCATCGAATGACGCGCTGCAACAGAGGCTCCGTATTGGGGTCGACCCCACAAAACTCGCTGAGCTCGGCACGAACCCGCTCGACCAGCGTGTCGTCACTCGCCGCTCCGAGGTCCGGCCGGCGATAGCCGCCGACCATAGATCGGAACATGATCGTGCCTTCGGGGACGTGAGGCGGAAACACCGATGAAGCCCAGATCGAGCCCAGCAGGTCTCTCTCTTCGGTACCGGGTATGAGAAACCCGAAACCATGCAGCCGACCATGGGGCACGGCGTCCGCCCGGAAGGCGTGCACCACCACATGGACGGCGGCGTACGGTATCTCGCTCAACGCCGTCGCCATCCCATCGCTCCAATGCCCCATCATGTCGATCATCTGCCGGCAGGGCGGGGTGAGAACCACGGCGTCGGCGGCCATCGATCCCTGAGAGGTCTTGAGCTCGAACTTTCCGTTTGGGCGCTCCACCCGGTCGACCGCGTGGTCGTAGTGGATCTTGGTGGTGGCCGCGAGCGCGTCGGTCAGCGTTCCCAACCCCCGCCGGAACGAGTGCAGGGTGCCCGCGGGCGCCCCCGTGTTCTGCTTGGGAACGTGGGCGCCGGGTGCGAGCTGCTTCTGTCGCCGGCGTTCCCGCGCCACGGCCAGCTGGGCCCGGATGAGGCTTCCGTGGGCCGTCTCGAGCTCGAACATCCGCGGAAACGCGGCGCGAAGGCTGAGGACCTTCGGGTCTCCGCCGTAGATCCCCGTCACCATCGCATCCACGAGCACGTCCGCCGCTTGCCGGCCGATCCGCCGGGACGCGAAGTCCCAAACCGACTCCTCGACATCGGCCGGCGGTCCGCCGGCGAACGGCTCCATCGCGACCCGAAGCTTTCCCATCAACGGGAGGATGTCCGACCACAGAAAGGATGCCGGTGAAGACGGCAGCTCGCGCATCTTCTGAGCCCGCACGATGAACCGCCGGGCGGACGACAGGTCGGCGGGGATCAGCTCCTCGCGCAGCCCAAGCCGGTCGATGAGCTCGAACATCTTAGGCTCTTTGTCCAAAAACCCGTGGGGTCCGGTCTCGACGACGAAGCCGTTGTCGACCGACGAACGAATCTTGCCGCCGGGGACCGACGACGCTTCCAGGAGCTCGACATCGACCGGCGCGCCAGCGGCCGTCGACCGGCGTACGATCGCTTCCGCGGTTGCGAGACCGGAGATTCCGGCCCCGACGATGATCACCTTTCGGTTCACTGCAGGTCCGCCGGCACCCGACGCACGCCGAGGCGCTTCACCGATTCGACCAGCGCGCCCATATGTTCGGGGTCGGTTTGCGGGAGAATGCCGTGGCCGAGGTTAAACACGTGGCCTTTGATGTGAAGGGCCTCGTTGAGGATGCGCTGCACCTGGCGCTCGATGTTCTCCTTGGGGCCGAACAACACGCAGGGATCCAGATTGCCCTGCAGCACCACCTTGCCTTCCGTACGGCGGTCCACCTCGTCGAGCGGGAACAGCCAGTCGACGCCCAGCACGTCGGCCCCGATCGAAGCGAGCTCCGGAAAACATGCCGCCGCACCCTTCGGAAACACGATGAACGGTACGTCCGGCTTGGCGGCTTTGACCACCTCGACGATTTCGATCGTGAACGGAAGCGCGAAGCTCAGATAATCGTCTCGCGACAAGTATCCCGCCCACGAGTCGAACAGCTGCAGCGCGCTGCAGCCGGCTTCGGCCTGAGCGATCAGATGGTCGGCGACGGTTCGCGCCAGCTTGCTCAACAGGGCTCGCGCGACTTTCGGCTGGTCGTAGAGGAACCGCTTGGTCTCGGCGTAGTGACGGGAGCCGCCGCCCTCGATCATGTACGCGGCGAGAGTGAAGGGTGCGCCCGCGAAGCCGATCAAGGGCGTCTGCGGCATCCCGGAAACAAAGGTTCGCACCGCGTCCATGACGAACCCCATGTCGGATACGGGGTCGGGAATCCGGAGCGCGTCGACGTCGGACATCGACTGCACGGTCTTTCCGAGGACCGGGCCGGGCTGATAATCGAGCGGGATACCCATCGCTTCGACGGGAACCAGGATATCGCTGAAGATGATCGCCGCATCGAGACCGTACCGCCGGATCGGCTGAAACGTGACTTCCGCCGCGAGCTCGGGGGTCTTACACAGGCCCAGAAAATCCGTCTGAGCGCGAACGTCCCGATACTCGGGGAGATAGCGGCCCGCTTGTCGCATCACCCAGATCGGCGTGCGCTCGACCGGTTCTCCGCGGCAGGCACGAACAAAGAGAGGCTCGTGAACTTCGTCCATTCCGAGATTCCATAGTTCACACGCGGCCCGAAGCCTAGTACGGCGGATCATATGTCCTGAGCCCATTGCGAAGGACCTTGCATCGGCCGGACTCGCGACCATTCCGCTCTTGGCCCCGAGCGTCGATCGATGCCACCATCCCCGCTCTTATGCCGCTGGTGTTCACCTACGGTCCGGCGACCGTTCAAGGCCGAATGTACGACCGAATCGGTCCGACCGACGTCATCGGCGCCGCCGTCCTGAAAGACATGCGGTTGTCGTTCGATAAGCCGAACATGAAGAATCCCGAGGAGGGCCTTCCGAACCTGACCGATGCCGCCGGGGCGTCGGTGTTTGGGGTCGTATTTGAGCTCAACAAGAAGCAGCTCGAGCTGCTCGACGGCTTTTACGGCGGCTACGAGCAGCGCTCGCTCCCGGTGGAGATCGGGGATCCGCCCGTGTCCCGCAAGGCCATCACCTGGGTGGCGCGGCGGACCAAAGCCGGTCTCAAGCCTCGCGCGGAGCTGATCTCGCTGACCCGGACGGGGATGGAAGAGAACGGTGCCGATCCCGCGTTCATCGAGGCGTTGAAGGAATACGAGGTTCTCGATGCCGAATGAAACTGCCGAGCTGATCATCCAATTCAACCGCGGCGTGAGCGACGAGGACGCCCGGTCGGTGGTGGCGGGAATCGGAGGCACCGTGCGCCGAAACATGCGCACGGACCACGCTGATCAAGTCATGCTGCTGGCCCGGGTACCGGCCGCCGACGTTCGGCGCCTGGCCCAGGAGGCGTCGGGTCACCCCCAGGTGGCGCGGGTCGAGGTCAACAGCGACGGCTTCAGCATTCGGTAAGCCAGGAGGCCAGCAGGCCGGGACGACGTGATCAGGGGTCGCTGTCCCCCGGTCGCGCTTCGATTCCGTACTTCCGCATCAGGTCTTTGAAGTGCTTTCGGTCGATGCCCGCCTCCCGGGCGGCGACCGAAATGTTGTTCTTGTGTTGCCGGAGAAGGCGCTCGATGTAGCGGCTCTCGAAGTCGGACACCACCCGGCCTTTGGCTTCCTTAAACGACATCGAGAGATCGGGTTCGGCCGTCGGCTCGTGGGCCGGTCTCGGGGAGAGATCTTCCGGTTGAACGTACTGGGCCAGGTCGATGTTGGTCTTACCCCGGTTGAGCGCCGCGGCCCGGTCCACCACATTCTTCAGTTCGCGGACGTTTCCTGGCCAATCGTAAGCCATCAGCTTGGCGTAAGATCCCGGATCGATCGAGCAGCTGGCGCCGTTGCGCTGGATGAAGTGCTCGACCAGGAGCGGAATGTCGGACGTGCGGTCTCGAAGCGGAGGCAGCTGAATCTTGACCACCGCCAGCCGGTAATAGAGGTCTTCGCGAAATCGGCCGGCCCGCACTTCCTGGCGGAGGTTCCGGTTCGTCGCGGCGATGATGCGCACGTCTACCGGCTCGTAGCCGTCTCCGCCCACCTTCTGGATCTCCCGCGCCTCCAGAACCCGCAGGAGCTTCGGTTGCAGCTCGAGGCCGAACTCGCCGAGCTCGTCGAGAAAGATGGTGCTGCCGTCGGCGCGTTGAAACGAGCCCGCGCGAGGCGCGGTGGCGCCGGTAAATGCGCCCTTGATATGGCCGAACAGCGCGCTCTCGATGAGATCTTTGGGCTGGTTGGCGCAGTCGAACACCACCATGGGCGCGCCGCGTCGGTTCGAGTGCTCGTGGATGGCTTTGGCGACCAACTCCTTGCCGGTCCCGGTTTCGCCCTCCACCACGACCGTGACCTCGGAATCCCCGATGTCTTCGATCAGGGTGAAGATCTCGCGCATCCGAATATCGCTGCCCACGAGCGGACCGAGGCGATCCGCAATGTGGGGCCGCGCCTCGACCGCCACCTCTTCCGGCAGCACCCGGACCCGCGTCTTACCGAAGGCGATCTCTTCGCCGAGCGGCACCGACACCTCGACCACCCGGGCGTCGCGATAGAACGTTCCGTTGGTGGAGCCGAGGTCTCGGACGATCACGAACTCGCGCTCGCGCCGCACCTCGGCGTGTTTCCTCGACACGGAGCGATCCGCGAGAACCAGCTCACAGCTCGGATCCGCGCCGACGAGAACCGGACGGTTATCGACGCTGGCCCCGCGGCCTTTGTCGGGACCGGTGGGCACATAGAGGCGGGCAGACGTGGGGTTCACTCGAGTGACCGAGCCACTCGCAGGGAGGATGTCAGTGACGTGTGTTCCGTCGTTCCGGCCCACGGCGTCCTAGGTCATTACGAGTGCCCGGCCGCGGGGTCAACCGCGACGCGACGGCGGTCTGCTTGACCGGGGTTTTGAGCGCGTGTTTCCGTCAGCGGCGCCCAAGGTTCCGACAGAAGGAAGGCCAGTGTCGCAAATGGGTCCGCGCAAATCAGTCCTCCTGGTCGATTCCGACGCCCGATGCCTTCGTGCGCTCGAGGTTGGCCTCAGGAAGGCGGGATTACGGGTCCTGACCGCGGAATCGACCCACGACGCGCTCGAGCTGGCTCTGCGGACGCCGCCGGACGTGATGGTGACCGACAGTCAGTTGCCTGACGACGACGGATTCAAGCTCGCCCAACGTTTGAAGTCGGACCCGGTGACCGAGCGCACCGGGGTTATTTTTCTCTCTGCGAACGACTCCGCCGAGGAGGAGATCCGCGCGATCAACGCCGGGTCGGATTTCTACCTCAAGAAGCCGGTCTTGGTCCGAGACCTCCTGGACCGAATCAATGAGCTGCTCGAACGTCAACGAACCGAGGCCGCGCTCGCCGCAAACGATAACGCCGGCAACCTCAGCGGCACTTTGGCCAACATGGGCGTCGTCGATCTGCTCCAGCTCATGGAGTCCGGCCGGCGCACCGGAATCGCCGATCTATCCACCGACCCCCGCCAAAGTGGAGGTTTCGTCAGCGGCGGAGATCGGCGGGGCACCCTCTATTTTCGGGACGGTCGGGTCGTCGACGCGCGGCTGGCGCATATGCCGCCGATAGAAGCGATCTACCGGATGCTGCTGTGGGAAGACGGGATATTCGAGCTCGAGTTCCGACCCATCGAACGGGCGGACGTGATTCAGACGTCTACGCAATCCATCTTGCTCGAGGGAATGCGTCGAGTCGATGAATGGACCAAGCTGACGGTCCGCGTTCCCCCGTTGGCGACGCGGCTGACCCTTGATCTCGATGCCCTCACCGGGGCGCTCCCGGTTGTCCCCGACGACATGCAGTCCGTCCTCCAACTTTTTGATGGCCGCCGAACCGTGCTCGAGGTCATCGATGACGCGCCGATGCTCGACCTCGACGCGCTGGCCCTGGTCGCCGATCTGCACGCCCATGGAACGCTGGTCGCTACCCCCGAGAACGCGAGCAAAGACGCCGAGCGCTCCGCAGCGTGGGCCCCGGCCGAAGGACCGATGCTCGAGCCGGCCCTCGTCGCCGTCACCCGTACGTCCGACGTCATCTCGGCGCTTCACGTCGTTCCCGGCCCCGTCGGTGGGATAAGCGCCGGGCAGGGGTTGGAAAACCCACCGCCGCTCGCGGCGACGACAGGTATCGGGGAAGACGCGTCGACGATCGCGGATCTGATGCCTCGTCCGTTGCCGGCGCCGACAATGCCCAACACGTCCGACCCGCCGTCGTCGGATACCGTTCCCGGCAACGTAGCGCCCACGATGCCCGTGCAGGTCGTACTGCAGAAACCGACCCCGGACCCGGCGCTGGCGACGTCGGCGCCGGACGATGTCGACGATGGGCGTCACGACTTCTTCTCGAGCGACCGAGACCGCGAGGTGGAGGTCGACGGGGCGCTCGGTGGCCCCCGCTGGCGGCGAATGCTTCCGGGTATCGCCACCGCGGTGGCCGCGCTCGCGGCGGGGTTCGTTTTGTTGCTCGGCGGCGTCTTCACCGGCGAGACCCCGAGGCCCGACCGAGACTTCGACCCCGACCGACCATCGGGGCCCAGCGGCCCCATCGCTGAACGGCCGACCGACGAACGGAGCCGAGAAGCGGAGAAGCTGGTCGAGATCGGGCGCCGTCACCTCCGCGAAAAGAACGTTCGACTCGCGCGCAGTAGCTTCGATAGCGCGCTGCAGGCGGATCCCGACAACGCCGCCGCTCACGCTGAGCTCTCGATGGTGTGGGTGCGTCTCGAAGAAGACCGCAAAGCCCGAGCGGCGGCGTGGCGGGCGCTCAAGCTGGACCGAGAGCAGGCGCGAGCCCATCTGGCGCTGGCGATCGTCTACGCCAACGCCGGCGACCAGGAAAAAGCGAAACGCTACTACCGGAGCTTTCTGCGGTACGAGAAAACGGGAAAGTTGGCCGACGAGGTTCGGCGCATCCTGGCCAACCTCCCTTGACGGGTTCGGATCCGGACCTTCTTGTGGGCACTGATGCGGGTTCTGGGCATAGAATCGTCGTGTGACGAGCTCGCGATGGCCGTCCTGGATCACGACGGGCGGACCTTGCTCGCCAACGTCGTGCACTCCCAGGTCGAGGTCCACCGCCCCTTCGGAGGCGTGGTGCCCGAGGTCGCGTCCCGCGACCACGTCCGGCGCCTGCAGCCGGTTCTCGAAGCGACCCTCGATCGGGCGAACCTGCCCCTCGAAGCGGTCGACGCAATCGCGGTCACCGCGGGGCCCGGCCTCATCGGGTCGCTGCTGTGCGGGGTCGAGTTCGCGAAGGGCCTGGCCCTGGCCACCGGCCGGCCCCTGATCGGCGTCCATCACCTTGAAGGACACATTGCGGCCAGCCTCCTGGAGACCATCGCCCCCGTGCCGCCGTTCGTTTCGCTGCTGGTGTCCGGAGGCCATACGAACCTGGTTCGGGTTCACGACTGGGGTCACTATGAACACCTGGGCGCGACCCGGGACGACGCGGCGGGCGAGGCGTTCGACAAGACGGCCAAGCTACTCGGGCTCGGTTATCCCGGCGGCGCGGTCATCGATCGCCTCGCCGATGGTTACTCCGGCGAAGGCTTTCGCTTCCCCATCATGATGCCGGGTAAAGACAACCTCGACTTCTCTTTCTCCGGGCTGAAGACCGCCGTCGCGCGGATGATCGATGAGATGGGGCGCCCACCGACCGGGGCGGCGCTCGGTCACTTCTGCGCCGCCTTTCAGCAGGCGGTGGCGGAAAACCTACTCAAGAAAGCGTTTCGGGCGGCCAAAAAGAGCGGCGACGGCGCCTTGGTCCTGGCGGGAGGGGTGGCCGCCAACAGTCGGCTGCGTTCGATGGCCGAGTACCGCGGCCGCCGAGAAGGGGTGCAGGTCTTCTTGCCGTCTCGCCGCTTCTGCACCGACAACGCGGCGATGATCGCCCGTGCCGGTTTGACCCGCCTCTGTCGCGGCGAGCAGAGCGGCCTCGACCTCACCGCTCGCGCCCAGTGGCCGCTGTTCGAGCGCAGAGCAAAGGCATGAACGCGCACGCCGAGGTGCAAGACCTCGTCCAGCGATATCAACTCCGGGCCAAGAAGCGACTGGGTCAAAACTTCCTGGTCGACGCACACGCCCTCGAAGACATCGCGGCCACCGCCGACGCCGACAGCCCGGCCGGCTTCATCGAGATCGGCCCCGGTCCCGGGACCCTGACCCGACGGCTGGCTCGGTACGGACGACCGGTGGTGGCCGTCGAGAAGGACTCGGTGCTGGTCTCGATGCTCAAGACCGAGCTCGCGAGCGTGGCCCACCTCGACATCGTGCACGGCGATGCGCTGGATGAAGACCTCGCCGCCCGACTCCCGGAGGTGTCACGGCCGGCGGTCGTCGGCAACATCCCTTACAACATCTCCTCCCCGCTCATCGTCCGTCTGGTGGCGCAAAGGGCGCGACTAGGACCGGTCACGCTCCTGCTGCAGCGGGAAGTGGTAGACCGCCTGCTGGCCGAACCCGGCACAAAAGCCTACGGGCGACTGTCGGTGCTTCTTCAGCTGCACGCCGAGCTTCGCCGCGGGCGAACGATACCCCCCGGCGCTTTTTGGCCGGCCCCGAAGGTCCATTCGGCGGTGATCACCTGGCGCTGGCGGGCCACGCCCGCCGCGCCGGTGCGAGACCCGCTGCACTTCGAGCGAGTCGTCAAAGCGGCGTTCGGTCAACGACGCAAGATGCTTCGTAATGCATTGAGGTCCGCTTTCGGCGGTGAACGCATCGACGCCGTGGCGAAGTCAGGGTTCGACCTGGAGCGGCGCGCGGAGCGCCTGACACTGACCGAATTCGCCCGACTCGCGGATCTCTTGGACGAGGCGATCTAGGGGTTAACGGGCACGGTATACGATCCGCCCCTTGGTGAGGTCGTACGGCGACAGGGCGACCGTGACCTTGTCCCCCAGCACGATGCGAATGAAGAACTTCCGCATCTTGCCGGAGACGTACGCGAGCACATTCTGGCCCGGCGCAATCTCCACCCGGAACATCCCGTTGGGCAGGACTTCCTTAATAATTCCCTCACACTCGATCGCATCGTCTTTCGGCATAACGCTCCGTTGGCTCGCCGCGTATCCCCCTCGGCTTACGCCGACGGGCCCCGGCTCGGCGAATTTCGCCGGGTGGCACCTTGTGCGTCCCTACCGCGGACTGTCAAGACATCGCCGAACGACGACTGGGAACGGAACGGTGTCCTACTTGTCATACACGCTAAGTGATCGAAGAAGCTGGGCTTTTTCGGCAACCGTGGCCGGGCCGGGCCGATAACTCGCATCGACATGGCAACGACCCCGAAACTCGCTGCCCTCCAACAGACTCCGAACGTCGATCGGAGTCGCAGCGCTGATGGGCCGAAGGCGGGAGGAAGCGACGGCGATGGAACCGGCGTCGATATCCGGGCCGGCCTTCCTCCGATCTACCGAGACGACGGACAACAGCAGGGTCGGGGCGGACATGGGCAGCAGGGTCAGGGTGCTCACACGCAAATGGCCAAGAGCATCCAGGGCCATAGGACCGGGTTGTTCCCGGCCGTCGGCGGGCCCGACGGTCGCGCCTCGCTGTTCAACGGGACCTCGCCGGCTTCGTACCACGACGCGTCGGTCGAGGCCGCACGATGGGTGCCCGCCTCGGCGACGGAGCGATACCGACCTCGGTGGATGAAGAAGTACTCGTCCCTGGGCGGGGGACGGATGATCACCTTCAACACCCCTGCCTTTTCCGCCGCCAACCCCGCCGTCGCCCACAATCCGAACTACGACATTCCCACGGACTGGACGGAGCAACTCAAGAACGGATTGACCGAAGCGCGGGTGAACGATGTCACCGATGGGCGCCCGATGCCCCATCGAACCGCGGTCTACAATCTGGTCGGGGGCATCATCCGGGCCTGACTGCGCGCTCAGTGAAGCCACGCGCCGGCGGGCGCATTGGCGGCCATCGATACAAAACGAAGCCCCACCCCGCGCAGACGGCCCTGGCCGGCGGGACCGATGAACGACCACGCAACCTGGTGACGAACCTCCGCGGTCAGGGTCACCGTCTCCGTACTGCCGGTCCGTCCGTAACCACCGCCAATGGTGATCTCCACCGTGGAGCCGATCGGGGGCGCTTCTTCGAGTTCCACCAGCATGCCGCCCTCGGAGATGTTGCGGGCGACGCCGCGATGAACCCCAAGCTCCGATCGAACGTGAACGGGAACCGCGATCGGTAGGTCGAATCCCATGCGTGGGCTTCGACGCCGTTCGTTCGGCTCGGGAGACGACCAGCCCTCGGACGCTTTCGTCATGGGCCGTAGAATGAACGTGTAATTTGATGTGTGCAAAAAAACGACGGCTATTCGTCCAAGTATCCGGAGACGATGGCGCGAATGACGCTCGCGAGACGAACGCCGAGCAGCGCAACGATCGCCCCGGTCGTGCCGTACAGCGCCTCCGTTCGTCGTTGCGCGGCGTCGGCCTCGGCCGTCGGCGCTTCGGCCAACGACGCCGGCCGCGTGTATCGGGCGTACATCAGGCCCGCGAATACGCCCGCGGCGGCGACGGCGACGGTATTCAGAATCTTCCGACGAAGGTGGCTGAAGGCAGGACGAGACGGCGATGGCGACCGCCGAAGCATCAGCTCGCCTTGAGGTCCTTGGCGTCGACGGTGACCGAGACCGGCCCGACCATCACCTTCGCTTTGCCGCGCTCGATCTCCGCCACGTAACCCGCGCGGCCCGAGAACAGGCCGGACAGAATCGTGACCCGTGTCCCGGCGGCGATGGCCACCGTCTCCGTGGGTTGCTTCGCCTGTTTCTTTTTCTGCCGTTTGATCTCGACCTTGATGCCCGCGTAGTCGTTTTCGGGACTCCAAGCCAAGAAGCGGTACAGAGGAATGAACGCCGCGACGATCTCCTCGACCGTGCCGATCAAGGCATCCGAGCGCAGGATCTCCTCGTCACGACGCATCAGGGCCTCGATCTTGAGAGTGCTGGAGGCCGAAAGCAGGTCGGATTGCAGACGGCTGAGCGAGTCGTCGGTAAGGTCGATGGCCGGGGTTCGCTCATCGCGCCAAACGAGCTGAGTGTCGTTGGGCAACGACTGCAGGATCGGGAGCAGGTCGGCCCGGGCGTCTTGATAGCCGAGCTTCTTCGACGCGTTCTCCAGGTCGACGGTCGCTTTCGACGCCAGCTCCACGCCCACCGCAAAACCGCGGTCGTCGAGACGGAGGACCAGACACGCGTGCTGGTGGTGCACGGCGATGTCGAACACGTTGGCCGCTCCACTCATGAGATCCGTTTTGTTGAGAAAGCGCTTGAGACCGTTTCGCGCGTCGGCGTGACGGGTGAAGAACACCCATTGCGCTTTGACCTGGCGTCCGTTGGCGACCGAAGGCGCTTCCTCGCTGGCGCCCAGCTCGAGATCGACGAGATCTTCCTGCAGTTCTTCTTCGATCGCGCGGGTCAACGCCAGCACTCGATCCTTCGCTTGCCGCCTCGCCAGCGTATACGCGTTGGACCGCCACTTCTTACGCTCGAACGCGTCGAAGTCTTCGTCCCGGAATCCGGCGAAGGGGCCGCCGGAGCCGATGGCGCCGAGTCTGTTGGAAGGAGCCA
Organism: Myxococcota bacterium; assembly: GCA_028289325.1. Lineage (GTDB taxonomy): Bacteria > Myxococcota > Kuafuiibacteriia > Kuafuiibacteriales > Kuafuiibacteriaceae > JANQQN01. The sequence continues at coordinate 12,921 of JANQQN010000016.1, read as the reverse complement.
TGCTGGGCGGCGCAAACTAGCTCCCTGTGTTTCCCGAGGTCAACCGCGCGAGGTAGCCGGACAAGGTCTGAAGTCCGTCCGCGCCGAGACGAACGAACCGAGTGCCCATTCCTTTGTAGGGTCCGGCGCCATCCTCGGTCCGATAGGTGTTGCTCTGATGGCGAACCTCGGCCGTGAGGACGATGCGGCCTCCGGCGAGCTCCACCGTGCATTCGAGACGGGTACCGGCCGGATAGGGCCGGGCGCTCTCGATGAACATACCGTCGAGGCTGAGATCTCGGATTTTGACGTGGTGCGCGCCCCGGGGCCCATTGACCCGGACCGGCGCCTCGAGGGCGATGCGGGGAGCTGAACGTCGATTGATGGTCAATGGCGCCTCTCCGGACGCATCAATCGGCTGTTTTTCTGAAATGCCGACAGGTCCGGAGCACCGACCCCAAACAAGGTAGCGCGGATCTCCGCGATCACTGTGCGAAGAAAGGCGACCACCGCATCCTCGCCCTCGGTGGCCGCCCGCAGCACCGGCGATGCCATCCCCGCCACCGTCGCCCCCAGCGCTACGCACTTGGCCACATCGAGGCCGGTGCGGATGCCGCCCGACGACACCAAAGGCAGGTCGGTTGCGGCGCGCCGAACCTCGAGGATGGACTCCGCGGTGGTCAGGCCCCAGGCGGAGAATGTTTGGCCCAGGGTCTGCGCCTGACGGCCTTCGGCGACTCGGCCTTCGACCAACGTCCAGCTCGTTCCGCCCACCCCCGCGCAGTCGAACCCGTCGACGCCCGCATCGAGCAGCCGGCGAGCTTCGTCGGCGGCGATACCGAAGCCGACTTCCCGGACGAACACCGGGCACCCCTTTCGGGCCGAGAACTCCGTGCAGACCTTCTCTATTGCCTGCAGAACCCCGGTCCAGTTCGTATCCCCGCCTTCCTGAACGACCTCCTGCATGGCGTTGAGGTGCAGATACAGGGCGTCGGCTTCGATCATCTCCACCGCCCGCCAGGCGTCGTCGGGTCCGTACCCCTTCACCAGCTGAATCGCCCCGAGGTTTGCAAACAGGGGGATGGTCGGCGCGACATCGCGGACCTGAAAGTCTTTCGCCCGATCGGGCACCTCCAGCGCCACCCGCTGCGAGCCGACGCCAAAAGGAATGCCGACCACCTCGGCCGCGGCGGCCATCATTCGGTTGAGGTCCCCCGCCTGCTTGAGGCCCCCGGTCATCGGCGACACCATGACCGGCGCCGAGATCGTTTTTCCGAGGAAGACGAGCGACGTGTCCACCGCGTCGAGGTCGACTTCGGGCAGGGTCATGGGCAAAAAGCGAAGATCGCTGAGATGCAGCGCGGAGGGAGACGCGGTCGAAACCTCGCTCTTGCCATCGAGCGCAGCGTCGATGTGGCGGAGCTTGTCCGATAGTTTTCGGGTGGCCATCTGCTCCTTGGCCGTGCGACGCGGCCGCCAAAGGGTCAAGTGGATTCGCGGAGTTGGTCTTCGGTCAGGGTTCCCGACGCGACCCTATAGGTATGGACGTCGGCGCCGCTGCCCAGGCGACTGCGGATGACGTCGACCGACTCTGTACTGGTGAGGATGACCTGGCCCTCGAGGCGGCGAACCGCGTCGAACAGCTGCCGCGACCGGTCTTCATCGAGCTCCGAGGACATGTCGTCCAGAAACAGCACCGGCGGCTCGCCCAGCGCCGTGGCCAGATGCTCGATCTCCGCGAGCTTCAAGGCCAGCACGAGGGCTCGGTGCTGACCCTGACTCGCGCGGTCCCGCGCCGGCGCACCATCAAAGGTGATCACCAGGTCGTCGAGATGGGGGCCGACGGAGGTCGTCTTACGGCGACGGTCGCGGTCCCGACGACGCCGAAGCTCGGCGATGAACGATTCAGCGAGCGCTTCCTCAGCCCGGTCCGGCGCGACGTCGAGCAAATGAGAAGCGTAGCGAATGTCTAGCTGGGGCGCCGGGTCGGCGATCTCGATGAAACGGGAGGCGACGGTCGGGGTCAGCTCGACGGCGTAGGCGGCGCGGGCGCTGGTCATGCTCGCCCCGGCCTGGGCCACGACGATGTCGAAGGCATCGAGCGTCGAATCGGCGGCGTCTTCGAGCAGGAGTCGGTTTCGGTCCTTGACCGCTTTTTGGTATCGGAGCGCCACCTTCAGGTACGCAGGGCGGACGTTGAGCAACGCCCGATCGAGAAATCGTCGCCGGCCGTCGGGCCCGCCCTTCGCGAGCTGAAGATCGTCGGGCGTAAACGCGATGGCCACCGCATGGCCGAGGAACTGGGCGGCGTCGCAGACCTTGTCATCCTTACGCAGGGTGCGCTGGCCGCCACGAAGGGTTAGTCCGAGATCGTGAACGAGGCCGGTCCGGTCGTGCTCGACCTGCACCTCGATGTTCGCTTCCGCCTCGTTCGACCGGATCAGGGCTTTGCGAAGGACGTTGCGAAGCGGCCGAAGCGCCGCAATGAGGTACAGGGCTTCGATGGCGTTCGTCTTGCCTTGGCCGTTCGGCCCCAGAAGGCAGGTGAACTGAGGCGAGAAGCTGAGCTCGGCGTGGGCGATGTTTCGAAAGTTCCGCACCGTGGCGGTCCGAAGCCGCATCGGTCCCCGTCAGATCCGCATCGGCATGATGACCGCTTTGTAGCCTTCGCTGCCCACACCCCGCAGCACGCCGGGCGACAGTTCGTCCGTCAGCTCGAGCTCCACCTGGTCTTCGGTCAGGACCCCCAATACGTCGAGGAGGTAGCGGAAGTTGAAGCCTATCTTCAGCGCTTCGCCGTCGTACTCCACGTCGAGCTCTTCCCGCGCCTCCCCGAGATCTGGATTGTTGGCGGTGAGAGCCATGGCATTCATGGTGAGGTCGAGACGAACGCCTTGCGCTTTGTCCGGAGACAGCAGCGACGTTCGCTTGAGGGCGTTGGCCAGCTGCGCCTTGTCGATGCGGACCCGCCGCGACGAGGAGGTGGGAATGACCTGCTGGTAGTCAGGAAAACGACCATCGACCAGCCGCATGGTCAAAGAGACGCCGCCTTTTTCGAATACCGCGGAGTTCTCGACAAATCCGATGCGGCTCGCCTGGTCGCCGTCGTCGAGGACCTTGCGGAGCTCAGCGAGGCCCTTGCGAGGGATGATCACGCCTTCTTTCATGGCCGGCGTGTCTTCGGTGGGGCGCTCGACCACGGACAGGCGGTGGCCGTCGGTGGCCACCATGCGCAGGCCGGGGCTTCCGGAGACCGGCTCGCAATAAACGCCGGTCAGGTTGTAGCGGGTTTCGTCGGTGGAAACCGCATAGAGCGTCTTGTCCACCATCTCCCGGAACATGCGCCCATCGACGGCGAAGAAGTCGACGTTTTCGAACGAAGCCAAGGTCGGGAAGCTTTCCGCCGCCATGCCCACGATCCTGTACTTCACCTTGCCGCTGGTGATCTCGACCCACTGGTTGGCGGCCTGCCGAAGCGTCACGAGGTCTTCGGGCAAGGAGCGGACGATGTTGTAGAGCTCCTTGGCCCCTAAGGTCATGGCCCCTTCAGTTTCTATCTGGGCCTCATAGTCGGCGGTCAGCCCTATCTCGAGGTCCGTGGCAGAAACCGTAAGGCGGTCTTTTCCATTCGAGCGCAGCAGCGCGTTGGCCAGGATGGGCATGGTCGTCTTTTTCTCGACGATGCCCTGCACTCGCTGCAGTGCTTTCACCAGTTCCGGGACGCGGATGCTCAGCTCCATGCTCAAGTCCTTCGATACTCGATCTTATATATAAATAGATCAGATCAGTGGTCGTAATAGGGCCGGTGAATTCTGTGATCTACCCGGCAAGGTGTTGATTTCGCTCCGCTTTCGTTTCTGAAGATCGCTGTGGAAATCAGGTGCATGGGCTGTGACTGGCTGCCGCGGTGTCTTACTCGCATGGGATTCCCAGCTTTGACCACTGCATTTAGTGGCTGATTCACAGTAAACCACAGGATGTTGTGTATTGCTGATCATTCGAGCAACAGCTTTTCGAGATCGTGTATGGCGCGGGCGACCTCGGGGTCTGCGGACCGTTCGCCGATCCGATTGAAGGCGTTGAGGGCGGTGGTGTGGTCTTTGCCGCCGAGGGCGTGACCGATCTCCGGGTACGACGCTTCGGTGTGCTTCCGACACAGATACATCGCCACTTGTCTCGGAAATGCGATGGCCCGACCGCGTTTTTTCGACTTCAGGTCGCTGATTTTGACCTCGAAGTAATCGGCGGTGCGCTTGACGATCGTCTCGCAGGTCAGTTTGCCGCGGATGGGCACGATATCCCGCAGGACGTTCTTGGCCAGATCGAGGGTGATCGGTTGATTGGCCAGTGACGCGTACGCGCTGACCCGAATCAGACATCCCTCCAGCTCCCGCACGTTGGAGCGAACCGATTGGGCAATGAACATCGCGACTTCGTCGTCCAGAGGAATGGCGTCGTTGTCGGCTTTCTTTTTGACGATGGCGACGCGGGTTTCGAGCTCGGGCGGCTGAAGGTCCACGACCAGCCCCCACTGAAAACGGGTCTTCACCCGTTCCTCGAGATCCTTCATCTCGTGGGGCAGCTTGTCGGAGGTGACCACGACCTGTTTGCGGGCGTCGTAGAGGGCGTTGAAGGTGTGAAAGAATTCGGCCTGACACGCTTCTTTGCCGGCAATGAACTGGATGTCGTCAATGATGAGCACGTCGCAGGCCCGGTAGGCGCTGCGTATCTCATCCATCCGCTCGAATCGGATGCCTTGAATGACGTCGTTAACGAACTGCTCGGTGGTTTGATACATCACCTTCGCGTTGGCGGTGGTCGCACGCACCCGGTTGCCGATGGCCTGGATGAGGTGGGTTTTGCCCAGTCCGACCGGCCCAAACACGAAGAGTGGGTTGTAGGCGTAGCCCGGGTTGTCCGAGACCCGCTGCGCGGCCGCCGCGGCGAGCTGGTTGGACGGCCCGGTGACGAATGTTTCAAAAGTGTACCGATCGTTGAGCGGAGCTGGAGCGACGGTGTGGCCGACCGGAGATCCATTGGGCCGTCGACCATTCCGCCCATGAAGATCTGAAGAGACCCTCGGCTTCGCGGCGATGGGGCCGGCGGGTCCAGACGAAGGTCCAGGGTTTGGCGCGGGGCCGGGGGGATGGCCGTTACCGGCCGCGAGATGCGAGGCGGCTTGATCGTCGGCTTCGTGAATGACCAGCGAGAGTTTGGCCGCGGGATCGATCGCGGACAGGAGCTCCTCGAGGAGGGAACGGTAATGATTGTTGACCCAATCGAGTCCGAACGAATCTGGGAAGCCGAGCACCAAAACGCCCGGCTCGTCCCGAATGCAGGTCATTCGTGAGATCCACGTGCCGAAGGCCTGTTCGCTCAGGCGTTCGCCGAGCGCGGTCCGAAGGCGTTCCCATGACCCAGCCGAAGTGCTCACTCACCCACCCGTTTCTCTCTCGCTCGCTGGGTCTACGGGGTGACGCGGGCGCAGCTGGCGGGCGCGTCGAGCCTCCTCGGCGAGCGGAAGAGGGAAGCTAGCCGACGATCGCTGGCCGGAGCAACTCGGATAGTGGATATCCGAGCGTCCGCACGCGGGGCGCGCTTGCTGACCAGGAATTAGGATCGACGTGATGCAGATGATCAGCTTGACAGTTCGCGTGGCGCGCAGAGACAAAGGCGCCCCTTCGGGAGTCGAGTATGAAACGCACGTTCCAGCCATCGAATCTGCGGCGAAAACGGAAGCACGGCTTTCGTAAGCGCATGGGAAGCAGCACCGGACAAAAAGTCATCCAGGCTCGGCGCAAGCGCGGCCGCAAGCGCCTCAGCGCGAACGTTTACAAGAAGTAGAGATGGCGACTTCGGGCGCGAACGGGCCTCGGCGTAAGAACGCTGGGCCGAGCGCGTCCGTTGACGTAACGCCTCGCCTCGTCGTCAGGCCGGTCCTGGGCGCCGGCGGTCGTTTTCCGCGAGAGGCTCGCATCCTGCATCGCCGGGAGTTTCAGCGGGTTCAAAGAGAAGGGGTGCGCATCCGGACCGCCGCATTCACGGTCGTCGCCCGCGCATCGCTGGCCGGTCGCCCACGCCTGGGGCTCGCGGTCGGACGCAAAATCGGAGGCGCAGTGGTTCGCAATCGGATCAAGCGGCTCGTCCGAGAGCTGTTTCGCAGGACGGCATCGACGCTGCCGCCGGTTGATCTGGTGATGATGGCCCAGCCCGACGCGGTGCGACTTTGCAAAGAGGGCCTGGTCTCGATGGCTGAGGTGGTGCTTCCCGCCTGGGGCAAAGCGTCGGAGCGAGCTTTGGGCGGTGCGCGAGCCGCGCGGCCGAGGCGTGGACGGCGTCATCATGGTGAATAAGGTCCTCGAAATCGTCCTCGTGGCGGGGCTCCGGACCTATCAGGTGTTCGTGAGCCCGGTGTTTCAGAGCCTCGGGGCCCGCTGCCGGTTCCATCCATCGTGCAGCGCGTACGCGATCGCCGTCATACGTAAGGATGGGCCCTGGCGGGGAACCATGCGAGCCATCAAGCGAGTTTTGCGTTGCCAGCCTTGGCATCCCGGTGGATTCGATCCGCCGTAGGTCGAGAACTGCATGGAAGAAGAAGCACAAAATCGCCGATTGGTGTTGGCCGTCGGTCTCTGTCTGGTTGTTTGGTGGTTCTCAGTGTTGACCGCGGGCCCGGGGGTTCAGGCGCCGGTCAGCCAACCCGACGCCGGCGCGGTCGCGACCAGCACTCTCAGCACGCCGCCGCCGCGTATGGCCGTGACGACGGCGACGGCGACGAAGCCGCCGCCGCCGATGGTGGTCGCGGACCCCGAACTCTTCGACTTCGAAGGTGCGGTTCCCATCGACGACGAGCGGATCCGGTTTGCGCTGTCTCTCACGAACGTCGGCGGCGGAATCGAGCGGTTCGTACTCCCATCCTATTACGAGCGTAACGCCGACAACGTCGCCACCGACGAGCCCATCACTCTGGCGAATCCCACGGCTTCGATAGCCAATCCGGAGGAGGCGCAGTTCGCGCAGGCGGCGGCGATCGGCTTCGGCAAGGGCACCACGTTCAATGCGCCCGAACGCATGGTGTTCGAGGTCGTCGAAAAGACCGAGGACCGCATTCGCTACCGTTTCCGGACCCGAGATGGGGTCGAGATCGAGCGCGAGTACGCATTTCGCAAAGACAGCTTCGAAATTGAAATGGCCGTCACCGTCCGCAATCGGAGCGCGCGACCCCACGACTATCGCCTTGAGCTGAGCACGTCCCTGCGCACCAACCAGGCGATGGAACAGGGCGGCGGGTTTTTCTCCGGTTTCGTGCCCCCCCCGGATCACCTGCAAACTCAGTGCTACACCGACGGCGACGTCGAGCGGGCCAACTATCGGGATGTCGACGGTGAGTCCGAGGCGTACAGCGACAACGTTCGATGGATCGCGGTCGACCGACAGTACTTCCTGGGCGCGATCGTGGCTCGCGACAAAGAGACGGGCGAGTGCGAGCTGATGGCCAAAGGCGACACCGCGCGCGCGGTGATGAAGATGCCGCGGGTGGGCCTGCGACCCGGCGAAGAGCGCCGCCACATGTTCACGGCGTACTTCGGGGTGAAGAAACCGTCGCTTCTGACCCGCGTGAATGCCGGGGTGGAAGAGGCGATCGACTACACCCTGTTCGGCGGCCTCAATCTCGCCCCCTTGTGCACGGCCTTGCTGTGGATCCTGGGGATCATCTTCAGCATCACGGGGTCCTGGGGCTTCGCGATCGTGGGCCTCACCTTACTCGTGAAGGTCGTCCTCTTCCCGCTCAATCAGCGCTCGATGAAGTCCATGCGCGCGCTATCCGCGCTGAAGCCGGAAATGGACAAGCTTCGAGAGAAGCATAAGGGCGATCAGCAGCGGCAGAACGAAGAGATGATGCGCCTGTACCGGGAGCACAATGTGAACCCGGCGGGCGGTTGTCTGCCCATGTTGCTCCAGATGCCCATCTGGATTGCGCTGTACCGCGCGCTGTGGGCCTCGGTGGATCTTTATCAGCAAGAGTTCCTGTGGATCTCGGATCTGACCACACGTGACCCCTACTGGATTCTTCCCATCGCGCTGGTCGTCGTCATGTTCCTGCAGCAAAAGACGATGCCGTCGACGATGGATCCCGCCCAGCAGCGGATCATGCTGTACACAATGCCCCTGTTCTTCGGGTTCATGATGGCCGCCCTTCCCGCTGGGTTGTGCCTATACATTCTCGCCAACACGCTGTTGACCATCGTCCAGCAGCATCTTATCAATCGCTCGATTGGGCCCATGGAAGGCCCAACGCCCGCGCAAGAGGCAAAAGCGTAGAGCCTCATCGGGCGGATTTATGCTGGAGACCGCGCCCGACTGATTTCCATGTCTTGCTCGGACCTCTTCGTATGGGGGCCGTATGGGTGGTGGTCGAGCGAGGTTCTCCAAAGCGAGGGCGTCGATGACGGAAACTAGGCAGTTCGAAGGCCGAACCGAGGAAGAGGCGGTCTCGGAGGCGTGTGCGGCGCTGGGCGTCGACGTCGAAGAGCTCGACTACACGGTGTTGGACGAAGGCTCGGATGGGGTATTGGGCCTGGGAAAGCGACCGGTTCAGATCCGTGTGCGGGTTCCCAAGGATGGTGACGAGGGGGAGGCGTTCGAAGCGCCCAACGGCGTAGAGAGCGTCGATGCCGTACAGAGCGTTGATGGCGAACATAGCGACGGCGTAGATTCCGTCGACGGGGTCGATGCCGCTGACGCCTCGATCGACGAGGAGGCTCGCGGAGGCATCGTTGGGCCGGCGCCGGAAAAGGCCGCCAAGGCCAAAGAAGTCGCCGAAGGTCTGGCCGTGCGGATGGGCATCGGATGCAAAGTCTCGGTCACTGACGAAGATACGCAGATCATCGTTCTGATCGAGGAAGCGGAAGAAGGCGCCACCGACGTCGCGGATACCTTGGGGCGGTCTCGACCACCCGCCATCCCGTCTTTTCAGTTCCTGTTGAACAAGATCGTGAATCGCTTTCCGGACGACCGAAAGCACATCGTGGTCGAGGTCCCCTCGGTGCCGCGGCGCGAGCGTAGGCCGGAGGACAATGGCCGGTCACGGGGCGCGGAGGGCGAAGACGATCTTGACCCGACCCTGGTCGAACTGGCGCGCATGCTCGCCGAACGCGCCAGTGAGCTGGGAAAAGTCATCACTGTGCACCCGATGGCCGCCGGCGATCGTCGCGCCGTACACAAGACAATCATGGGTATCGACGGCGTTCAGACCGTCTCCGAGGGCGAGGGTCTGTATCGCCGGATGCACATCGTTCCGGAGGCCCTGCGCGGAGGCGCGGGGAAGAAGCGGCGTCGCCGTCGCCGCCGCCGTCGCGGTGAAGACGAAGAGGCGGTCGACACTGGATCGTCTGAAGTCGCGGACGATGGCGACGACGACGAATCCGACGACGAATAGCCGAGTGCCTATCTAAGGCGGAGCAGGCCCGCTATCATCCCCGCGGCCGCCGTTGCCGGTCGCGGGTCGTTCGATGCCTGCAAAAACAAAAGAGGAAAAGCTGTTTGGTGCCGCCTGCGTCTACGTGACGTTGGAGCGCAGTGGCATGTCGCCAGAGGCCAACGAGCTATACCTCTCGACCTTGGCGGAGCTGCAGCTGCCGCCAGAAGACGTAGAACGATATCTGGGTACGGAACGGATGGCAGTGGAAAAGGCGCTCGCGCGTCACGGGCAAACGCCCGGCTAACGCGATGCGTCAGTAATTATGGCGGCAGACAGTTACAGCTTGGCAGAGGTCGCGGAGCTGCTCGGGGTGAGTAAACGAGCGCTGCAACGACAGATCCGAGACGGCGCGTTCCCCGGTCGGTTTCTGGCGCCAAGCCCTCACGGCATGGAAATGCGGATTCCCGCCGTCGACGTAGCGAGGGCGGGCTCGGTGAATGACCAGGGTTCGATCCCACCAGGTTCCGGTTCAGAATGGTCGGAGGGTCATCTCGCCACCCTGTCCAACGGACCGACGTCGTCAACCGCTCTTGCGCCACTCTACTCCACCGAGACTCGTGACGGCTTACAGGGACTATTGCGGGAAGAGCGGATGGCGCTGCTCGAGGAAGTCCGAGGCGCGATCGCAAAGCGAGACGCGGCGGAGCAAGCGGAGCTTCAGTCGATCCGTCGAGCCGTAGAGACGTTGACGGAAGAGGTCGTTCGTCTTCGCGAGTCGATGACGGCTTCCCACGTCGATCCCAGTCGGATCCGGTGGGCGGAGACCCTGGGCGGCACATCGCCCACCCTCGATGTCGATGGACTTCTGGCCGAGCTCGGAGAATTGGAAGCGATGCTCGGTGTTCCCGAAAGCTGACAGAAACCGCTAACCACCCGGGCCGGAAACGGGGATTCGCGGTCACCATCTCGTGTTCAGAACGCGTGCCTGATCTCAGTGCGGCGAGGTTAGGATAGGGTCGAAATCTTGGATGGTCCTTGGGTGCGGTGATGACGGGGACCTTAAGTGAGTTCCCAGCCCCCAGGCGCCGAGGGCGTCGATCAGACTTCACGGGGCCGCTAGGTCTTCGGCCAATATGGTTTGGCGCGCCTCGCGGTGAGTTCGGCGTCGACGTCCCGGAGCTCTTCGGTGGATGTGTTCGACGAGACTGCGCGTCGACGGTAGCGATCATCCGGTTCTTTGGTGGCGATGACTTTGGGGCAGACGTTGGTGCTGGGCGCTAACGGGGGTCCGCCGTGAGGACGGCGGCGGGGGACGGCGGCTTGTTTGGTGTTATTGAGCTGGCTGGTCGCTAGAGACGTCACCAACAACCCCCCGCGGCCCCTCGCCGGTTCTTGCCGGCCCTGGCCGCTCGAGCGCGCTTCGCGCCCTCCTCAGTCTGCTTGGGGGCCACCCAACGCCCTCGTCGCCGCACGACCAGGGCCGACAAGCCCTCGTCGAGGGCCTCTAGGGGCCGCAACTCGGGTCCCGCCAGCGAGCTACGATGCTGCCGGAACTATATGGGCGGTCTTGAAGACTCGAGACTGGAGCGCGGAGACGGGGGCGAGTGTTGCACGTGAAAAGTTGGGGTAGACGGCGTTCCGGGCCGCGCTGAAACGATGCTGAGGAAGCTCGTCGGCGCGGACTGTGCTCACGCGCGGGCGCTGGACAGCCACCGCCGCCGGCCCCAGGGGAGCTGGTCTCTGTCAGCTCCAGGCCGTGGCGCCTCGAGAATTGTGGTGGGGCACTGATGCTTGGACCGCTGGTCGCCGCGCCGGTTCGATGGTCCGCACGAAGCGAGTTACGCCAGCTGGAACGGCGGCGTGGCCGGATGTTCGTACCACCTATCGCTCCCCGGTGGCATGGACACGATGTCCGTAGTGTTTGTCGCAGCGGCGGTTCTTGGCTGCGGGACGTTCCGATGCTCAACGATTGTGTTTGGGCCTGATGGCCTTACGGCGTGCCCACGACGGTCGGACCGCTTGTCACTGCTTCGATTGTCGGCCGTCCGGCGTTCCTTGTGCTCACGACTGTGTAGGGCCTGACGGCATGACGGCGTAGCGATGATGCTTGGGCCGCGGAGTGGTCTGTTGTCGTTGGCCGTCCAGATTCCGATGCTCACGATTGTGATTGGGCGGATGGCCCTGCGGCGTGCCCATGACGGTCGGACCGGTTATCGCCGCTTTGGTTCTTGGCCGTCCGACGTTCCGTGTGCTCACGACTGTGGTTGGGCCTGGCGACTTGACGGCTTAGCAATGATCTTGGGCCGCTGAGTGGTCCGTTGGTCCTCGTCCGTCCACGTTCCGCATGCACACGACTTGGTTGGGCCCGGCGGCCTTTCGGGGTGGCGTTGATGCTCGACCGCTCATCTAGCCGCCGATCATTGGCCGTCGGACGTTCCTCATCCTCGCCATTTGGTTTCAGTCTGGCGGAGTTCGCTGTGCCTCGATGCTCGATACTTTGAGAGGGCGGGTGGGTCGAGCGTCGCGGCTCGTTGGTGCCTTCGAAATCCGAAGCCCGCCCGGAGACGAGATCCAGGAGTCTGAGCAGTCCAGCCCTCGACGATTGGGGGACGATGGCGACCTACTGGGGGACGCGTGGGCAGCGACCGAAGGCGTGGTCACCGCAGTTAGCGCTCGGTCGCGATGCCCCGTCCCGCTACGACATGGTTTTAGCGACCTCGGTATGGTCGGCCCACGGTCTCGACCGCCCAGGAAGGGGCAACGGTGACCCAGCCAGTAATGGTCGTCCTGGCTCAAGCACGACTGCGGTGCGGCTCGGGACGGCGGAGGACCACATCGGTCGAGGACCTCGCTACGTGATGCTGGAAAGGTAAGGTCTGGGCGTCCCCACGATCCACATGGGCTGCCTTCTGCGTCACGGCATGGTCGGCCCCCGATCGTGTCTTTGCCGGGTTCGGGCCTGGGCCCGGTTTCGGTGCTGCGTAGCGGGAAGTACAGTGCCTTGGGCTCCGGCGTTGGTCATGCGGTTCGACGCGCCTCGATTCTTCCTGCGGAGTTCTAGCTTCGGTGGGTGTCATTCCCGAGCGGTGATGTTTGGCCTCGTCGCTCAGTATGTTTCACGTGCCACACTCCAGGCTCTGAGAGACCGACAGCGCGGGTGGGTGTAACGATGCTCGGTGGAGCGAGCTCGCCGTCTTGGCCGTCAGGCCGCAGCGTCGAACCGGGACGGGCGTTGGCGCCGGGACTCTTTGCACCAACCCCGCGACGAACGAGAGGGGGACCGGGGGTGGTGATAGCCTCAGGCTCATGCCCGATTGGCATGGAGTGGTCGGCAGGGAACGTCGATTCATCAATGGAGCTCAGGGATCGAAGAAGCCTTGTGAATAGCTACGAGGCCTTCGGAGAACTTCTAAGTCAGCGTTGCATCACGGCTTTTTTGCCCAGTCGGACAGTTCCTGCTTTTGGAATCCACAGACGATTCACAGGTCTATGTTCCATGTGAAACATCGTCGTCCGACACA
>JANQQN010000015.1 GCA_028289325.1 Myxococcota bacterium | reverse complement strand
CGGCCACCGCCTGCGCCCGCTGTCATCCCCACCCCCCCCTCTACCAAAGGAGCCACAGAAGCCATGGCCCGACGATAACGAAGCTCGTGGGCGATTCGGAGCCTGGGGAGGGCGAGTACCGGCCGCGGTCACCTTTTGGCGTTCGGCCCCGCCACGACCGTCGGCCTACCGTCGTCGACCCCGTCCTGACCCCCGGCCGGAGCGACGACCACCACCCCGAGGGCCCCGCGACCGACCTTCGCCCCCCGGCCGACCGTCGGTTCGCGGCCTGCGGCCGGGGCCGGAACCCCGCACTCGAAAGGGCGCTTGTGGGCCCCGGGTGGCTCGACGGGGATCCAACCAGCCGAAGACGGTGACTTCATCGCGGTCGTGGTACAGCTGGCGGGCCCGCACCCCTTGCCATCCGGCGGCCCGGAGAAGGCCGAGCACTTCCTTGACCATCGAAGCCTTGCGCTTCATCGGCAGCTTGATGTTGGCGATCAGCTGCCGGGCCCAGCCTCGGCGTCCCCACTTCGCCAGCATCTGGGCCACCTCTCGTGGTCGATAGGCCATGTCACAAAGCAGCCAATCCACCATCTCCGGGGGGACGAAGGAGAACGCATTCTCCTTGAGGTGGGTGTACTTTCGAGGCGAGGCCTGAATCTTCATCGTGCCGGGATCGACGGCGATCACCGCCGCGCCTCGCCGCAGGGCGACTTGCGTCCACCCGCCGGGGGCGGCCCCGGCGTCCACGCACAGGTCGCCGCGCTCCGGCCCGACCCCCACCCATTCGATCGCTTCTTCGAGCTTCAAGGCCGAGCGGGATGGGTCGTCGTCGGCCCGGCGCAGTCGCACCCGGCCCGCGGGCCACCGCGATAGCGCCTGGGTGGCGACGGTGAGGCCGATGAACGCCTGGTCGGGGCTCACGACCCATACTTGCGCCAGTCGCTGCGCTTCGCCGTCTTCGACCCGACGTTCGGCGAGATCTCCGGGCAATCGCCCCGACAACGCCTCGAGTAGACCCTCGTCCAAGGCCCGGCCCACTGGCCGGCGCGGGTCACGAGGGTCGGCGCTGTCGGGCACCGCGACCTGGAGGGACCAGGTCCAGCCGGGGCCGCCGCTGCGCGGACGATGCGCGGCGAGGGTATCGGCGACCATTCCGGCCACGGCGTCTACGCTCGCAGGGGTCTCCTCGGCGACCCGCATGGCCTGACGGGCAAAGGTGAGGCTGGCGAGCGTACCGTCGCGGTCGCGAGGCCGGGCAGGGGCGCGGACGACGCCGCTGGCGACCTGTTCGGCGGTGATCCTCGACTCGCCAGCGGCCAGTTCGTCGATGAGGTCGCGCTCGCCGGAGGCGCGGGTGAGAAACGCCCAACTCATGGGAGGTCGTAGGTCCGCGCCCCCCGCGTTCGTGTCAACGCTCGGGGTCGAGGAGGGCTAGTCACCTGTCTCATGGATTCCTTACAGAACTTCGTTCTGCTCGGAACCCACGAGCCAGGCGCCTAGACGGCCTTGGATCGCTCCGCAGGCTCCGCTCTAGCTCTCCTGTCTCCCGCGTTCTTCTGCGAAGAACTTCTGAGACAGGTGACTAGGGCCCCCAGCACTGGGGCGCGGGCCCCCCAAATTGAGAAAGCGTATTCTGTTTTCCGAGGCTTTGGGTGCGGTATGCAACTTGCGCACATGGGGAATGTCGAGCGGCTCAGCGGCATGGGCGATATCGACCATAGAGCAAAGTCGGCGCGCTGCATCCTCTAGTGACGGCGCCATGCCCCCGCAGCCGATGAGCCGCTCGACTCGATGCCCCCGCCCCTCATCTTACGGGTGTAAGGCAGGCAAGCAACCCGCGCTCAGCCGCGAATCACGGCGGAATCCCGCATCCGGGGGCGAGATTGACGGTGCTCCGCGGTCGTTGTACTCGCCCTGCGATGTCATCCGCGGATCTGCTGACCGCGGTCGTTTTTCTTCCGGCTATCGGTGCGGTTTTGTTGGCCTTGTTCCCGGCCGAGGATCACACCAACCTGAAGGGCACGGCCATCGGCGTCACCGCCTGCACGTTCGTGGCGTCCATGGTCTTGTGGGTGGGCTTCGACCCGAAGGCGCCCGGTTATCAGTTCACCGTTCAGGTGGCGTGGATCCGGGAGTTCGGCATTTCGTATGCGATCGGGATCGACGGGATTTCGCTGACCCTGCTCGTCCTCACCACGTTCCTCATGCCGCTGACGCTGCTCGGCGCCTGGACGTCGGTGAAGCATCGGGTCAAGGAGTTCGCCATCGCCTGCTTGCTCCTGGAGACCGCGATGCTGGGGGCGTTCGTGGCCCTCGACCTGTTCCTGTTCTACGTGTTCTGGGAGGCGATGCTCATCCCGATGTACTTCATCATCGGGATTTGGGGCGGTCAGCGGCGGATATACGCCGCGATCAAGTTCTTCATCTTCACGATGGCCGGCTCCCTGTTGATGCTCATCGCTATCCTCTACGTCGCGCGCGACGGCGATCAGTGGAGCTTCCTGCTCGCCGACGCGCTCGTGAGAGACTTCAGCCCTGCCGAGCAGGGCTGGCTGTTCGGGGCGTTCGCCCTCGCGTTTGCGATCAAAGTTCCGATGGTCCCCGTCCATACCTGGTTGCCCGACGCCCACGTCGAGGCCCCGACCGCGGGCTCGGTGATCCTGGCCGGCATCCTGCTGAAGCTTGGCGTCTACGGCTTCATCCGGTTCGCGATGCCGCTGTTCCCGACCGCAGCGCTGGCGTATCTGCCCGTGATCGGATGGCTGGCGGTCGTGGGCATCATCTACGGGGCGCTGCTGGCTTGGGTTCAGCCAGACATGAAGAAGCTCGTGGCCTACTCATCGGTCAGCCACCTCGGATTCTGCATGCTCGGGCTGGCCGCGCTCACCACGGAAGGGGTCGCGGGCGCGGTGTTCGTGATGATCGCCCACGGCATCTCCACCGGGGCGCTGTTCCTGCTCGTCGGCGTGCTGTACGAACGACGCCACACGAGGGCCCTGACGGACTACGGTGGCGTGGCCAAGCGGATGCCGATCTACGCGTTCTGCCTGGTGGTCACCGCTATGGCCAGCGCGGGGCTACCGGCCCTCAGCGGGTTCCCGGGCGAGTTCCTCGTTCTCCTCGGAACGTTCACCGCTGGCGGCGCTCAGCGCCTGTGGGCCATCCTGGCCGCCACGGGGGTGATCCTCGCCGCCGTGTACCTGCTGTGGATGGTGCAGCGGGTCCTGCTCGGTCCGCTCCAGAATCCCGCCAACGAGGCGCTCGAGGACATGTCCACGCGCGAAGTGGTGGTCGTCGCGCCCTTGATGATCCTCGCCGTGGTGTTGGGGCTTCAGCCCGGCATCGTCCTGGATAAGGTCGAGCCCGCCGTCGAAACGTTCGTGAAGCAGGTGTACGAGAAGGGTTCGGGGCGCCGGTATCGACCGCTGAAAGCGATCGTCGAGGAGCGACCGGCGATCCCGACTCTAGCCCCCATCAAGCTGACCGCGGGCCGGGGCGAGGCCGATGTCGCCGGCGAGAGGGGGAGCCGATGAGCATGACCGCGAGCGACCTGCTGCCTCTCGTTCCCATCGGGGTCCTGTGCGCGACGGCCGTGCTGCTGCTGATGTACGAGGTGTTCTCGGAGCAGTCGGGCCGCGGTTATGCGGCCCAGCTTACGGTGGTCGGTCTCGGCTTGGCGATGCTGCTGCTCGTCGGCGACCTCGACGCGCCCACGGCGTTCGTGTTTGGTCCCCCGAAGACCGCCCCCCTGATCGTCGATGCGTTTGCCCGGGTGGCCATGCTGCTGCTGATGACCGGCGCCCTGGTGGCGACGCTGTTGTCCCCGGCCTATGCCGAACGCGCCGGCCATGCCCACGGAGAGTACTACGCGCTCATCGTCTTTTCCGTGGTGGGCATGGCGGTCATGGTGATGGCGGGTGACCTGTTCACCCTTTTTCTGGGCCTGGAGACGATGTCGATCGCCGTCTACGCGCTGACCGGCTTGCGCGGCAAAGACCCACGCTCGCCGGAGGCCGCGCTCAAGTACTTCTTGATGGGCGCGTTCGCGACCGGCTTTCTCCTGTTTGGCATCACCCTCGTGTATGGGGCCACCGGTTCCGTTGCCCTCACCGACCTTCATCTCAACGCCCGCGAGGGCGCCGCGCTCGCCGACTTTCCCATGCTCACGATGGGCATCGTGCTGCTGTTGGTCGGCTTCGGATTCAAGGTCGCTGCGGTGCCGTTTCACATGTGGGCGCCCGATACCTACGAGGGGGCGCCGACGCCGATCGCCGGCTTCATGGCCGTGGGCGTGAAGGCGGCCGCGTTCATCGCGTTGCTGCGGTTCGTGATCGTGGGCCTCAAGGATGCGGCCATCGACGACGCGGGCTGGCTGGCGATGCTGTCGGTGATGGCGGTGGTGACGATCATCGTCGGCAATGCCATGGCCCTGGTGCAGACCAACGTGAAGCGCATGCTCGCCTATTCATCGGTCTCCCACGCCGGATACGCGCTGATCGGCGTCGTCGCGGCGGCCAAAGGCGTCCAAGACGCGGGGGTAGCGGTGCTGTTCTACCTCACGGTGTATACGTTCATGACCCTCGGCGCTTTCGGCGTGCTGACCTTCCTCGAGCGTAAGGACGGCGGGTTCGAGTCGGAGCGCTTCGGGGCCTTCGCGGGCATCGGGTTCAAGCATCCGGCGCTGGGCGCGGCGATGTCCTTGTTCATGGTCGCGCTGGCCGGTTTGCCGCCCACGGGAGGCTTTTTCGGCAAGCTGTACTTGTTCTCGGCGGCCCTGGAGGCCGGCGACCTGGGCCTGGTTCTCGTCGGCGTTTTCGGGTCGATCGTCAGTGTTTACTACTACTTGCGGGTCATCGTGGCGTTCTACATGCGCGATCATGCCGACCCCGGCCCGACCCCGACCGCCAGCCCCTCGGCCCTTCTTGCCGCTGGGCTGGCGATCTCCGCGTTCTTCGTGATTCAGCTGGGGGTGTTTCCAAGCCGCTGGATCGGCCTCACGGAGGCCGCGATTGCGTCGCTCGCATCATGATGATGCCCCATGGGGCCATCGGTTTTCCGCGTCGTTTTGGCGGTTGACACCACCGACCGGAATCTGATTAATGCCCCTCCTCACGCGGGGTACGGCCTCGGACCACAAGGGAGTGGCCCGAGGAAGCCGCGAGAGGGGAGGTGCGGAAGACCGGTCGAATCTCGAATCACAGCGGTCAGGATATCGTCTTGGGCCGACCTTCTCACGCGGGCGTCCAGCCCCCGGGTCGGTGATGAAACCAAGAAGTGATCCTGAGGCTCTGTCGAGGATCGATCAAAGACGATAGCGACGCCACTTCGGGTGCAAAGCGTGCGCGCAGATATACCCGAAGGGTGAGAAGCCCGGGCCGCCAACTCTGGCCGCCGACAGGGCACGGACGTCGACGGCGATGTTTCGCAGACGACGGTCGCACGTATGTCTTCCGGCACTTCACAAGAGATTTATTCGGACCGACCGGCGGGGGTGCCGGGGCGGGACGAGGTTCGACCCAGGTCACGAGGACGGTGAGTCCTGGTGATGCCGGGGTTGGGAGCAAGTAGCGGATGCCAACGATCAATCAGCTGATCCGAAAGGCCAGGAAAGAACCGCCGGTGAAGACCAAGTCGCCGGCGCTGAAGTCGTGCCCGCAGCGGCGCGGCGTGTGCGTTCGCGTGTACACGTCGACGCCCAAGAAGCCGAACTCCGCCCTCCGCAAGGTGGCGCGTGTTCGGCTGACGAACACGATCGAGGTGACCGCCTATATCGGCGGAGAAGGCCACAACCTTCAGGAGCACTCGGTCGTCCTGGTGCGAGGTGGTCGTGTGAAGGACCTTCCCGGCTGCCGTTATCACATCGTCCGCGGCACCCTCGACGCGTCCGCGGCCGAAGGCCCTTCGAACACCAACAAGCTGAAGCGAAACAAAGGCCGTTCTAAGTACGGCGTGAAGAAGGCGAGTTGATCCATGGCCCGTCGTCGCGAAGCCCCCAAGCGCAAGCTGCTGCCGGACCCCAAGTATGGGGACCGGCTGGTCACGAAGTTCATCAATGCCCTCATGACTCGGGGTAAGAAGGCGACCGCCGAGCGAATCTGCTACGGCGCGTTCGAGATCGTGGCCGGCAAGGGTGAGGGCGAAGAGCCCCTCGCCCTGTTCAAGAAGGCGCTCGACAACGTGAAGCCGCGCATCGAGGTCAAGTCCCGCCGCGTCGGCGGTGCGACGTTCCAGGTTCCGGTCGAGGTTCGGCCCGAGCGCCGGACGTCATTGGGCATGCGTTGGCTCATCACCTACGCGCAGAAGCGAGGCGAGCAGAACATGCGCGAGAAGCTGGCGGGCGAGATTCTGGACGCGGCGAACGGTCGAGGAGCCGCGGTCAAGAAACGCGAAGAAACGCACAAGATGGCCGACGCCAACAAGGCGTTCGCCCATTTCCGGTGGTGAACCACAGTAGCTGAGCAGTCGTTATGGTTTCCAACCCCACAACCCCGGTCGACCGGGTTCGTAACATCGGCATCATGGCCCACATCGATGCCGGGAAGACGACCACGACCGAGCGGATCCTCTTCTATACCGGTGTCGAGCACCGGATGGGAGAGGTCCATCATGGGGCGGCGACCATGGACTGGATGGTCCAGGAGCAGGAGCGAGGCATCACCATCACCTCGGCCGCAACGACCGCATCTTGGCTCGGCCACACCGTCAATATCATCGACACCCCTGGCCACGTCGACTTCACCATCGAGGTCGAGCGTTCCCTGCGGGTGCTCGACGGCGCGGTGGCGGTCTTCGACGCCGTGAATGGCGTCGAGCCGCAGTCGGAGACGGTGTGGCGACAGGCCGACAAGTATCGGGTGCCGCGAATCTGCTTCATCAACAAGATGGACAAGCTCGGCGCCGATTTCTTGAAGGCCGTCGATTCTATTCGCAAGCGACTGAAGGCCACGCCGCTGCCGATCCAGCTTCCGGTCGGGGCCGAGGATAAGTTCGTCGGCGTTTTAGACCTGATCGAGCAAAAGCAGATCATCTGGGACAAGGAGACCCTGGGCGCGAGCTTCTACGAGGAGCCGATTCCCGATGACCGCGCCGAAGAGGTCGAGGCCGCTCGAGACGCTCTATTCGACGTCGTCGCGGAGTGCGACCCCGACGTCGAGCGCAAGTATCTCGAGGGTGAGCCCGTCGAGCCCGTCGAACTGCGTCGCGCCGTTCGGCAGGCTTGCCTGCAGCTGAAGGCGTTTCCGGTGCTGTGCGGGTCGGCGTTCAAGAACCGGGGCGTGCAGCCGCTTCTGGACGCGGCCGTGCATTTCCTGCCCTCGCCGATCGAGGTGGCCCACCTGGAAGGCGTCAATCCCAAGACCGGCGAGAGCGTCGAGGTCAAAGCCGACGCCGACGGTCCATTCGTGGCGCTGGCGTTCAAGATCATGTCCGACCAACACGTCGGCAATCTGACGTATCTTCGGGTGTACTCGGGCTGTCTGGAGGCCGGAACGGCCATCCACAACGCGACCAAGAAGAAGAAAGAGCGCATCAGCCGCTTGGTCCGCATGCACGCCAACAAGCGTGAAGACGTGTCGATGGTCGAGGCGGGTCAGATCGTGGCCGCGGTGGGCCTGAAGTACACGACGACCGGCGACACGCTGACCACCGCCCAGGCCCCGCTGCTGCTGGAGTCGATCGAGATTCCGAAGCCGGTGATCGCCATCGCGATCGAGCCGAAGACGAAGGCTGACCAGGAGAAGCTGGGCGCCTCGCTGGCCAAGCTGGCGATGGAAGACCCGTCGTTCGTGGTCCGAACCGATGAAGAGACCGGCCAGACGTTGATCGCCGGTATGGGTGAGCTTCACCTCGAGATCATCGTTGACCGACTGCGGCGCGAGTGGAATGTCGACGCGAACGTGGGTCGCCCCCAGGTCGCGTACCGGGAGACGGTCCAGGGCGCGAGCCGGCAGGAGACGCGCTTTGCGCGACAAACCGGTGGCCGCGGGCAGTTCGCCCATGTAGTCATCGAAATCCGCGCCGCGGAGCGCGGGGCCGGGATCGCGTTCGATAGCGAGATCACCGGTGGCGCCATTCCTAAGGAGTTCATTCCTTCGGTGGAAAAAGGCGTCCGGGAAGCGGCCGAACAAGGTGTCTTGGCCGGCTACCCGTTGACCGACGTACAGGTCAAATTGCTCGACGGCAGCTATCACGAGGTCGATTCTTCGGAGCTCGCCTTCAAGATAGCCGGCTCGATGGCGTTCAAGGATGCGGTGGCCAACGCGCAACCGATCCTGCTGGAGCCGATCATGCTCACCGAAATCTCGACGCCGGAGGAGTACTGCGGCGACGTGATCGGTGACCTGAATGCTCGTCGAGGACGAGTCTCCGGTATGGACCCCCGGTCGGGGGTTCAGCTCGTGAGTGCGGAGGTGCCGCTGTCGTCCATGTTCGGATACGCGACCGACCTAAGGTCGCGGTCCCAAGGACGGGCATCCTTCTCGATGAAGTTTGGATTCTACAACCCAGTTCCTTCGCACATTGCGGAGGAAGTGCTGGCCCGAGCGCAAGGCCGGCTATGACGAAGCGCAGAGTGTAGCCGGGGACTGGAGTTGTCTCGAGTCTCGCTTCGGGGGGAGCCCGAGCGAGCGGCATTGACACTGAATGGAGTGGGCAACAGATGGCCAAGGATAAATTCGAGCGGACTAAACCTCACGTGAACGTGGGCACCATCGGTCACGTCGACCATGGCAAGACGACGCTGACCGCTGCGCTCACGGCGGTGACGCACGCCCAGGGCTGGACGAAGGAAGCCCTGACCTACGACCAGATCGCCAAGGCGTCTGAGTCGCAGGGCCGTCGTGATGCTTCGAAGATCATGACGATCGCGTCGTCGCACGTCGAGTACGAGACGGAGGCCCGTCACTACGCACACGTCGACTGCCCTGGGCACGCCGACTACGTGAAGAACATGATCACCGGCGCCGCCCAGATGGATGGGGCGATCCTGGTCGTTTCTTCCGTCGATGGCCCGATGCCGCAGACGAAGGAGCACATCCTCCTCGCTCGTCAGGTCGGCGTGCCGAAGATCGTGGTCTTCATGAACAAGGTCGACCTGGTGGACGACGAAGAGCTCCTCGATCTCGTCGAGCTCGAGGTTCGGGAGCTTCTGAGCAAGTACAAGTTCCCGGGCGACGACGTCCCCGTCGTTCGCGGGAGCGCGCTGCCGGCGTACTCGTCGTCGGGCAAGGAAGGCGCGGAGTCGATCCTCGAGCTGCTGACGGCGCTCGATGAGTACATCCCGACCCCCGACCGCGACGAAGAGAAGCCGTTCTTGATGCCGATCGAAGACGTGTTTTCGATCTCCGGTCGAGGCACGGTGGTCACTGGTCGAATCGAGCAGGGCGTCATCAAGCCCGGCGACAAGGTCGAGATCGTGGGCTTCAAGCCGACCTCCGAGACCACGGTTACCGGGGTTGAGATGTTCCGTAAGCTTCTCGACAAGGGGATCGCCGGCGACAACGTCGGTTGCCTCCTTCGTGGTGTGGGCAAGGACGAGGTCGAGCGTGGTCAGGTGTTGGCGGCGCCGAAGAGCATCACCCCCCACACCAAGTTCAAGTGCCAGGTGTACATCCTTAACAAGGAAGAGGGCGGCCGTCACACGCCGTTCTTCAAGGGTTACCGTCCGCAGTTCTACTTCCGAACCACGGACGTGACCGGCTCCATCACCTTGCCCGAAGGCACGGAGATGGTCATGCCTGGCGACAACATCGCCATGGACGTCGAGCTGATCAGCCCGGTGGCCATGAGCAAGGGGATGAACTTCGCTATCCGCGAGGGCGGTCGTACCGTCGGCGCGGGCGTGGTGGAAGACATCACCGATTGATCCGGACCGAACATTAGGGTCGGGCAGGCGTCTGAGGCGCCTGCCTGGGCCCGGGTCCGATGCTGAGTTGGAGTTAATGGGATGGCGAATAAGTCGACCAAGATCCGCATCCGCCTGAAGGCGTACGACTATCGGCTGCTCGACCAAGCGGTCGCGGAGATCGTCGAGGGTGCGCGCCGAACCGGCGCCAAGGTAGCGGGGCCCATCCCGTTGCCGACCCGCATCAACCGGTACACCGTGTTGCGTGGTCCCCACGTCGACAAGAAGAGCCGGGAGCAGTTCGAGATTCGGACGCACAAGCGACTGGTCGATATTCAAGACCCCACGCCGCAGACCTTGGACGCGCTGATGAAGCTCGACCTGTCGGCGGGTGTGGACGTCGAGATCAAGACCAGCTGACGGATGAATTGAGCGGCGTGAGCCGCCCACCAGGCTGCGGGAGCGAACGGGAAGACGAAGATGAAGTTCGACGTCGTCAACACGGAAAACACCAAGGTCGCGGACATCGAGCTCGATGACTCGGTGTTCGGTGCTGAGGTGCGGCACCATCTCTTTTGGGAGGTGGTGAAGATGCAGCTCGCCAACCGACGCCGGGGCACGCACTCGACCAAAACGGTCAGCGAGGTCCGGGGTTCGGGCAAGAAGCCCTACAAGCAGAAGGGCACCGGTCGCGCGCGTCACGGCAGCAACCGGGCCATGAACATGCGGGGTGGAGGCATCGTATTCGGGCCGAAGCCTCGGGACTACAGCTACAAGCTGCCCCGGAAGATGGTGCGCGCCGCGCTTCGCTCGGCGCTGTCGTTGCGGGCCGGTGAGGAGAAGCTCCACATCGTCAAAGACTGGGCGCCGAAGGCACCGAGCACGAAAGACGCGGTGGCGGTTCTAAGTAACTTCGAGGCCGAAAAGGCCTTGGTCGTGGGCACGGCCGACGAGCGCTTCTTGGGCTTGTCGATCCGCAATCTGCCGCGGGCCAAGTTCCTGCCCGCGGAGGCCCTCAACGTCTACGACATCCTCAAGTACGATCACCTGTTCATCACCGAAGGGGCGATCGCGGGGATCAACGAGCGATTCCAGACCGAGCCCTCCCGCAGGGAGCTGGCGCTCAAGCAGCAGGAGGCCGTCTGATGCGAAGCGCGTACGACATCCTGAAGAAGCCTCGGATCACCGAGAAGGGCTCGACGATGGCCGAATCGAAGCCGGTGGTCGTCTTCGAGGTGCCGCTCGACGCGAACAAGACGGAGATTCGGAAGGCCGTGCAGGCCCTCTTCAATGTCGAAGTTCGGACCATTCGGACCATGATCGTCCGAGGCAAAGTGAAGCGGCGCGGCCGGTACATCGGCAAGCGCTCCAACTGGAAGAAGGCCATCGTGACGTTGGTCGACGGCCAAGAGATCGATTTCTTCGGGGCCACGGGCGCCTGATAGGGGGGACGACGCATGGGCATTCGAAACTACCGGCCTACATCGCCCTCTCGCCGGCACATGACGGGCTCCGACTTTTCGGAAATCACGAAGTCGAAGCCCGAAAAGAAGCTGCTCAAGAAGCAGACGCGGACCGGCGGGCGCGGCAAGCGAGGCAACATCACCTGCCGCCACAAAGGCGGTGGCCACCGGCAGCGGTACCGGGTCATCGATTGGAAGCGGCGCAAGTTCGACGTGCCGGCGAAGGTGTCGGCCATCGAGTACGACCCCAACCGCAGCTCGCGGATAGCGCTGCTGGTCTACGCCGACGGCGAGAAAGCGTACATCTTGGCGCCCGGCGCGCTGAAGGTCGGCGACACGGTGATGTCGTCGGAGCGGGCGATCGACCCGGTTCCCGGTAACGCGATGCCGCTGAGGGAGATGCCGCTCGGGACCCTGGTCCACAACATCGAGTTGAAGCCAGGAAAAGGCGGTCAGATCGTCCGTTCGGCCGGCGGATCAGCCCAGCTGATGGCGAAAGAAGGCAAGTACGCGACCCTTCGTCTGCCGTCGTCGGAGATGCGCCGCATCCTCCTCACGTGCATGGCCTCCGTGGGCCAGCTCGGCAACGAGCAACACGAGAACGTGGTGCTCGGCAAAGCCGGCCGCTCGCGGTGGTTGGGTATCCGTCCTGCCGTCCGCGGTGCGGCGATGAACCCCGTCGACCACAACAACGGTGGTGGCGAAGGCCGCGCCAAGGGCGGTAAGCCGCCCCGCACCCCTTGGGGCAAGATGGCTCGAGGTCTGCGCACTCGCCGCAACAAGACCACGGACGACTTCATCGTGACGCCGCGTAAGCGGGGCAAGCAGTCGGGTAGGAGCTGACAATCATGGCGCGGTCACTCAAAAAAGGGCCTTTCGTGGACCACCACCTTCTCGACAAGGTGGACAAGATGAACGCCGGCACCAAGAAGTCGGTGATCAAGACGTGGTCTCGTCGTTCGATGATCACGCCCGACTTCATCGGCCACACCTTCGCCGTCCACAACGGCAAGAAGTTCATTCCCGTGTACGTGTCGGACCAGATGGTAGGGCACAAGCTCGGAGAGTTTGCCCCGACGCGGACCTTCCACGGCCACGCGGCGGACAAGAAGAAGGGCAAGCGATGATCTCTACCGCCAAGTTGCGCCATCTCCGCGTTTCGCCGCGCAAGGTCCGGCTGGTTGCCGACCTGATCCGCGGCAAACACGTCGAAGAAGCGCTGAACATTCTTCAGTTCACCAACAAGGTGTCGTCGCAGCCGCTGGCCAAGCTGCTGAAGTCGGCGGTGGCCAACGCGGACCAAAAAGACGGTGTCGACGTCGATCGGCTGTTCATCAAAGACCTCCGCGTCGACGGTGGGCCCACGATCAAGCGGTTCCGGCCGCGAGCCATGGGACGTGCCACGCCGATCCTGAAGCGCACCTCACACATCAGCATCGGCCTGGACCAGGCGGAGTAGGAGAGGACTCGTGGGACAGAAGACCAATCCCATCGGATTTCGCCTGGGCATCACTCGGACCTGGGACTCGAAGTGGTTCGAAGAGAAGAACTACGCGAACTGGCTGCACGAGGACCTGCGCCTGCGTAACCAGGTCAAGAAGCGCCACTACAGCGCCGGCATCTCTCGGGTGGAGATCGAGCGCGCGGCGGAGAAGGTGAAGGTGAATATCTACACCGCTCGGCCGGGCATCGTGATCGGCAAGAAGGGCGCAGGCATCGAGCAGCTCAAAAAAGAGCTGCAGAAGCTCACTGAGAAGGAAGTCCTGATCAACATTCAGGAGATCCGCAAGGCCGAGATCGACGCGCAGCTCGTAGCCGAGAACATCGCCACCCAGCTCGAGCGCCGCATCGCGTTTCGGCGGGCGATGAAGAAGGCGGTGACCATCGCGATGAAGTTCGGTGCCAAGGGCATCCGGGTCGCGTCGTCGGGCCGCCTCGGCGGGGCCGAGATGTCCCGGTACGAGTGGTACCGCGACGGTCGGGTTCCGCTACATACGCTGCGCGCCGACGTCGAGTACGGCTTCGCCATCGCCAAGACCAAGCAGGGCACGATCGGGGTCAAGGCGTGGGTCTTCAAGGGCGAGGTCCTGCCGGGCGGACAGCAGCAACAGCAGCGTGAGCAGCGCCGCGTGCCGCGGCCACCGCCCAGACGCGAGGCGCAGTCCTGACGAACGAGCGCGGGTGACGGTCGAGAGATCTGCACCCTATCGCCGCGAGGAGTACGAACGATGCTTCAGCCATCACGACAAAAATACCGCAAGCAGCAGAAGGGCCGTCGTCGCGGCTTCGCACAGCGCGGAAGCACCATCGCGTTCGGTTCGGTGGCGCTGCAGACGTTGGAAGACGGGTGGATCACCGCCCGCCAGATCGAGGCGGCGCGTATCGCGCTGACCCGCTACATCAAGCGTGGCGGCCGGGTGTGGATCCGCCTGTTCCCCGACAAGCCGATCACCAAGAAGCCGCTCGAAACTCGAATGGGTAAAGGAAAAGCGTCGCCCGACCACTTTGTGGCCGTCGTGCGGCCCGGCCGCATCCTGTACGAGATCGACGGTGTCGATCCGGAGATCGCGAAGGAAGCCTGCCGCCTGGCCGGGCACAAGCTGCCGGTGAAGACCAAGATCATCACCCGGGAGGACTTCCTCTATGTCCAGTGAAGTCATGAGCGCCAAAGACCTGCGCGACCGGACCGACGATGAGCTGGTGAGCTTCGTGCAGGAAAAGAGCGAGGAGCTGTTCAAGCTCCGTTTTCAGCACTACACCGGGCAGCTCGAGAACACCGCGCGGCTGAAGATGGTGCGGCGAGAGCTGGCCCGTGCGCGGACGGTCATCACCGAGCGAGATCTCGGGATCGAAATCAAGACGCGGCCGATCGACGCGTCACCGCCGGCGGGAACGAACGATGACGCGGACACCGCGACGGCGGATGAAGAAGAGGATGAGTCATGAGCGAATCCGTCGAAGCGCAGGGCGCTGAAAGCGAGAGCCAAGACGCCGCGGCGCCGCAGCCGCGAGTCCCGCACCGCAAGGAGCGGCGAGGGGTCGTGGTCTCCGCGAAGATGGCGAAGACGGTCATCGTGCGGGTCGAGCGCCGCGTGAAGCACCGCAAGTACAAGAAGTTCATTCGGGTCTGGAAGCGGTACGCCGCCCATGACGAGGTCGGCTGCAAAGAGGGCGACCTCGTGTTGATCCAGGAGACCCGACCGATGTCGAAGACCAAGCGCTGGAAGATCCTTCGACAGCTCGGCAAGGACGCGTAACCCGGTCCGTGAGGTCGGCCATCCACCCGGCGAGAGCCGGCTGGGCAAAGGAGCTAGCAAGCCATGATTCAGATGACCTCGGTATTGGACGTCGCGGATAACAGCGGCGCGAGGAAGCTGTTCTGTATCAAGGTCCTCGGCGGGTCGCGCCGCCGCTACGCGCACATCGGCGACATCGTCGTGTGCTCGGTTCGTGAAGCGTTGCCGAACAGCAAGGTCAAAAAAGGCGACGTCGTCAAAGCCGTTGTCGTGCGGTCTCGCTACAACACCGGCCGCAACGACGGGACCTACATCAAGTTCGACCAAAACGCCGGCGTGTTGGTGAACAAAGACGGCGACCCGATCGGGACGCGTATCTTCGGCCCTGTTGCCCGCGAGCTGCGCGGCAAGGCGTTCATGAAGATCGTCTCGCTGGCCCCGGAGGTTCTGTAGTCATGGCGGCAAAGATCAAGAAGGGCGATACGGTCGAGGTCATCGCGGGCAAGGACAAGGGCGCCACCGGAAAGGTGCTCGCCGTGTTTCCGGCCGAAGACCGGGTGATCGTCGAGGGCGTGAACGTGCAAAAGCGTCACATCAAGGCGCAGTCGCGGCCCTCGATGCCCGAAGGCGGCATTCTGGATCGACCGGGCAAGATCCACGTTTCGAACGTTCGGTTCTATTCGTCGAAGCTCGAGAAGGGCGTTCGGGTCGGGTTCAAAGTGAACGATAACGGCTCGAAGGTTCGGGTGGCTCGCGGTTCGAACAACGACGAGACGGTGCTGGATTAGGAGGCGTGACCGATGGCCAAGGACAAGAAGCAAGACAAGGCCGGCAAAGGTAAGGACAAGGCCGCCAAGAAAGATAAGAAGAAGGGCGGCGGCGAAGTCCTGCCCGAGCAGAAGCGGCCTTATCCGCGGCTGTGGACCCGGTACAAAGAGTCGGTCGCGCCCCAGCTGAAGAAGGACCTGAACCTGAAGTCGATCAGCCAGGTCCCGAAGGTCGAGAAGATCGTCATCAACATGGGCCTGGGCGAGGCGATCTCGAACAACAAGGTCCTGGACCTCGCGGTCGACGAGTTGGAGGCGATCACCGGGCAAAAGGCGGTGGTCACCAAGGCCAAGAAGTCTGTCTCGAACTTCAAACTTCGCGAAGGGATGCCCATCGGAGCGATGGTCACTCTTCGGCGCGCGGTGATGTGGGAGTTCCTCGATCGCCTGATCAACATCGCGCTGCCTCGGCAGCGCGACTTCAAGGGCGTGTCGGACAAGGCGTTCGACGGTCGAGGAAACTACACCCTCGGGCTGAAGGAACAGATCATCTTTCCCGAGATCGACTACGACAAAGTCGACCGGGTGCGCGGCATGAACATCTGCGTGGTCACGACGGCCGAGAACGACGAGCAGGGTCTGACCTTGCTGCGGGCGCTCGGGATGCCGTTCAGACGCCGTAACCAAGAACAAGGTCAGGCCGCGGCCTGATCGACTGAGGCTCACGCGACGTCCGGCCTGACGTGTTGATTGCCGGACGTCGATGGCTTTCAGCCAAAAGTAGTCAGGTCGCCTGAAACCTTTTGGCCAATGAAGGAGCGAAACATGGCGGGAATGGTAAACGACCCCATCGGCGATATGCTGACCAGGATCCGCAACGGCATCAACGCGCGCCACGTGAAGGTGCCGATGCCCTCGTCGAAGATGAAGGTCCGTATCGCGGAGGTCCTGAAGGCCGAAGGCTTCATCGAGGACTTCTCGGTCGAGGACGGGATGCCGAAGATTCTGAGCATCCAGCTTCGGTACGACCGAAACCGAGACCCGGTGATCACGGGTATCAAGCGAGTAAGTCGCCCTGCGCTGCGGCAGTACGTCAACGCCGACCGGATCCCCACGATCCGGAACGGCCTCGGCATCGCCATTCTTTCGACGTCCCACGGGGTGAAGACCGACCGAGAGGCCCGTCGGATGCGCGTGGGTGGCGAGCTCGTGTGCACGGTGTGGTGAGGAGCTGATCATGTCGCGGATCGGAAAGAAGCCCGTCGAAGTGCCGTCGGGCGTCAAAGTCGAGATCAACGGGAACGTGGTGAAGGTCCAGGGGCCCAAGGGCAATCTGCAGCGCCAGCTGCCGCAGCTGGTGAACGCGAAGGTCGAGGGGAACCAGGTTCTCGTCGAGCGTGAGAACGACGAGCGGCGCGCGCGCGCGATGCATGGGCTCAGCCGGACCTTGGTCGCCAACATGGTGATCGGGGTCGTCACGCCGTACAAGAAATCGCTCGAGATCAGCGGAGTCGGTTACCGCGCCGAGCTCAAGGGCAAGTCGCTCAACCTTCAGGTGGGGCTGTCGCATGACGTCAACCACCCGATCCCCGACGGGGTCGACTGTAAGGTTGACAAGCAGACCCTCGTGCATCTGGAGTCGATCGACAAAGAGCTGGTCGGACGGGTGGCTGCGGAAATTCGCGCGTACCGCCCCTGCGAGCCGTACAAGGGCAAAGGTATCAAGTACGTAGGCGAGCGGGTCCGCCGTAAGGAAGGCAAGACGGGCACCTAGTGCTCGGGAGGTTGGCGTCATGAAGCGCAAGATCAGAAATGAGAACCTGCGACGCCGGCTGCGCCGAGCGCTCTCGATCCGCCGCCGCATCGAAGGCAGCGCGGCTCGGCCTCGGCTGTCGGTCTACCGCAGCGCGAAGCACATCTACGCTCAGCTGATCGACGACCTGGCGGGCAAGACCCTCGCCTCGGCGTCGACCCGGGCGCCGTCGCTTCGCGATGGCCTGCAGGGCCTGAAGAAGAAAGAGGCGGCCGAGAAGGTCGGCTCCGCGCTGGCCGAAGCGGCCAAGGCCCAGGGGATTGAGGTCGTGGTGTTCGACCGCAACGGATGGCCCTTTCACGGCCGCATCGCGGCCCTCGCGAAGGGGGCCCGGGAGGGCGGCCTGAAGTTCTAGGCCGGAGGACGACATCATGCCTCGACACGAAATCATCAATCCGAAAGAGCTCGAGCTCGTCGACCGCGTGATTCACATCAATCGCGTGGCGAAGGTCGTCAAAGGCGGTCGCCGATTCTCCTTCTCCGCCCTCGTGGTGGTGGGCGACGGTGAAGGACACGTCGGCGTGGGTCTCGGCAAGGCCAACGAGGTGCCGGAGGCCATCCGCAAGGGCCGTGACCAGGCGGAGAAGAGCCTATTCAAGGTACCGCTGTGGGGCCGCACGATTCCTCACGAGATCATCGGTCGCTTCGGCGCGGGCAAGGTCGTGATGCGGCCCGCCCGGCCGGGTACCGGGGTTATCGCCGGTGGTCCCGTTCGTGCGGTCTTGGAGTCCGCGGGCATTCGCGACGTGCTGACCAAGAGCTTCGGAACGTCCAACAAACACAACGTGGTCAACGCCGCGGTGGAGGCCCTGAGGAATCTCACCACGGTCAAAGAACAGTCCAACCGTCGATCGGTAGGGGCCGACGGACTGCAGCCGGTCGAGCTCAAGTTCCAGGTTCCGACCGGCCTGAGCACCACCTGAGGGAGCACGAGATGGCGAGTCTGATTCGAGTGACCCTGACCCGGGGCTTGAGCAAGTGTACGGAGCGCCAGCGGGCGACCCTGCAGGGGCTCGGTCTCCGAAAGCGGCACCAAACCAAGGTCTTGATGGACACCGTGCCGATCCGTGGGATGATCATGAAGGTCCAGCACATGCT
Organism: Myxococcota bacterium; assembly: GCA_028289325.1. Taxonomy (GTDB): domain Bacteria; phylum Myxococcota; class Kuafuiibacteriia; order Kuafuiibacteriales; family Kuafuiibacteriaceae; genus JANQQN01. The sequence goes on along the minus strand of JANQQN010000015.1, from coordinate 4,828 downwards.
GGAGGTCGAGCGGTTCGATGGAGATGACAGCCTCCGCGACAGCGCCCGCCTCCGCAAGCAGCGGGCCGCGGAAGCCTCCTGAGGGAGGCGAGGGAAGACCAATGAGTGGCGAGCTGAGCAGCTTGAGGCCGTCTCCAGGCGCAAACCGCCGGGCCAAACACAAGGGCCGCGGGCGGGCCTCCGGCAACGGTAAGACCGCGGGACGCGGCATGAAGGGTCAAAAGGCCCGCAAATCGGGCGGTGTTCGCCCGGGGTTCGAGGGCGGTTCGATGCCCCTGCAGCGGCGGCTGCCGAAGCGCGGCTTCAAGAACCCGTTCTCGAAAGAGTTTGCCGAGGTCCGGGTCGCCTTCCTCAATCGGTTCCCAGAGGGCTCGGTCGTAGACTTCGCCGCCCTCCGGGAGGCGGGTTTGGTCCGTGGGCATCCCGATGGGGTGAAGATCATCGGCAAAGCCGAACTCTCCGTCCGTATCGATGTGAAGGTCCACCGTATTAGTGCGGGGGCCAAGGAGGTCATCGAGAACGCCGGCGGTAAAGTGGAGCTGATCCCCGATAAGAAGAAGTGGGTGAGGACCACCGGCCGCAAGGCCCAACGGACTCAGGCGGCCGCGCAGTAGCCCGGTCGGCCGCGAGAAGAGGATGAGATGACGGCATCGTTCGCCAACATCGGAAAAGTGCCGGAGCTGCGTCAGCGGATCCTATTCACGCTGGCCCTGCTCGCCGTGTACCGCCTCGGCATCTTCATCACCGTCCCCGGCGTCGACCGAGGTCTGATGCAGAAGGTGCTCGAGGAGCAGCAGGGCACGCTATTCGGCATGTTCAACGTGTTCGTCGGCGGTGCCCTGGAGCAGGCTTCGGTCTTCTCCCTGGGCATTATGCCGTACATCTCGTCGAGCATTATTCTGCAGCTGCTGACGGTGGTCGTGCCGACCCTCGAGCGCCTGTCGAAAGAAGGCGAGCAGGGGCGGAAGAAGATCACCCAGTACACCCGCTACGGCACGATCCTGTTGTCCGTGATCCAGGGAACGGTGATCGCCCAGAACCTCGAGGTCGCCAACTACCAGGGCCAGAGCGTGGTGATCTCGCCCGGCTTGGGCTTCAAGATCATTACCGTCCTTTCGCTGACCGCGGGAACCGCGTTCATCATGTGGCTGGGCGAGCAGATCACCGAGCGCGGTATCGGCAACGGCATGTCGCTGATCATCTTCGCGGGCATTATCGCTGGCCTCCCTGGGGGCCTCATGCAGGTCGTCCAGATGGCGCAGGCGGAGACGCTGCAGCCCATCGAGCTGCTGATCATCGGGGCGCTGATCGTGGTGGCCATCGCCTTCGTGGTGTTCGTCGAACGCGGGCAACGCCGGATACCCGTCCAATACTCGAAGCGCGTGGTGGGCCGGAAGCAGTACGGCGGGCAGTCGACCCACCTACCGCTGAAGGTGAACACCGCCAACGTGATCCCGCCCATCTTTGCGTCGTCGCTGCTGCTCTTCCCCGCGACCCTGATGCAGTTTTTCCCCGACAGCGAGATCATGCAGTCGGCGCAGGGCATGCTTCAGCCGACCGAATGGGCCTACAACATCGTCTACGGGGCGATGATCATCTTCTTCACGTTCTTCTACACGTCGGTCATCTTCAATCCGGTCGACGTCGCGGACAACCTGAAGAAGTTCGGTGGGTATGTGCCCGGTATTCGGCCCGGCAAGAGGACGGCGGAGTACATCGAGCGGGTGTTGACGCGGCTCACGACCGGCGCGGCGCTGTACCTGGCGCTGGTCTGTATTCTTCCTAATGGCTTGCTGCGGATCTTCCCCAGCTTGCCGTTTTACTTCGGCGGAACGGGGCTTCTTATCGTTGTCGGCGTCGCGTTGGATACCGTCCAGCAGATCGAATCCCACCTGATCACCCGCAGTTACGAGGGCTTTTCAGGCACCACGAACCGGATTCGCAGCCGGCGGTCCCCGGCGTGACGCAGCGAGAGAAATACCTTTGGTACGGCCGTCCGGTGTGTTAGCTGAATCGGCCCGGTTTTGAGAGCGAGGTCTAGAAATGAAAGTGCGAACGTCGGTCAAGAAGATGTGCGCCAAGTGCAAGGTCATCCGCCGCCGAGGGGTCGTGCGGGTCATCTGCACCGATAACCCGAGCCACAAGCAGCGGCAGGGCTGAAAGAACGAGGGACGATAAGTGGCACGTATCGCGGGCGTGGACCTTCCACGCAACAAGCAGATGGCCATCGCGCTGACGTACATCTACGGCATTGGTCCCAAAGTGGCGCGGGACATCCTCGACCAGGCCGGCATCGACTACACGCTCAATAGCGACAAGCTGGCCGATCAAGACGTCGCGAAGATCCGTGAGGTTCTGGAGCGCGACTACAAGGTCGAGGGTGATCTCCGTCGCGAGATCTCGATGAACATCAAGCGGCTCATGGACCTGGGTTGCTATCGCGGCATTCGACATCGTCGTGGGCTGCCCGTGCGGGGCCAGCGCACCCACACCAACGCGCGTACCCGCAAGGGTCCCCGTAAGGGAAGCATCAAGAAGAAGTAGCCCCGCTGAGAAGCGGCGCTAGGAGCACCGACCGATGGCAAATCCTCGCAGTCAGAAGAAGAAGGTCAAAAAGAACATCCCGCACGGCGTGGCGCATATCCAGGCCACGTTCAACAACACCCTCATCACGTTCACGGACCTCGCCGGGAACGGTGTTTCGTGGTGTTCGGCGGGTTCCAAGGGCTTTCGTGGCTCCCGGAAGAGCACGCCGTTCGCGGCCCAGGTCGCGGCCGATGAGGCCGCGCGCGGGGCGATGGACCACGGCATGCGCTCGTGCATCGTGCTGGTGAAAGGACCGGGCTCCGGTCGGGAAGCGGCGCTGCGAGCGGTGGCCGCGGCGGGATTGAAGGTCACGTTGGTGAAGGACGTGACCCCCTTGCCGCATAACGGATGCCGGCCGCCCAAGCGGCGCCGCGTCTGAGGCGAAACGATCTTTGATCGCGCGTCTCAGCCGATGTTGGGGCGCGCGGTTGTCACCACGCTGCGCAGAGGAAGGCGGCAGCGAATCCCCGCGGGTGAGGCCCGTCGGGGCTCGAGCACCGTGGTGTGCCACAGGACGGGCACGAGGAGGTGCGAGGGGAACTCATGAAAGACATTCATCGCAATTGGCGCGACCTCATCAAGCCGAAGCGCTTGGTCGTCGACAAAGACTCGCTGACCTCGTCCTACGGGAAGTTCGTGGCCGAGCCCCTCGAGCGAGGCTTCGGGATCACCATCGGTAACGCGCTTCGTCGGGTTCTGCTGTCTTCTCTTCAGGGCGCGGCCGTGACCTCGGTCCGCATCGAAGGTGCGCTTCACGAGTTCACGTCGCTTCCGGGCATCACCGAAGACGTGGCGGACATCATCCTCAACGTGAAGGACGTCCTCATCAAGATGGACACCTTCGACCAGAAGACGCTGCGGGTGGACCGCAAGGGGCCGTGGATCGTGCGCGCGGCGGACATCGAAGCGCCGGACGGTGTGCAGATCCTGAACCCCGATATGGTCGTGGCGACGGTCGGCGAAGACGGCCACCTCAAGATGGAGATGACCTGTCGTAAGGGTCGAGGTTACGTCCAGGCCGAGGGCAACAAGACCAGCAATATGCCCATCGACGCGATTCCCGTCGACGCCATCTTCTCGCCGGTGAAGAAGGTCAACTACCACGTGACCAACGCTCGCGTGGCCCAGCGGACCGACTACGACCGGCTGGTCTTGGAAGCGTGGACCGACGGCTCCGTTTCGCCCGAGGACGCCGTCGCCTACGCAGCCAAGATCATCAAGGACCAGCTCTCGATCTTCATCAACTTCGAAGAGGATCAGGAGCCGGAGATCATCGTCGAGCCTCAGCCGGAGGAGAAGTTCAACGAGAACCTTCTTCGCACCGTCGACGAGCTCGAACTCTCGGTGCGTTCGGCCAACTGCCTGGCGAACGCCAACATCAAGTACATCGGCGACCTGGTCCAGAAGACCGAAAGCGAGATGCTCAAGACCAAGAACTTCGGCCGTAAGTCTCTGAAGGAGATCAAGGAGATCTTGGCCGAAATGGGGCTCTCGCTCGGGATGAAGCTGGACAATTGGCCGCCGAAGGAGCTCAAGAAGTAGAGGCCTGAGATGCGTCACCGCAAAGCGTTTCGTAAATTCGGTCGGACCGCCGAGCACCGGGAGGCCATGTTTGCCAACATGGCCATGGCCCTGATCGAGCGCGGTCGGATCAAGACCACCGATGCCAAGGCAAAGGAGCTTCGCCGAGTGGCGGAGAAGCTCGTTACCCTCGGCAAGTCCGGGACCCTGGCCGCGCGCCGTCGGGTCTACGCCCAGCTGAAGGCGCCCGGAAAGCACCCGAAGGATGTTTCGAGCGAGGACGGCCGAACCCGCGCTCAGAAGGTCGTCGACGCGTTGTTCAACGACCTGGCGGAACGTTTCCGCGAGCGTCCGGGCGGCTACACCCGGATCATCAAGGTCGGGAACCGTAAGGGCGATAACGCACCGGTGTCGTTTCTCGAGTTCGTGGACTACGAGCCGCCGGTGCCGGGCGCCGAAGCCGACGACGACGAGTAGATCGGGCGTTCGCTGACGCCCGGGTCTTCCGATCGGGCGGTCAGCGGCCCCGTCGCCTCGACGCCCCTGGCGAGCTGCTTCGCCTTTCTTTCTTCCCTCATCATCGGTCCGTCGTTGTCCTTGCCGAAAGGCTAGGAGCGCCGGGGGTTCGTACGGCCGCAGACCACCGGCCCGCGAATACACCGCCCAAGGCGAAGGGCAACATCGGGCCGGGGGGCGGCGAGCTCGCGAAACGTTTGGTGAA
>JANQQN010000208.1 GCA_028289325.1 Myxococcota bacterium | reverse complement strand
TTGAGTTCGGAGGGTCCGTAGGCATCCTTGAAGAGAACGATGTTGTCGGCCCAAGGGCGGATCCGGCGGCGTGGCCAGATATGAACCTGCGAGATCTCGAGTACATCGTCGCGGTGGCTGACCTGCAGCATTTCGGGCGCGCGGCCCAGCAATGCCACGTCAGCCAGCCAACCCTCAGCTCCCAAATCAAGAAGCTGGAAGAAGAGCTCGGGGTCCCTGTCTTCGAGCGGACGAAGCGACGGATCTTGCCCACCGATACCGGCGCCCAGATCATCAATGCGGCGCGCCGCGTCCTGGCTGAAGCCGGCGCTCTGAGGGAGATCGCGGCCGCAGCCCACGATCCTTTGGCCGGGCGTTACCGGATCGGGGCGTTTCCAACCCTGGCCAGCTACCTCCTTCCGCACATCGTCCCGGCCCTCAAACGAGCCCTCCCCCAGATCCGCCTCATCCTCGTCGAGGAGAAGTCCGACGCTCTGATCCAGAAGCTGCGCGGAGGACAGATCGACACCGCGTTTCTGGCCCTCCCCGTCGCCGGCCACGGGCTCCATTGCTCGGCGCTCTTCGATGACCGGTTCGTCGTTGCGGTGAGCGATTCGCATACGTTGGCGCAACGAACGTCTATCGACGCTGACGTCCTCGCGCGGCATCGCTTGCTGCTGCTTGATGAAGGCCATTGCTTTCGAGATCAGGCCCTCGAGGTGTGCCATTTGATGGGTGTGTCGGAGGATGCCGACTTTAGGGCAACCAGTCTCGAAACCCTTCGGCACATGGTGCGGGCGAACTCCGGCGTCACGCTCATGCCGGAGATCGCCGTCCGCAACCCCGACGACGGCATCAAGTACATCCCGTTCGAGGGCCGACCGCCATCGCGATCGATCGCTCTTGTGCGACGCAAGACGTGCTCGCGGGCTCCGGTGTACGCGCGCGTCGAAGACGTGGTCAAGACCTGGGCGCACGATGAAGCAGTGCGTCGCACGGCCCACGATTGATGTCGGCTATCAGCTACATACGTACAATCAATTTTTCGTCGACTCGTGTGTTCGCTATCCTAGTATCGCATGACAGACGAATGGGCCCTGCCGCGCGACCAACGGACCGCGGAACCATTCGAGAAAGCAGGAGCCATGAGCAAACAAAAGACTGGGACCGGCGGGTGTCCGGTGATGCACGGCGCCAACACGAAGGCGAGCGCTTCGCCGGACGACTGGTGGCCGCAGACACTTAATCTCGACATCCTCCATCAGCATGACGGCAAGTCCAATCCGATGGGCGCCGACTTCAACTACCGTGACGAGGTCGCGAAGCTCGACGTCGAGGCCCTGAAGAACGACCTTCGCGCGTTCATGACCGACAGCCAGACCTGGTGGCCGGCCGACTGGGGTCATTACGGTGGCCTCATGATTCGTATGGCCTGGCACGCCGCCGGGTCCTATCGGATCGCCGATGGTCGCGGGGGCGGCGGAACCGGAAACCAGCGCTTCGCGCCTTTGAACTCGTGGCCCGACAATGCCAACCTCGACAAGGCCCGGCGGCTGCTGTGGCCGATCAAGAAGAAGTACGGTAACCGACTCAGCTGGGCCGACCTGTTTATCCTGGCCGGCAACATGGCCTATGAGTCTATGGGATTAAAAGTCTTCGGGTTCGGCTTCGGCCGCGACGACATCTGGCACCCGGAGAAAGACACCTACTGGGGCGCCGAGAAGGATTGGCTGGGCGCCCAGCGATACGAAACCGACGACCGCGCGTCCCTCGAGAACCCGCTGGCCGCGGTGCAGATGGGCCTCATCTACGTCAATCCCGAGGGCGTAGGCGGCAAGCCAGACCCGCTGCGCACGGCGCAAGACATCCGCGTGACCTTCGGTCGGATGGCCATGAATGACGAGGAGACGGTCGCGCTGACCGCTGGCGGCCACACCGTGGGCAAAGCCCACGGCAACGGAGACGCCGCGGCCATCGGGCCCGAGCCGGAAGGAAGCGACGTGGCCGAGCAAGGCCTCGGTTGGCACAACCCGAAGGGCAAAGGCTTCGGGCAAGACACGGTGACCAGCGGAATCGAAGGTGCGTGGACAACGTATCCCACCCGCTGGGACAATGGCTACTTCCAGATGTTGTTCAACCACGAATGGGAGCTCAAGAAGAGTCCGGCCGGCGCCTGGCAGTGGGAGCCGGTGAGCATCAAGGAAGAAGACAAACCGGTCGACGTCGAGAACCCGTCGATCCGCCACAATCCGATCATGACCGATGCGGACATGGCGATGATCAAGGATCCCGAGTACCGAAAGATCTCCGAGCGGTTCCATAAAGACCCGGACTACTTCGCCGATGTCTTTGCCCGAGCGTGGTTCAAGCTCACCCACCGGGACATGGGCCCGAAGGCGCGGTACATCGGTCCCGACGTTCCGGCGGAAGACCTCATCTGGCAAGACCCGGTACCCGCGGGCAACGCCGGCTATGACGTCGCAGCCGTCAAGGCCAAGATCGCGGCGACGGGGTTGACCGTGAGTGAACTGGTCGCGACGGCCTGGGATAGCGCGCGGACGTACCGTGGTTCCGACATGCGCGGCGGCGCCAACGGAGCGCGAATCCGATTGGAACCGCAAAAGGGCTGGACCGGCAACGAGCCGGAGCGCCTGGCCAAGGTCGTGAACGTGCTTAGCGAGATCGCGGCTGGCTCAGGCGCCAGCGTGGCCGACGTCATCGTGCTGGCCGGCAATGTAGGTGTCGAGCAAGCAGCCAAAGCGGCCGGCTTCGACGTCACCGTCCCCTTCACCCCGGGTCGTGGCGATGCCACCGACGAGATGACTGACGCGGAGTCCTTCGAACCGTTGGAGCCGATCCATGACGGCTACCGTAACTGGTTGAAGGACGAGTACGCTGTGAGCCCCGAAGAGCTACTGCTGGACCGTACCCAGCTCATGGGTCTGGCCGCCCCCGAAATGACCGTCCTCGTCGGCGGCATGCGGGTGTTGGGAACGAATCACGGTGGAACTCAGCACGGCGTGTTCACGGACCGGGTCGGCGTCTTGAGCAACGACTTTTTCGTCAACCTGACCGACATGAAGCATCGGTGGGCGAAGGTCGACGACAACCTGTTCGAGCTTCGAGACCGCGCCACCGACAAGGTGAAGTGGAGCGCCACTCGGGTCGACTTGGTCTTCGGCTCCAACTCGATCCTGCGAGCTTACGCGGAGCTCTATGCGCAGGACGACAACCAAGAGAAGTTCGTTCACGACTTCGTTGCCGCGTGGGCCAGAGTCATGAACGCCGACCGCTTCGACGTCACGAACCGCTGACCTCACCTCCGCCCGCCCCGCTCTCGCCGGCAATCCTGATTGCCTCTATCTATTGAATCGATTGAAACAATCGATTTCCATAACCACGTCAGTCGCCCTACATCACCCATAAGCAAGACCGTGTCGCCGCCGCGAACTCAATGAGACATCGCTCGACCGACGACTTGCTTTGGACCGACTACGAATCGCTCGCTGAAGCAGAGCCGCCGCTTGGTTCCGTCCTGCTTCCGCAGCCAATGAGGAGAATACTGTGAACAATACGGCAAGAGTTCTACTGACCTTGATCTCGACCGGCGCGCTGATCGACTCCGCGCAAGCGACGCCGCCGGGATTCAATCATCCGGCAATGGGGAAGCACTCGTCCCGGTCCGCCAAGAAGCCCAAGTCCGTGAACTACTGGTGGCCGGATCAAGTGGACCTGTCCGAGCTTCGAAAGCACGCGTACGTCGCGGATCCCATGGGCCCCGCGTTCAACTACGCCAAAGCCTTCAATCAGCTGGACCTCGACGCAGTGAAGACCGATATCACGAAGGCACTGACGACCTCCCAGGAGTGGTGGCCGGCTGACTACGGCGCCTACGTCGGGCTGTTCATTCGGATGACCTGGCACGCAGCGGGCACTTACCGGTCCGGCGACGGGCGAGGCGGCGCCAACGGCGGGCAACAGCGCTTCGAGCCGCTGAACAGCTGGCCGGACAACGGCAATCTGGACAAGGCTCGGCGCCTACTGTGGCCCGTCAAACAAAAGTACGGACACAACATCTCGTGGTCGGACCTGATGGTCCTCGCCGGAAACGTGGCGCTCGAACACGCCGGCTTCAAGACGTACGGCTTTGCCGGCGGCCGCATCGATGCGTGGGAGCCGGAGCTCGTCTATTGGGGCCCTGAGACAAAGTTCCTCGAGTCCGACAAGCGCTTCCAAGACGGCAAGCTGGAAGAGCCCTTGTCCGCGACCCAGATGGGGCTCATCTACGTCAATCCGGAAGGCCCTGAAGGCAACCCCGATATTCTCGCGGCCGCCAAGCGCATTCGCGTCACGTTCGGACGGATGGGAATGAACGATGAAGAAACCGCCGCGTTGATCGTCGGCGGACACACGCTGGGCAAGGCGCACGGTGCACACAAGGCCAAAGACTGCGTCGGCCCAGAACCCGCAGCGGAAGGCTTAAACGCGCAGGGATTCGGCTGGAAGAACAAGTGTGGCCGAGGCGCTGCCGGCGACACCGTGACGAGCGGTCTCGAAGGCGCGTGGACCGCAACGCCGGTTCGTTGGAGCAACAACTACGTCGAAAACCTCTACGCTTTTGAGTGGAAAAAGACTCGAAGCCCAGCCGGCGCCATTCAGTGGGTGCCCGAAAACGCGGACGACGCAAAGTTCGTTCCCGACGCGCATGATCCGAAGAAGTTTCACGCTCCGGTGATGTTCACGACGGATCTTGCCCTCAGGTACGACCCGGCCTACGGCAAGGTCACAAAGCGATTCCTCAGAGATCCGGAGTCGATGAATCAGGCGTTTGCGAAGGCTTGGTTCAAGCTCACCCACCGAGACATGGGGCCGAAGGCGCGATATCTCGGCAAGGAAGTGCCGGCCGACGACTTGATTTGGCAGGACCCGCTGCCGAAAGCCAGGACTAAGCCGATCCGACCGAAGGACATCGCACGGCTCAAGCGGGCGATTCGACGGACCGGACTGACGAGTTCCCAGCTCGTGCGAGTTGCGTGGGCTTCAGCGGCCACGTTCCGCGACACGGATCTGCGCGGCGGCGCCAATGGCGCCCGAATCCGCCTCGCACCGCAAAAGGACTGGGATGTGAACGATCCGGCGGAGATCGCCGCCGTGGCCAAGGCGCTGACCAAGGTCCAAGACGCCTTCAATCGACGCTCCGGACGCAAGGTCTCCTTCGCCGACTTGGTCGTCTTGGGGGGTGCGACCGGCATCGAAATGGCCGCCAAGGCGGCGGGCATCGACGTCCGGGTCCCGTTCACGCCGGGGCGAGTCGACGCATCGCAGTCCCAAACCGATGTACGGTCGTTCGAACTGCTCAAACCCGCGGCCGACGGCTTTCGCAACTTCTACAGCGAGCGAGCCCGCCGTTCTCCGTCCGAGATGTTGATCGACCGGGCCGACATGCTGACGCTGACGGTTTCCGAGATGACGGTCCTCGTCGGTGGCATGAGGGCACTGAACGCCAATGCTCGAGGCACGAATCACGGCGTACTGACCGAACGACCCGGTGCGTTGACGAACGACTTCTTCGTCAACCTCCTCGACATGTCGACCGAATGGAAGCCAGCGCCGCATGACCAAGGCTTCTTCGAGGGTTACGATCGATCCACCGGAAAGAAGAAGTGGACCGCGACCGAAGTCGACCTGGTCTTCGGCTCCAACTCGGAACTGCGCGCGGTGGCCGAGTTCTACGCCTACCGAAACGGCCACCGGCGATTCGTTACCGACTTCGTCAACGCGTGGACGAAGGTCATGGCCCTCGACCGATTCGACTTGCTCTGACGAGCGACGCCCGCGCCTGGCCGCGCTGAAGCGGCCGGGTGCCCGTTTCGTCTTCGCCATTAAAAAAGGAAGAAATCGATGCTCCTTACTCGACGAGAAGCCATTTGGGGGGCCAGTGTCGTCGCTCTACTGCCTGTCCACCTGCGGGCCGCCACGCAAGAACGTTCGCCTTACACCATAAGTATGCACACCACTCACCCCGACGAACCGGCGCGCCGGATGACGTTTTCGCCCCGAGTCATGCGCATCCCTCGTGGTGCCGTCGTTCGCTTCGTCCCCTCCGAACCCAACCACAACTGCCAGTCTACACCGGGCATGGTGCCCGAGGGGGCGGAGCCCTGGAGAGGCGCGTTCGGCAAGGCCATCTCTGTTCGCCTCACCACACCGGGCTACTACGGTTACCACTGCTTGGCGCATAGGAGTATGGGCATGGTGGGATTGCTCATCGTCGAGGGCGAAGGCATGGGCGACAACTTCGAAGCCGCGAGAGCTGTCCAACACTCCGGACGAGCCACCGAAGCGTGGGAACAGATCTGGAAGGAGGTTTCCAGCGGTTGAGCGCCCTCCTCCTTCTGTACATCACCACCCGTGACCACCCCGTCCCCGGCCGGGAGACTCAGCGCGGCCGGGCTTCGAACTCGCGGCGCAACGCCTGTACGGCGAGGTCCCGAAACCATGATGTGGGGCCACATGGTCCACGCCTTCTTGCCCCATTGAGAAAAGCCAGGATGATTGCGCCGCCCGAAGACCGCGAACTGGAGGCTTCCGAGCCTCGAAGTCTCGAGCTGCGCGTTGCGAACCTTCTTCGCCGGGGCGACAAAGGCGTCGATCTTTCCTTCGACGGCATCCTCGACCATCGATGCGCTGGTTCGCACCATTTCCACCCGCGAACGCGGTGCTTTGGCCGCGACGACGGATACCAAGGACGCGGCCGCATTGGATAGAAAGTCGGGGCCCGCGAGCCGAAAGGTGCGCGTAGTCTCTCCGGGCGTGAACGGCTGCGGAACCTGAAGCGACTGCCCAAGGGCGGACAGAGCGTTGGAAAGGCCGGCCGAGATCAGAACTGCGCGAGGCGGCGGCTGCATTCGGCCCTTCACCCGCACCTGCTATTCACTCACCGCTGACGTAGCCAGCATGTCTACGAACGCGCGGACCGCGGCGGTCGGATGTCGCGCCGGGGTACGAACGCACCATATGTCGCCGGCACTCGCGGAGGCCTCCTCGAACAGCTCGACCACCGCCGCATCGGCGAGTGCGGTTTGGGCCAAGTAATCCGGAACATGACCGACCCCCGCCCCTGCCCGCACGAGATCAACCAGCGACTCGCCATGATCGAGGCTCAGAAAGGGCCGAACGGTGATCGTACAAGCCTCGCCATCGAGACGAAACGCCCATTGTCGCAGACGACCGTTGGGCAGCTGGTACATCAGGCACCTATGCCCTTGCCAATCGGTTGGCGTCCGGGGGCGGCCGAAACGCTCGAGATACTCGGGGGCGGCGATCGTGACGAACCGAGATCGCCCGATGCGCCGGGCGATCAGTGTGGAGTCCGCCAGCTCACCGATGCGGACCGCGACGTCAACGTTCTCGCGCACGAGGTCCACGAATCGGTCCGTCAATCCAACGTGCACACGGATCGACGGATGATGCTGACAAAACGTCGTCAGGCGAGGCAAGACGACAGCCCGTCCGAACCCCATCGGCAAGCTCACCCGCAACCGGCCGGACGGCTCCTCCTGGAGGGCGGCGAGCTGGTTCCGCGCTCGCTGCATCGTCTCCACCGCCACCTGGCAACGGGCCAGGAAGACTTCGCCCTCGGGCGTCGTGCGCACGACTCGGGAGGTTCGGGCCAACAGCCGGACGCCGACCGCCGCCTCCAGTCGCGCCACCGCACGGCTGACCGCGGACGGCGTGACTCCCAAGCGATTCGCCGCCGCTCGAAAGCTCTCCGTCTCCGCGGTAATAACGAACGGTAGGACATCGCTGAACGGATCATCGTGGCCCGCATCGTTGCTCACCACGCAACACTAGCATCCATACACCGGCGTTGTTGATCTCACTGCATCGAACTACGAGGGCACGCATGACAAAGCAGATGACTGTCTTGATGACCGGTGCCTCCGGCTACGTGGGGCGTCGCGTGGCGGATCGACTATTGGGTCTCGGTCATGCCGTGCACGCAGTGGTCCGGCCTGGAGGGCGACCGGTGCCCGACGGTGTCCGCGCCCTGACCGGCGACCTCGAGGACTTCGATTCCATGCGGGTACCGATCGAGCGGGCCGACGCGGTGATTCACTGCGCTTTTCCCGCCCATGGCCGGGGGTGGGCCGAAGCCGTCGCGGTAGAAGCGCGCTTCCTGAGCGCGTTGCTCAGCGCCCTCGAAGGAAGCGACAAGCCCGTCGTGGTATCCAATGGCTCAATATTCTTAGGTGATTCCGGGACCGGCCGCCTCCACGAAGGCGCCCCCGTGCGCGAGGAACATCCGGCCGCGGTCCGGGCCCACGGCGTCGGACAGGTCACGGGCGCGCCGGGGGTACGGGGGGTCGAACTTCGGCTCGCGAGCTTCGTGTACGGCGCGGGCGGCAGCGTGTTCTTGCCCTTGCTCGTCGAGCATGCGCGCCGGACAGGACGCTCGCTTCGGGTGGGGGTCGGCGACGCGCGGGCTTCGGTTGTTCACGTCGAGGCCGCCGCCGACGCGTACGTCGCGGCGGTGGCCCGAGAAGACGCGCGAGGCGTCTTCCACATCGCCAGCGAAGAAGAGCCCACCATGGCCCAGATCGCGAGGGCGGTCGCCGTCGGCGCCGGCCCGGGCACCCGGGTGGTGACCGTCGACGAGACCGAAGCGGCCGCCGCGCTCGACCCGTTCACCGCTCAATTTCTCACCACCAACAATCGACTGGACGCGACCCGGGCCCGACGACAGCTCGGATGGCATCACGCGGGGCAGCTCCCGCTCCTATGGGACGTCGCTTTTGGCAGCTACGCTCGACGTACGAAACAGTCGGATGCCACCCCGCGTATCTAGAAACGACTGTCCTGAGTTAATGACGTACGGCCTGGCCCGTCTCCATCACCGGGTGGTCCGCTTTTGACCCGAACGTGCGGCGCGTCTTGCAGGTGCGTCGGATCGCGCAACAAGATGAGCGCCTCGTTTCGACGGGACCGGCCCGCGGCGACGCGTGATCGCAGCCGAGCTTGCCGGTTCATCGACGAAATCCGGCTTGCTTTCGGGAGACACGATCGTTCTCGCCAACCGGCACTGAGCCCGTCGTCGGAGGCCGAACGACGCACTCGTAACAATCAGGAAGCGGCGAGCTCTTTTTGAGAAAATCCCTACATGGTGCTTGCTGACGTTCGGTGGTAGGCGGGTTTTCATAGGACGTGAGCGCCTTCGGGCGCGATCGCGATCGCAGGTCACGCATGACGATCAATAAGTCCGACCGCAGATTTGCCGTCTTCACGAGCGGGGGCGACTCGCCCGGGATGAACGCGGCCGTCCGCGCGGTGGTCCGCACCGCCGAGCAACGCGGCGTGCCCATGCACGCCATTTTGGAGGGATATCAAGGCATGGTCGACGGCGGAGATCGCATCCGCCGCCTCACCTGGAACGACGTCGGCGGGATTTTGCAGCAAGGGGGCACCGTGATCGGCTCCGCGCGCTGCCTGGCGTTTCGCGAACGCGCAGGCCGACTCCGAGCGGCCAGGAACCTGCTTGCGAACCACATCGATGGCCTCATCGTCATCGGCGGCGACGGAAGTCTGACCGGGGCCAACGTCTTTCGTCAGGAGTGGCCGGAGCTGCTGGCCGAGCTGGTCGAGCGGGGCGACATCGATCCCGCGCTGGCTAAGGCGCATCCTCACCTTCAGATCGTGGGCATGGTCGGCTCCATCGACAACGACATGTTCGGCACCGACATGACCATCGGCGCTGATACCGCCCTGCACCGGATCGTCGACGCCATCGACACGATCGTCAGCACCGCGGCCAGCCATCACCGCACCTTCATCGTTGAGGTCATGGGGCGCCACTGCGGGTACCTGGCCCTCATGGGCGGCCTCGCGACCGGCGCCAACTGGGTATTGATCCCCGAATGCCCCCCCGACACCGACGACTGGGAGGAGCAGATGTGCGACAAGCTCCAGTCCAGCCGAGACGCGGGGCGACGGCACGGCGTGGTCGTCGTGGCCGAAGGCGCCCAAGACCGCAACGGCAATCCGCTCTCCTCGAGCTACATACAGAAGGTGATCGAGACCCGCCTCGGCACCGACACCCGCATCACGATTCTCGGCCACGTGCAGCGCGGCGGCGCCCCCAGCGCCTTCGATCGCAACCTGGCGACGATGCTGGGCTACACCGCCGTCGAGCACCTGCTGACGTCCAACCCCGAAGACGAACCCAAGCTCGTGGGCATCCTCGAGAACAGCGTAGCTGTATCCAACCTGATGGGCTGCGTAGAGAAGACCCGGTCGGTCGCAAAGGCGATCGCCGAAAAAGACTACGACGGCGCTCTGCGACGGCGCGGAAGCAGCTTCGCCGAGGCCTGGGGCCACCTGCGCACCCTGCTGCGAGCGATGCCTCGCGGGTCGACGGACATCCGCCAGAGCCGCCGGCTAGCCATCCTTCATCAAGGTGGTCCCGCGCCTGGAATGAATACCGCGGTTCGGGCGGCAGCGCGGTTGGCGATCGACGATGGCCATACGGTGCTCGGCATCGAGAACGGGTTCGATGGGCTCTTGAGCGGATCCGTTCACGAAATGCAGTGGATGAGCGTGCACGGGTGGGTCGGCCGCGGCGGTGCGGAGCTCGGAACCTCTCGCCGAGTCCCCACCGGAGAGAAGCTCGAACGGATCGCCCACTGCATCGAAAAGCACCGCATCGACGAGATCCTGATGGTCGGCGGCTGGGCCGGCTATATGAGCGCCTACAATATCTACCTGGCGCGGGAACGGTATCCTCAGCTCCGAATCCCCTTCGTCTGCCTCCCGGCCACGATCAACAACAACCTTCCGGGCACCGAGTATGCGATCGGCGTCGATACCGCGCTCAACTCGATCGTCGGCAACGTCGACCGCATCAAGCAGTCGGCGGTGGCCACCCACCGTTGCTTCATTGTCGAGGTCATGGGTCACGACTGTGGTTACCTCGCCCTCGTGGCCGGCCTCGCGACCGGCGCCGAACGGGTATACCTGCCCGAAGAAGGCATCTCTTTGAAGCTTCTCCAAAAAGACGTGGAGCGTCTGGTCAAGGAGTTCGGCGGAGGCAAACGCCTCGGCCTCTTCGTTCGCTCCGAAAACGCCGAAGAGATCTACACCACCGACTTCATCGCGCGCCTGTTCGAACAAGAAGGTGGCGACGTGTTCGACGTTCGTCAGAGCATCCTGGGGCACACCCAACAAGGAGGAAATCCTACCCCCTACGACCGCACCCAGGCCATTCGCCTCGCCGCCCGGGCCGTGCAATTCCTGAACGAGCAGGCCGGCAGCGACAACCCACCTGCGGCGACGATCGGACTAAACAAAGGCAAAGTCACCTTCACTTCCCTCGAAGAGTTGCCGAACCTGATCCACCCCAACCTGCAGCGTCCCCGGAATCAGCGCTGGCTCGCCCTTCGTCCGATCGCGCAGGCGATGTCCGCTCCGCAATGACCCGTAGCTAGACCTGACATAGAACGCCGACTGTGCTCTCGATAGCGCAGATGACCACGCGAGCTGAGATGACGTTTCACCTGGCGGCGGCGCCCGCGAAGGTCTGCGGCGTGATGCGAGAGCCCGCGGTGATCGACGAGTCGCAACGTCTGAACGGGGCGATGGAGGTCGAAGTCACGTCGCTGACGGCGACCGACGACGTCCACGAGTTTGAGATCGTCGTTGTCTCCCCGTCCCACGGACTGATGGGTATCAATCCCGACAAGACCGAGGAGAGCCGAACGCGCGTACGGTGGGATCTCGCCGCGCTGCAAGGCATCTGGAGTTGGTCGGGCGTCCACGGGCGGTGGGTCGAGATATCGGGCACGTATGGGCTCACGGCGGACGGAGACGGCAGTGCGCTGGAGCTGAAGACCGATATCACGGTTCCGGTACCCATCCTCGGCGCGCTCCTCGAGCGAAAGATCAAGACCGAGATCGAGCGCGGCCTGCCACCGTACGTCGAGGTGGTGCGAAAGCACCTTGAACGGTCGTTGCCCTAGGCCCTAAGCCCTACCGTCTCCGGCGTGGCCGACCCAACGACCGAGACGGGGCCCTAGGGTTCGCGGTCGGCGAGCACCAACAGCGGCGGCAAAAAGATGAGATCCGCCACCAGCGCCGCGGCCATGGTGAGGGTGGCGAGTATGCTGAAGTGCTGGTTCACAAGAAAGCCGGATGTGGCGTAGACCGAGAATCCAGCACCGATCACGATCGTCGTGACCAAGACCGCGAGGCCGACCGAGCGGAGGCTCGAGATCACCGCTTCCCGCGGAGAGTCGCCGCGGCTGCGCGCGTAGCGATACCGAAGCAAGATATGAACGGTGTCATCCACGACGATGCCGAAGGTCAGCGCCGCCACCACGGTCGCCGCGAAAGACACATCGCCAATCCACACGCCCCATAGCCCAAAAGCCACCAAGACCGGCAACACGTTGGGCACCAGACTCACGAGACCGAGCTTGAAACTCCGAACCGAGACGACCAGCAGCCCGGATATGGCCACCAGAGCCAGGGCCGTGGCGATCAGCATCGTGCGGGCGCTCTCGAGCGACATCCGGGCGGTGAGAATCGGCATTCCGGTCACGATGACCCCAGCCCCGAATCGCTGCGTGGCTTCGGCTCGGATCCGGTCGGCGAAGGCCAGCGTCTGGGCCGAGGTCCGGTCGCTGAGCACGACCTCGACGCGCGAGTGACGCGCCTGCGGATCGACCATTCGAGTCGCGAAGTCCTGCGCGCGGGCGGTGAGCTGGGTGACCACCCGACGGACGCCCCCTTTGGCCTCGAGCCAGGCGGCGAAGGCCTGCACGCGGTCCAGATGCGCGGCGGCGGTGGCCGAGCCGTCTTCCTTCGCCGGCACCGATATGGCGAGGATCGTCGTCCCCGTTAGCTTCTCTTCAAACAGATCGGTGGCGCGCCGAATCTCGTAGCTTTCGTCGAAGTAGTGCGTGAACCGGTCGTCATAGTTGAGCTGGGTGACCCCATACAGAGCGCCCGCGATGACCAGCCCGCAGAGGGCGGCGAGGCCGATCGCGTGTCGGGTGACCATCGAACCGAACCACGCCAGGGCGCTCTCGACTGAAACGCGGTGGGGCGCGGTGCTGGCGGGGATGGAAAGCAGGAGCGCCGGCAGCAGCGTGAAGCATAGGATAAGGGTGAGGAGAAGGCCGAAGGCCACCACGTTGCCGAGCTGCCGAAACGGGGGCGCAGCAGCGAGGTTCAAACACAAAAAAGAAGCGGCGGTGGTCAACGCGGACAGGCAGACCGCGGCCCCATTTCGCCAGAGCGCCACCACGACGGCGCCAAAGTGGGCCTGGCCCTCCCGAAGGGCGGTCTGCCAGGCGAGGACCAAATGCACCCCGGTCGCGACGGCCAGCGCGAGCAACACCGCGGGGGCGGCGCTGGAAATCCCGTTCAAAGGCACCCCGAGCCAACCCAAGGTCCCGAGGGTGGCCACGGTGGCCACATAGACCACAGCCATCAACGCGACCGTCGCCGCCAAGGACCGAAACACCACGAACAGAAGAACGGGGATCAACAGCAGCTGCAGCCCCACCGGACCGCTGAGTTCGTTACGCCCTTCCTGCTGAAACGCATCCTGGATCATGATACGCCCGGTGAGCACCACTTCGGCCCCGGGCAACGCCGGTCGGACCGCGGCGGCGACCGCCCTCGCCTCCGACGCCAGCACTCCGACCCGTTCGCCGTCGTCGATGGTACGCCGGATGATCGCGGCCACCGCGGTCACCGATCGATCCTCGGATAAGAAAGGTCGGATCGCCGGATCCGCGGGATCGATGACTCGGTCGAGGGCCGACGCGAGATCCTCGGCCTTGCGCGCGTCGATCGGCTCGCCGGGCGGGGTCAAATCCAGAACCGAGCGAACCTCGTGTACGCCTGGGATCTCCGCCAGCCGCCGGCGGAGATCCCGAATCCCCGCCACGATCGGCGGGGCCAAAACGTCGCCGTCTTCGACGTGGATGACGAACACGACCTCATTCGAACGACCGAAACGATCCTCCAGGGTTCGGAAGTCACGGAGCGCAGGGCTCCGCTCGTCAAAGTATGTGAGTACGCTCGGCTCGAAGACGACCTGCTGGTAGCCGGCGCCACCCACGGCGAACACCAAGCCAGCAATAACAAAGATCGCGCGACGCCAGTTCGCGATCCGTTCGACGAACGAGGTCACGCGCTCCATCCGGACGGCCTTTCGATATGGGCGTAGCGAAGGCGCGAAATCAGGTCAACGTGCGCGGAGCGCCGACCGAAGCGTGGGGCTTCGCGGGTTGCGCGCGTCCGCGCGCTTCGTCGCGCAGCGAGACCGCCGACGCCGGCAGCGCGCGGGGGCGGCTCGACCAGCCCAACCGAGGCCGCCAGTCTCGCAGGTGGTACTCGAGCAGGTGCACGCCCTGCAGGTAGCCGCTGAGCATCGCACACGTGTAGCCACCGCCGGGAAACTGCCAGG
>JANQQN010000563.1 GCA_028289325.1 Myxococcota bacterium | reverse complement strand
GGGCATGGATCGGCGTCGCCTATCGCCGCGACGGGACGACCTCGACCGGCGTCGACGACATCCATCTCGCCCGCGAAATCTACCGCGACGCGTACGGTCTCGAGCTGCCGGGGGAGCCGATCGACTGGCTGCAGCGGTACAAAAAGATACCGGTGGACGAAGCTCGGCCGGAGGCCCTACTCCGCCCGGGGGACATCCTGTTCAAAGTCACCCTCTCCTACCGGCCGCGGGAGGTTTCGATCTATCTGGGCGCCGACGCGGTGGTGGTGTCGGCCCCGGTCAAAGGCGTGGTCGTCGAGCCCGTGCCCCGCAAGCTGTCGGACAAGTACTACCTGGTCGCCCGGCGCCCGAGCCCGCTGGTACGAGGGCGTTGAGCCGACCGACGACGATGCGGCCACACATTCACACAACGCGGCCCCGCCCGAACCCGATACTGACGCCGTGGCGAACCTTCAGCAGCGTCGCGCCCAGCCGCTCATCCGTCGGGCCGCGGCGGCCCTGGTCGCGCTGGGGGGGCCGGGATCGGTTCAGGGTCCGGCGGCCGCGAACGACCTCGGCGAGGCGCTGGACTACGCCCGAGAGCACTTCGACCGCGGGGTCGTGCGGGGTTACGAGCCCCAGTGGCGTCAGCGTCCGGGCCACGAAGCGGTCGGCATGCTCAGCAGCCGCGACGTGACGCCCGGCCGGTCCCTCGACGACTACGACTGCCTCGATTCGGCGATCGATACGATGCCCATCATGCGCAGCAGCAGCAAAGAGATGGCCGCCCTGCGGGGCTGCCTCGTCGAGCGATTCGCGCGACCTCGATTGCCCGGCTATCGCACCCTCGGTCGGATTCGACTCGATGAAACCCGGATCCGTCCCGCTATTGAGACGAACGCGGCCGCGTACGAGGTCCCCGCGGTGGTCCTGCTGTGGATCATGAAGCTGAGCTCGGGTCTGCGGCCCCACGCGATCTCCGATCAAGGTCACGTGGGGCTCATGCAGCTGCGGCCGGACCTCCTACGGGCGGAAGGCGTGGCCCACCACGACCTCCTGCAGCCGGAGGAGAACGTGCGGGCCGGTGCCGCGTATCTGCGCGCCCTCGTGTTCAAATACGGCGGCCTCCGTAAGGCCCTGCTCGCCTACGCCGACGGAGGCACCGACATGACGTACCGAAACCGGACGAAGCGATGGTTCGTGAACTTCACCATGTCGTCGTTCTACGGCGCGAACCGCAAGTTTCCTTACCAGCTGGGGGCCGAGAACGTGGCGTTCGTCTGGTCCTGGCTGCAGTGAGCGACTACGGTCGATAGGTCATCGACTACCACTCGCTCTTCGGTGCCCGCGGCCCACGCCCCAGCGCCACCACGGCCCCTACGGCGAGCGGCATCCCCACCGCCAGCCGAACCACCGGCTCGAGTTCGGCGCCGCCCATGACCAGCCCGGTCGCCGCCGCATTGTTGACGGCGTGGGCGACCACCGCCGTCAACAACGACCCGGTCCGGAGCACCGCCCAGCCGACGAACAGGCCCAACAGGAAGGTGCAAACGCCCTGCACGAGGTCGAGGTGGGTCACGGCGAACAGCAACGAGGAGCCTCCGAGAGCGATGACGGCCGGCCCGCCGGCGTGCAGCCCACGCAGCAGCAGGCCCCGAAAGAACAGCTCCTCGCCGAGG
This sequence comes from Myxococcota bacterium, assembly GCA_028289325.1. Classification (GTDB taxonomy): domain Bacteria; phylum Myxococcota; class Kuafuiibacteriia; order Kuafuiibacteriales; family Kuafuiibacteriaceae; genus JANQQN01. The sequence goes on along the minus strand of JANQQN010000563.1, from coordinate 9,324 downwards.
GCGGGGGCGATACTCAGCGTAAGAGCCAGCGCGAGCCACGCGCCCCCGTCGAGCGCGTGAAGCGCGCGACGGATGCCGCCCATCGCCCCCGCATCGACGAGGTCCAGCCACGTGAGCGCCGCCGACAGACAGAGCGTGAGGCCGACAATTCCCAGGCTTGCCGTCAGGACCGAAACCGGACCGACAGGCCGAAGCCCGAGCCGAGCGAGCAGCGCACCCCGGCTCGCCGACGGCGGGCTCAGCACCGCGGCGCCGGCCACGGCCATGAACGCCCAATGGGCGCCGATGTACAGAGCGACGGGAATCATGCCCACCCCTTCGATGAAGGTGGTCGCGGGCTGTCCGGTGACCGCCATGCCGACGCCGACGACCCCGGCCGCGCCGGCCAGCTGAGCGAGCAGGCCGATCAGCCACCAGCCGACCAGCGCGCTCGGCGCCGGGGGACCGGGGTCCCGGCGGGTGCTTCTCCCTTCCCGGGCGACCGGCGCCGTACTCAAGGGTCGCGAAGCTCGATGTCCTCGACATCGAGCCCCCGGTCGGTCAGCCGACGTTTGAGGGCCTCAAGGCTGCCGTTGAGCTGCCAGTACACCTCTCGATCCGGCGGCACGAGCACCGCACGGACACGGCCCGCTCCGGCGACGATACGAAGCTCGGTCCCGGCGAAGAACTCATCTTTCAGCGTGACCCGGACCTCGGTGTGTCCATCGGACGTCTCGCCCACGAGCAATCCTTCGGCCATGGTGTGCAGCAGTTGGTCGAGGTCCGTGGGCTCCGGTTGCTCCATGGGCTCACGAGGGGCCGGGAAGAATGTACCGGGGACCGGCGGTGGGGCTTGGGGCGCGGGACGACCCGGCCTCCGGGCCACGCGCTGGTCCTTCAGCAGCGCGAGCATCCGGGGATATCGGCGAGGCTCGGGGACGCGGCGACGCGGGCCCTCCGCCGCCGCCAAGGATGCGTCGCGCGCCGACGAGCGAGGCGCGGCCCGGCGTCGATGGCTCGGTTCGGGCACCTCGACTTTGGCGCGGGGGTCGACGCGTGCATCCGACCACAGGGTCGGCGCCGAAGGGTCGAGATCGAGGATGCGGGGCGAGCGGCGGATCGGTATCCCTGGCCGTTCGGGCGTCACGTGAGCCACGGGCGGAACGAACGCTTCCGCCATCAGGTCCGGACCGAGGTCCGGCGACCGGTGGGGCGGGCCGTCGACGGCCACGGGAAACGGACCATCGCCATCGGGCGCATCGTCGTCGGCCTCCCGCCACGCTTCGACGGCCTCGGTGAAGCCTTCGTCGATGATCACCGCGCCCGACGACGGCGGCGGCGCGTCGACGGAGTATTCGGCGTCGATGGGCGCGGACTCGCCAGGAACGTCGAGGGGGGTGACCTGTCGCCAAGGGTCGGCCGGCTCGCCGGATAAGGGGTCGGCGGCCTCCTTTCGGTCCGGAGACGATCGTTCGGACGCGCGGCGGGACCGCTTTCGCTCGTCGGCGAACGACCGCGCGCGGGTCGTGACCTCGAGGTCAACCTCGTCCCCGTCGCCGCTCAACGCGGACCTCAGCCCTTTGGCGGTGGGGGCGGCATCGCGACTCGGCTCATCCGCAGCTCGGAAAGATCGCCCGAACCGGGCATGGCCATCGCCTCTGTCGGGGCCTCGGCCATTTCGGCCTCTTCGGGCACCGCCGTCACCAGGGGCGCTTCTTCCTCGACCTCGACCGCTTCTACCACCTCCAGCTCTTCATCGGCGTCGTCGGGCAGCGGCTCGGGTTCAGGCAGCGGACTCGGGTCCTGCGCCCACAGAACAATCGAGCCGGCCACGAACACCTCTTCGGTCGAGAAGGCCTTGTAGATGCCGTCGAGCACGTCCTGCATATTGGTGTAACGGTCCTCGAGCTCGTCTCGGGTCATCCGGTCGAAGACCTCGTCGAACGCGGTCGGAACCTCCGACCGGGCCTGCGACGGCAGCGGCGACCGCCGGCCGGGCAGCTTGCCGGTGATCATCTCGTAAAAGAGCATGCCCAGGCTGTAGATATCCGCGGACGCGGATAGCGCTCGGGGCTGCGACGATCCCGGCTGCAGGAGCTCGGGCGCCATGTAGCCGACCATCCCGCCTCCCACGAGGATGTGCGACGGCACCGCGTCGTCGGGCCGGTCGGTGATGCGCGCGACGCCGAAGTCCGTCAGCTTGGCGTTACCCTGGGCGTCGAAGACGACGTTCTCGGGCTTCAGTCCGGTGTGAAGGATGCCTTGCTCGTGGGCATACTGCAGCGCGTAAGAAAGCTGGACGAGCACTCGGATCGCGGCCGGAAGGTCGATATACCCTTCTTCGGCGGCCCCCAGCCGGTCGCGGAGACTGCCCCCCACGCCCAGTTCCGTCACGAAGTACGGGAACTCCCGCTCCGTGTTCTGGTCGACGACCTGAATGATGCCCGGGTGGCTGAGACCCGCCTGGACCTCCACCGTGCGTTTGATGCGTCGCACAATTTCATCGCGACGCAGGTAGCTGGCGAACTGGAACACGGCGCGGGCTTCTTTGATGGCCAGCGGTCGCCCCAGGTTGACGTGATTGGCGGTGAAGACCGTGCCCAGGGTGCCTTGCCCGATGACTTCGCCTTTGCGGTAACGGCGATCCAAGACGTCATCGCCGGCCGGAGCGACCGAACGCATGCTTCGGGTCGGCGTTTGACCGGCCGATTCCAGCTTCGGCGGCACCGGCTCCGGCCCGATCACCGTGGCCGGCGCGCCCTGGAGCTCCTTGGCGAAGTGCCGACTGAGACGGGCGTAGAACTCGGCGTCGTTGAGGTTCTGCGCAACGTGAGCGCCCCCCTCGGTGACCTCGATGATGTTGGCCAGCTGATCGAGACGGATGTAGCCGTACTTGTTCAGAAACGCGCAGTAATCGGCGAAGCTGAGGGATATCGAGGTGTCGAGCACCCGCTCGGCTTCGGTCAGCCGGACGCGGTCCCCAAACAGGTCGGAGCGCTGGAGAGTTCGAAGAATGAAACGAGCCTCCTCCACCAGCACATCATGGGTCAGTTGGCTACCCGGTCTCCGCATGGCTCGGGATTGCCGCAGGCCAGGGGCTAAGTCAAACCGAGGCGACGGGAAGGTGATGACAGTGCGATGCGTGCGTGTCTATGACACGAAAACGGCCAGGCAATGGGCGAAGATTCGCAAGAAGACCTGTACGTCATCTTGGGCGTGCCGAGGACCGCGACCCCGGCGGAGATCCAGGCGGCGTACAAGAAGAAAGCCCGGGAGCTGCACCCGGACGTCAACAAGTCCCCGGACGCGGAAGACAAATTCAAGAGTCTGGCAGCGGCCTACGCGATCCTCAAGGACCCCGAACAGCGGGAACGCTACGATCGCTACGGCTTCAATCTGCGGCCCTCATCGCCGTCGGGCGGGCGCGCCGACCGGCGGAGCAAAAGCGCCGGCCGCAAGTACCGCCCCGCCGACTTCGGCTTTCAGGACGTCAAGTTCGAAGACATCAACATCGACCTCGACGACCTCAGCAATCCGTTCGATTTCTTCCTTCGGCGGGAGCAACGCCGCCGCAAGTCGAACCGCAAGGAGCGTGAGGTCCAGCTCACGATCACCCTTGAGAACGCGTATCGGGGCACCACTCTGAATATGCTCCTCGACCTTCCGAACGACGTGGGGCAGGTCGAAACCCGCCGTATCAAGCTCCGGATACCTTCGGGGGCCAAGGAGGGAGACCGGCTCAAGCTGAAGGACCCGGAGGTCACGGTAGTCCTCAAGATCGAGCCTCACCCCAAGTTCGAGCTCGACGGCCGCGACATCCGCAGCACCCTGGAGATCACGCCCTGGGAGGCCGCGCTCGGCGCATCGGTGGAAGCGGCTACCCCCGGCGGCTCCGTTCGGCTCAAGGTTCCACCCGGAACCGCCTCCGGCCAGAAGCTGCGGCTGAAGGGCCAAGGGCTGCCCCAGAAGCCGGGCCGCGACGGCGAGCCCGGCGACCTGTACGTCACCACTCGCATCGTCGTGCCCAAGGCCCTCACCGACCGTGAACGCGAGCTCTTCGAGGCTCTCCGGAACGAAAGCAACTTCTATCCGCGGGGCTGAACGGGCGGGGAACACCGTCTCCGTGTGATTTCAGGAAGGTCGGTACTTCACTTTGGTGGGCAAGAATCCCCTCATTCTACCGGCAGCGCGGGGTCATGGGGCCACAACCCCGCCTACGTGGCTCCAACGATGGCTAACTTACATTCGACCGGGCGGAATGAGCGCCTCATTCTACCGGCAACGCGGGGTCATGGGGCCACAACCCCGCCTACGTGGCTCCAACGATGGCTGCTTTACATTCGATCGGGCGGAATGAGCGCCTCATTCTACCGGCAGCGCGGGGTCATGGGGAACTATCAACACCGGGCAGGGGGCTTCGGCGAGGACCTTGGTGGCCGTCGACCCGATGATCATGCGATGCCATGCATTGTGCCCGCTGGTACCGACCACGATGAGGTCGGGCGTGAGGAGGCTCGCGGTCTCCAACACCACGACGGGGGGCGGTGCCTTGCTCATGACCTCGACCCGGACCTCGACGTTTTTGTGATTCACCGTGTTGACCAGGGCCTGCACCGCCTCTCGGTGGCGATCACCGACGGCCGAGATCTCCTCGTCGGAGAGGTAACGAGGCAGCAGGTCACCCTCGTCGTAGGTCGACAGCGGGTGCTCGTACATCGAAAGGGCGACGACACGGCCGCCGCCGTTGGTCATTCCGACCGCGTGGCGAAGCACGGCTTCGGACACGTTCGACAGGTCGACGGCCGCGAGGACGTTCTCGAACGCCTTCACCGTGTGCCGCTCCTCGCCGACCACGAGCACCGGGCACGCGGCGGATCGGATGAGGGCCCCCGCCACGCTGCCCAGGATGGTGCGGCGGATCGGTCCGAACCCGTGGCTCGCGACGACGATCAGATCCGCGGCGAGCTGTTCGGTGCACTCGGCCAGCGACCGGGCCGGTAGGCCGAGGTGGACGGTCCGGTGGACGCGCTCAGCAGGGTAGTCCACCGGCAGCTCGTCGAGCCGCGCCTTGGCTCGATCCGCGCCCTCTTCGTAGATGTTGGCCAGCTGCGCCTCAGGAACCGCGTACGGAAAGACGGCGGCCGCACTCGACGTGTTGACCACATGCACGATGTGCAGAGCTTGGGCGTCGAAACGTTTTGCGACCTGGACCGCTGCTTCGACCGCGACCTGGGCCAGCGGCGAAAAGTCGGTGCCGACGACGATGGTATTGTACTTCGCCATGAGACGACCTCCGACTTCAACGAAAAGCAAAGCTCAGACCAGGGCTGACGCCTGAATCAGCGGGCGGCAAGGTTACCCGTGCCTGCCGACGGCCTCCCAACACTCCGCGGGCCGTAACAATATTGCTTGGCTCCGCAGAACCCCTCAGGATCACCGGATTCTGCATGCATGCGCCACACTATTCACGCGCGGCGTAACGATGAGCCGCCTTCATCGTCCTTCTCATGTCCAATGAAGATTTCAGAGTGGAGAGCCTTCAGCCGCTCGGTCGAGTTCCTGTTGGAGGCAGAGCGGTCTGTCTCCGTGCGGGCCCAGGCCCCGGCCCTCGCCGAAGCCGATCTCGAACTGAGTCTGCCCCAGCGCGGACGCGGACTGAACGAGGTCTTGGCCCGGCTGGTCGAGGTCGGGCTACACACCCCCAACACCGCCTCCCCGCGGTTCTTCAACCAGCTGTTCGGGGGGCGTATCCCCGCCGCGACCTTCGGCGACATGCTGGCCGCGTTGTTCAACAACTCGATGTATACGTACAAGGTCGCCGGTCCCCACGTCCTGATCGAGAACGAGCTGCTGGCGCATATGACGAGCCTGGCGGGGTTCGTCGGCGGGGAGGGGACCTTTACCCCCGGGGGGTCGCTCTCGAACCTTCTCGCGATGATCGTCGCCCGCGGCGAAGTCTTCGACGGTACGCGTGAAGCCGGCATGACCGAGCTCAAGCCGACGATCTACACCTCATCGGAGGGGCATTACTCCATTCGCAAGAACGCAGGACTGATGGGGGTCGGCCGAGACAACGTCCGGACCGTGAAAACCGACGACCGAGGGCGAATGCTCCCCGCCGACCTGCGCGCGTGCATCGAACGAGACCTCGCCGATGGCCGGCGTCCTTTCTTCGTCAACTTGACCGCGGGAACGACCGTGCTCGGCGCGTTCGACCCGATTCCCGAGCTGTCGGAAGTGGCTCGCGCCTACGGCCTGTGGGTACACGTCGACGGTGCCCTCGGTGGATCCATGCTCGTCAGCCCGCGGGCGCGCGAGCGGCTGGAAGGCATCGAGCTCGCCGACAGCCTGACCTGGGACGCACACAAGACGATGGGCGTCCCGCTCACGAGCTCCGTGTGTTTGTTACGACGAAGAGGATTGCTCGCCAAGCACCTGTCGGAGTCGGCCGACTATCTCTTTCAGGACGACCAGCCCCGCCTCGATCCCGGCCAAACGTCGATGCAGTGCGGACGTCGCAACGATGCGCTCAAGCTGTGGGCGGCCTGGCAGAACCTTGGCGACGACGGCTACGCGGCCCGCATCGACCGAATGCTCGATCTCGCCGCCTACGCGGCGGCTCGAATCCGCGCCGAGCCCGAGCTGCGGCTGGTGAAGACGCCGGAGTCCGTCAACGTATGCTTCACCGTCGACCGCGCGCCGACCGAGGGTCTGTGTCGCGCCCTAGTCGAGCGGCAGCGGGCGGTGGTGGGCCACGCTCAAGTGAACGGCGAGGCCGTCGTCCGCCTCGTGTGCATCAACCCGGACCTGCGCGAATCGGACATCGATACTTTCTTCGACGAGATCCTGCGCACCGCAGCCGAGCTCCGCCCCGCGGCGGCTGCCCCGTCGCCGGCGCCGGCCTGAGTTCCCCTTCCCCGCCGCCTCGTCGACGCCCCCCAATCCCACGAGCGGGGGATGCGCCGGCTGTGACCCAGGTCTCGACCATCGCCCGCCCCGCCTCTTTCCCACGCCCGGGGTCGCGCTTAGACTTCCTTGGTGACGATCGATCCGTTCCGCTTCTTCCTGGTGCTGGGCTTGGTCCTCATGGTGCTCGAAGTCGTGGTGCCGGGACTGGTGGTCATCTTCTTGGGGGTCGCCGCGCTGCTGGTGGCCGGCGCCGCATGGACGGGACTGGTAGGCGGTTGGACCACGGCGTTCACGATGTGGTTCGTGACGTCGCTGGTGATGGTGCTCGGGGTGCGAAGCGCATTCACTCGTTTCCTGCCCGGTGTCTCAGTGCGGCAGCTGACCGACGAGGACCTCGACGCGTTTGGAGAGGAAGTAGACGTCGTTGAAACGGTGACTATGGATCCTGGCGGGCGTATTCGTTTCCGCGGCTCGACATGGGCGGCGCAGACTCTGCAAGAAGAGTTACCCGCCGGTTCTAGGGCCAAGGTCGTCGCCCGCGACAACCTGGTTTGGATCGTCGAGCCGCTCGACGGATGGTCAGCCATCGACGCGAGGAGCGGTCAGCGGCATAGTGGCGACGAGCCAAGGGCGCTAAGACGAGCTGCGTCGAAGGCGAACAAGGAGAACGCGTGACCTACTTAACTGTCTTCGTCCTCATCCTCCTCGGCATAGTCCTCAAAACGGCGATCGTGGTCCCGATGCGGGAAGCGTACGTCATCGAGCGGCTCGGCAAATTCCGCTCCGTGCTCTCGCCGGGGTTTCATATCCTCATCCCGTTCTTCGACCGCATCGCTTATCGCCACGAGATGCGGGAGCAGCCGCTCGACGTTCCCCCACAAAGCTGCATCACCCGCGACAACATGCAGGTCACCGTCGACGGCCTGATCTACCTCAAGGTGATGGATCCGAAGCGGGCGAGCTACGGCATCGAGAACTATCGGCTGGCCAGCGTGAACCTGGCCCAGACTACGATGCGGTCGGAGGTCGGAAAGCTCGCCCTTCACGAAGCTTTCGCGGAGCGCGACAAGCTCAACGACGCCATCGTGCGGGAGATCGACAAGGCCTCGGACCCCTGGGGAATCAAGGTCCTGCGATACGAGGTGAAGAACATCACCCCGTCCCACAACGTCATCCACACCCTCGAGAAGCAGATGGAGGCGGAGCGGTCTCGCCGGGCCGAGGTCACCCTCGCCACCGCCGAGAAAGAAGCGACGATCGCGCGCTCGCAGGGAATGCGCCAAGAGGCCATCAATCTGTCCGCGGGCGAGAAGCAGCGCCGCATCAACGAAGCGACGGGCCGCGCCCAGGAAATCCAGGTTCTCGCCGACGCGACGTCGCAAGGCATCCGGATGGTCGCCCAGGCCCTGGCGCGACCGGGCGGCGCGACCGCGGCCCGAATGCGGATCGTCGAGCAGTTCGTCCAGGAGCTCGGCCGCATCGTGCGGACCTCGAAGGTGGCGGTGGTTCCGACCGAGCTCGCCAAGATCGAAAGCACCTTCCGCGGCATCGGCCGCGTCTCGGAGACCGTCGCCGGCCGTACCGGTGCCGGCGGCGCGCCCACCGCGGGTGATCGGAGCTAGCCATGGATCAGAACGTCATCGACATCTTCAACTTCGCGGTATGGGCGGTCATCTTCGGCATCGTCATCATCCAATTCCTGCGGTCGATCCGGATCGTGCCCACGCAGTCGGCGTACGTCGTCGAGCGTCTCGGCAAGTACCGAAAGACCCTCCGCGCCGGCTTTCATGCCCTTCTCCCGTTTCTCGACCGAGTCGTGGAGAAGCTCGACCTGCGCGAAGAAACCATCGACGTGCCCCCTCAGGAGTGCTTCACCAAGGACGAGGTCAAGGTCGAGGTCGACGGGGTGATGTACATCAGCGTCCTCGACCCGGTGAAGGCGACCTACGGCGTCACCGACTATCGATTCGCAGCCATGCAGCTGGCCCAGACCACGACCCGCGAGGTCATCGGCAAGATCGATCTCGACCGCACATTCGAGGAGCGAGAGATGATCAGCGCTCGGGTGGTGACCGTCCTCGAAGAAGCGGGCCGCTCGTGGGGCATCCGCATCCACCGCTACGAGATCAAGAACATCACGCCGCCGTACACCGTCGTCGATGCCATGGAGAAGCAGGTCACCGCCGAGCGCGATCGCCGCGCGATGGTCGCCAAGGCCGAAGGCGACATGCAGTCGCGGATCAACCGGTCTGAAGGCGCCAAAGAGGAGCTGATCAACCGATCTGAAGGTGAGATGCAGCGACGGATCAACGAGGCGGAAGGCCGAGCGGCCGAGGTTCTCGCCATCGCCGAGGCCACCGCCGATTCGATCATGAAGATCGCCACCGCGGTCGAGCAGCCCGGCGGAACGCAAGCCGTCGAGCTGCAGCTCACCGA
>JANQQN010000552.1 GCA_028289325.1 Myxococcota bacterium | reverse complement strand
CCCGTTCGGGAGTTGCCGTCGTTCGCTGATACGCCGCGGGTTCGGCAATCTCCGTCGTTCACCGATACGCCGCCGGTGCCGGAGCCGTCTTCGTTCGCTGATACGCCGCCGATGCGAGCGTCGGCCGCGCTTCACGTCGTGGGGGCGTACGACGAGCTGACGGAGGACGTCGAGCTCCCCAATCTGGAGGCTGACGGGTACACCGTTCGTTTCGCGTCTTCATTCGCCTACCAGGCGCAGTTCTCGAGTCATCTCAATCACGGTGGCCTGGTCGTTCAGGGCGGCCCACTGCCCGTCGGTGCCCAACGCATGTTGTCATTGGCCGTGCCGGACGTGGGCACATACACCGTTAGCGCTCGCGTAATATTTCACACCGGCGGGAGACTGGGCTTCATCCTCGATAGCTTCGGTGTGCATAGAGACAAGCTTGCGGCGATGGCCGCCGCCGGCTGAGTCAAAGTCGACTCGACGTGGAATGATTCCCAGCGGTCGGTCCGTTACACCGACCGAAGGCGGCTTGCTTTCATTCCCTCCCTCCGACCTGGCGTTAACGCTCGGGTCTTCGCGATAGTGCGAAGGCCCGGGCGAGAACCCAGGCCGTACCCCAGCCGCAGGTCTGCTCTCGGGCGACAACGCGGTCCGTCAAACGGTGATGTGGGTCCAACGTCGCCGCTGCCAGATCATCGTGAACACCGCGGCTTGAATGAATCGGACCACGCCCTGAGCCGCCCAGATGCCCAAGACACCGAACCCGAGTACGGGACCCACGAAGTAGGCGGCAGGCAACAGGATCCCCCACTGAAGGCCGACCTGCACGGCCATCGTGGTTCGGGTGGCGCCGGCCCCGGTCAATGAATTCATCAACACCATACCCACCGCGTCGAGGCCGATGGTCGACCCGACGATCCGTAGGGGCACGCGGGCCGCGTCCATCGTCGCTGGGTCGTGGATAAATACGCCCAAGATGAGGTCGGGGAGGAGGATCATGGGCACCCCGATCGACGTCATCACCACCGCGGCGACGAGGACGACCTCCCATGCCGAGCGATACGCGTCTTCAGGGTCGCGGCGGCCGAGCGCCTGGCCGACCAGCGTGGCCGACGCGATACCGAATGCGATGCCGGGGAGGATGGCGACCAGGGTCACGTTGATGAGAACGTTGGCGGCAGCGGTGGCGGTGGTTCCGACCATGCCCAAAATCGCGAACAGCATGGTGTAGCTCCCGGCGAAGAGGAGCTGTTGAATGCCCGTCGGCACCGATAGCGTCCACATTCGGCTGACGGTCTCGCGGTCGGGGAGCCCGCGCAGAAAGCCCATGTGGCGGGCATGGCGCAACCCGAGCAGGCCGTAGGTCGCCAACCCGACGTACACCGAGGCCGCGCTGGCGATCCCGGCGCCGGTGGCCCCGTAGGCGGGGAAACCGAACTTGCCGAAGATCAGCACGTAGTTGAGCACGATGTTGGTCGCGTGCATCACCAGCAGCGTGCGCAGGTAGAAGCCCGGTCGCTTAATCCCGTTCCAGAAGCCTCGAAACGAAAAGTTCAGTCCGATCGCCACCAAGCCCATCAGGCGGGCTTGCCAATACGGAACGCCGACGGCCACCACGTCGGGGCTATCGTTGACGAACGGGAACAGGCTCGGGGCCAGAACCAGCAGCAGCGCGGCCCAGGGCACGCCGATGGACACGATGGTGAGCAGCGCGCCGTTGAGGGGAACGGCGGCGACCTGCTCGCGTCCTTCACCGATCCGGCGGGCCACCATGGCTTGCACGCCACTGGAGAACCCGGTCAGAAACGCGCCGGAGAGGAAGGTCAAGAAGGAGCCGGTACCGACCCCGGCCAGGGCGGCGTCCCCCAAGGTGCCGACCATGGCGGTGTCCACCAAGTTCAGCACATTCTGCGAGACCATCCCGCCGACGATGGGGGTTCCGAGCCTAAGGATGTTCCAGTACCGCTCTCGTCCACCGCCCATCCGGGTGTGGCACTAGCTCGGTTGGCAAACGACGTCCACCTCGGGGGCCAGCTCGTAGCCGCGGTCGGTGGTGAGAAGAATGTTCTCTAACCCCATCCGGCGCAGGGTACGGACCGCCGTGTAAACCCGGGTTGCGCCCTGGTTGTCGGTGAGCTGCTCGCGGGGCCAGCCGGCCTGAACCATGTCATGCACCGAAGCGGCCCCGCTTTCCGCGTGCCGCGCCAGCACCGCGGCCAGCAGCCGTCGCAGCGCCGTCCGCCGAACCAGGCTGACCGGTGGCCGGCCATCGACCTGAAACCACCGCCCGTCGGGGCTGAGGAGCAGGCGACGGGGGGCGTTGGTCTCGGACCGGTGGGTCACCTCGTCGGCCAGCACGCAGGCTAGAAACTGCTCGAATGACCAGTGGTCGGTCTTTGCCTGCTCGAGGCGGCCGATCACTTTGTCTGCCGCCCCGCCGAGGTCGAGCTTGCGGAGCACGCCCTCCAGCGCCGCGGAGCGAGTATCAGGGTGTAGATTGTGTTCAGACACAGCGGGTTCCCTCCTCACGCGCGCTTCGCGAGGTACGTCGCGAGCTCGTCAGCGCCGCCGATATGGCGACCGTCGATGAATACCTGGGGCGTTGAACGCTCGCCGCTGACCGCCATCAGAATCTGCGGCGTCGCGGGCACGTTCGCATAGGCCATACCGACTTCGTCGAGCATGTTACGAGCCCGAATGCAGTGGCTGCAGCCCGGCTTGGTGAAGATGGTGATCTCGCTGGGCAGGGCGGCATCCGGAGCCACGTACTTCAGCACCGTGTCGGCATCCGAAACCTCGTAGGGGTCGCCCGGTTTGTTGGGCTCGACGAACATCTTTTCGATGATTCCGTCATTCACGACCATGGCGTACCGCCAGGACCGGGGGCCAAAGCCGAGCTCCTGTTTGTCGACGAGCAGCCCCATCTCCTTCGTGAACTCCGCGTTGCCGTCCGGCACGAAAGTGATGTTGTCCGCGTTCTGGTCCGCCTTCCATGCGTCCATCACGAACGCGTCGTTGACGGAAATACACAGGATGTCGTCGACGCCGTGGCGTTTGAACTGAGAGGCCAGCTCGTTGAAGCGCGGGACGTGCGCGCTGGAGCAGGTCGGGGTGAAAGCCCCGGGCAGCGAAAAGACAACCACCCGCTTGCCGCTGAACAGGTCGCGGCTGGTCACATCTTTCCAGTCACCGTTAACGCGGGTTCGAAAAGTAACCTGAGGGACTTGCTGGCCCTCGGTGCGATAATCCATGACGCAAGCGCACAGCAGGTCCCGTGCCAGCTCAGATCGGGCCAGATCCGTGTTCTGAACGGACCTTACACCGAAATATCGTTGCTGACGGTAACGATATTTCGTTGCACCGAAATGTCGTTACCTTGCGTATGCTTGGACGGTCTTCCACACCCGTAGCAGGTTGCCGCCCGCAATCTTGCGGAGATCTGCTTCGCTGTAGCCGCGCTCGATCAAAACCCGGAAGAGGTTTGGATACTGGCTGACGTCCTTCAGCCCGGTGGGAAGTGATTCCCCGACCCCATCGAAGTCGGAACCCAGGCCAACATGGTCGATGCCTGCGACCTTCACCACCCGGTCGATGTGATCGGCCACCTCTTGCACCGTGGCGTACACCCGGGGGTGGCTGCTCATGTATTCCTGCCGATACTTTTCATAGGCCTTGCTGTCTCGGTCCCAGCCCTTCTTTTTTCGGTGCTTCTCCATCACCGCCTTCTTGTCTTCCCAGTCCTTTGACGCCTTGGCGCTGATGAAACTGGATCCGAAGTTGATCATGATGACGCCGCCGTTTTGACCCAGGCGTTCGATCATCGCGTCGCTCATGTTGCGTTCGAAGCCCGGCGTGAAGTGTCGGCACGACGAGTGCGACGCGATCACCGGCACCTTGGTCAGTTCGATGGTTTGGTAGAATGCATCGTCGGTGACGTGGGAGATGTCGATCATTATGCCGGCGTCGTTCATCGCCTGCACGACCTTCTTCCCGTACGGGCTCAACCCTTTCCAGGTACGGGTGTCGTCGTATGACGAGTCGCAGATCAGGTTGTCTTTGGAATGGGTCAGGGTGATGTAGCCGACCCCTCTGTCGGCGAAGTGCTTCACGTTGGCGAGGTCATCTTCCAGGGCGGCCCCGTTTTCGATCCCCAGCGGCAAAGACATGATGCCTTTCTCGAAGTTCGCTTCGATGTCTTCGGGCGACTTCGCGATCGCCCACTCTTTCGGGTTCGCGGCGGCCATGCCCTCGACCATGTCGATCAACCGATCGGCAAGTTTCTTTGCCCCGCCGGACTTTTGGTATCGAGCCGGCACGTAGATCGACATGAACGGGGCGTCGAGACCGCCGGCCTTGGCCCGGGGCAGGTCCATGTCTCCTTTTTTGGTTCGCTGGCTCGGGTCCTCGGTGAGCTCCCCCGCCGAGTTGCGACCTCCGTGGAGTCGATACGGAAGGTCGATATGGCCGTCGACGAGGATGAGGCGCTTCACGAGCTTCGGAGCATCCTCCGGGCGAAGGGCGGCCGCTGCCGGTGGGGCGGCGTCGGCAGGCGCCGACGGCGGAGCTGACGAAGGGGCGGCCGATGAGCTCTCGGGGCTTTCCGGCCGAGACACGCAGCCGACGCTTCCGACAGTGGCGACGATGAACAACGTTGAGCACAGGAGTCGGGTCATGGCATCGTATCTAGCAGCAAAGAGTCGTTGAAATCGATTCTCATGAGCAAGTGGGCTTGCTTTTTCTGAGGCGACTCTTGCGCCCATTTGATTTCGATTGGATCTAGATATCCGATGATATCATCGCTTGGGTGCTTCCTCGTCTTGGCCGTGTCCGAGCCGGGCCTGAGCTACGCGGACGCACTCTCGGCGGCGTCGGCGCACCCGGAGGTCGTCGCCGTCGACGCGCGGGGGGCGGTTCGCACGATCGGTGACCGCGGGATCGGTGTTCTGACCCAGCGTACCCTCCTGTCGCTGAGCCCGGCGTATCGACTGTTCAGCGAGCAGGACCGAGGATTCGAAGGCCAGATCGGGCTAAGCCATGGCTGGAACCTGGCCGACCTCGCAACCGAGCGGCGGCGGGCGGCGACCGAGGAGCGGGCCCTGATCGCCGCCGAACGACACGGCATCCTGCAGGAAGTAGAGCTCGACATCGCCGGGCGCTGGATCGGGCTGCGGCTGGCGGAGGCGGTCGTGGATCTCGCCGTAGGCCGCGCCCGCGCTGCGGAACGGAGGCGCGATGACCTTCTTCGAGCGTTCGGTGTGGTACCCGGCACCCGCCGCGAGCGGGCGTCGCTCGACCTGTATACGGCCGAGGCCGCACGGGTCGCGCTGCAAGCGCAAGGGGAGAGGTTCCACGCTCAACTTCACCTCGCGGAGGCGTTGGGGCGATCGTCGAACGATCAGCTGCGGACCCGAGGCTCTGGACCGGATGATGCGTCGCTCGCCGGGCTCGAAACGTGTCGAGAGCGTGCGGCGGTGGTCGTGGTGGCCAAGGCCCGTGTCCGGGCCGCGCAGGCGCACCGCGCCGAAGTCGACGCGTCCGGCGCCCCTGTGCTGACCACGGGAGTCGCCGTGCAGCGCGAGTCGCCGGACGGCTGGATCGGCTGGCTCAATCTCGGTGTCACGCTGCCGGGGGCCGACCCTCAAGCTCGGTCCAAGGCCAAGGCGCGTGCCGCCGCCGCCGCCGCCCGAGCCGCAGTGGAGGGGGCTACCCGCACGGTGGACCGCCAGCTGGCCTTCATTCGCCACGAGATCGAGCATGCTCGAGAGACGGTCGAGCTCTTCGAGGGCCGGCTCATTCCCGCCTCAAAGACTCGACTCGCCGTCGAGCGAGAGGGATTCGCGGCGGGAGAGGTCACGGTGTGGGCGCTTCGTCGAACCGAGCGCGAGCATTTCGAGGCCGAGCAATCCTTCTTGCGAGCGCAGGCCGAGCTATCAATGGCCTACGCTCGTGGCGCGCTGTTCGCTCGCCGCTGCGGCGAGGAGTCACCATGAAGAAAGCTGTCGTTTCCATGGTAACGTTGAGTTGGGCGTGTCATGCCACGCCCCCCGCGGTCGACGCGCTAGAGGTGGACACTCCGGCGAGCGCCCAGGTGCCGTGGCAGCGGGTCGAGTCCTTGGAGCGCGGGATCGTGCTCGCCGCCGCCGCCCACGTCGTGACCTCGGCGACGGCAACCGCGGACATCATGTCCACGCAGGCTGCGGTGGTACGAGCGATCTCGGTTACGCCGGGGGATCGGGTCGAAGCCGGACAGGATGTGGGTCGGCTCTCGAGCCCCGCGGTGGCGGAAGCGGCGGCCATCGTCCTCGCCGCCGCCGCTCGACTGCGCGTGCTCGGCAAGCGGTTGGGCCAACTCAAGAGTCTGAAGACGGCGGGACTCGCTCGCCGAGACGCGATCTTCGATGTCGAGCTGGCCGTGGCGACGACCAGGGGTGACCGTCGTCGGGCGCTCGCCCGTCTCAAGGGGGCGATGGTACCGCTCGGCGACATCGAGGCCTTGGCCGCCGACGGGGCGTGGAGTCTGACCAGCCCGGTGGCGGGCGTGGTCACGGATGTGAGCGGTCGCCCCGGCCACGTTGTCGGCCCGGACGACCCGCCGCTGGTGCGGGTGAGCGGGATTGCGCCCGCTCGGGTCGAGGCACAGCTGACGACGCCGCCGCCCCGAGCCCGAGCTCGCTTCGTCGCCGCCGACGGCACGATCTACCCGCTCCGCCCCCATCCTCGCACCGTGATTTTAGAGCCCACTTCGGGCCTGTGGCGCCTGTGGGTAGACTTTCTCGAGCCTCGATCGCTGCCCCCGGCGCTGCAAGGGACCCTGCAGTATTTCGTGGACGGGCCGGCGGCGTCCGTCCCTGCTGGGGCGCTGATGTGCGCGGAGGGCATGTGCGACGTTCACCGTTTGCGGGGCGGAAAGACGGCGACCGTCCCCGTGACCAAGGTCTGGTCCGACGGCGCGATCGCGGTGGTGGTCGGTGACCTCGCGACGACGGATCATGTGTCGGCGACGAGGCGACGCCCATGATCGAGTCCTTGGTCGAGATGTCGATTCGCCACCGCCGGGTGGTCTTCGCGATGACGTTGGCCCTCGCCACCGCGGCTTTGCTCGCCGGTCGCCAGCTCGAGCTCGACGCGCTCCCTGACGTAACGGGCAATCAGGTCGTGGTTCTCACGACCGCCTCCGGATACACCCCCGACGAAGTGGAACGGCGGGTCACGCGGCCCATCGAGGCGGGGCTGGGCGGAATACCGGGGGTCATCGGCCAGCGTAGCCTGTCGCGGTTCGGGATCTCCTCGGTGACCGTGGTCTTCGACGATACGGTCGACCCTTATCGCGCGCGTCAGCTCGTGCAGGAGCGGCTCACCGTCACCGCCGCGGATCTTCCGGTCGACGTCGACGCGCCGGGCATCGGTCCGCTGACCGGGGGCCTGGGCGAGATCCTTCACTTCACCATGTCCTCGCCGCTTCGAAGCCCCGCCGACCTGTACGAGCTGGCGGAGTGGGAGGTCGCGCCGCTGCTTCGGACGGTCCGCGGCGTCGTGGAAGTCAATACGTGGGGCGGCGAGAAACGGACCCTCGACGTCGTTTTGGACCCGCACCGGATGCAGCGACACGGTCTCACCCTGTCGAACGTCACCGAAACCTTGGCATCGCAGCTGCAGACCGCGGCCGGCGCATCGCTGAGGTCTGGGGATCGGCAGATACTCCTGCGCGGCGTATCCCGGCCCAACACCGCGGTCGCGCTCTCCCGACAGGTCATCTCGTCCCGGGGCAGGACGGTGCGGATCGGCGAACTCGGGTCCGTCGAGCAGGGCGCTCGGCAGCGGCTGGGAAGCGCGACGATGAACGGTCGCGGCGAGACGGTCTACGTCATGATTCAGATGCTTCGGGACGCGAACGCGCTCGAGGTCACGACCCGGCTCCGGCAACGGCTGCCGGCGGTGCAAGCGATCCTGCCTCCCGACGTCCGGATCGACGTCGTCTACGACCGCAGCGTTCTGGTCGGGGCCACCTTGCGCACGATATTCAGCAATCTGGCCGAGGGGGGGATCCTCGTGGTCTTGGTGCTCCTCGCGATGCTCGGGAGCTTCCGTGCCGGGCTCTTGGTCGCGCTTACGATCCCCCTGTCGATGCTGGGCGCCGTGGTGGGGATGGTGACGCTAGGCATCCCCGGAAACCTGATGAGTCTCGGGGCGCTCGACTTTGGCCTTCTCGTCGACGGCGCGGTGGTGATGGTGGAGAACGTTTTTCACCACCTTCGTACCGATACCCACGACGAGGAGACGGTGACGATCACCAGCGCACGGGACATGGCACGACCGGTGTTCTTCTCGGTCTTGATCATCCTCCTGGTCTACGTGCCGGTGGTGTCGTTGACGGGGGTCGACGGCAAGATGTTCCGCCCGATGGCCCTCACCGTCATCCTGGCGCTGATCACCTCTTTGGTCCTCTCCTTGACATTCATCCCTGCTGCGGCGGCGGCGATCTTGCGCCGTCACCACGTCCCCCTCGAGACGCCATGGCTGGTTCGCGCCGCGACCGCGGTTCATCGGCCGCTGCTGGAAGTGGCCATGCGCCGGCCGGCGCTGGTGCTGGTGTTGGCCATCGCGTCGCTGGCGATCGGCGCAATGCTGTTCCTGCGCGGCGGCGCGAGCTTCGTACCCCAGCTAGACGAAGGAGACCTCGTGGTTCAGACGACCCGCGCTGCCGACATCTCCCTCGACGGGGCGGTGGCTCGCGCGTCGCGCATGGAACGGTCGCTCCTGGACGGTGTCCCCGAGGTGCGACAGGTCGTGTCCCGGATAGGCAGCCCCGCCGTCGCGACCGACATCATGGGTCTCGAACAGGCTGACGTCTTCATCGCCCTGGCGCCGAAGTCCGAGTGGCGTCCTGGCCTCACGAAGGAACAGCTGGTGCAGCAGGTGTCGGCGACCCTGAAGGCGCGCGATCCCGGCTCGGACCCGGTGATCACGCAACCGATCCAGATGCGCTTCAACGAGCTGGTCGGCGGGGAGACGACCGACGTCTCGGTTTCCATCTACGGCCCGTCGCTCGATGTTCTGGCCGAGCTGGCGGAGCAGACGCGGGCCGTCCTCGCCCGGCAGCCGGGAGCGGCCGACGTGCGGGTCGCGGCCCCGCCGGCGGTGGATCTGCTGGAAGTCCGTCCGGACCCGATCTCCGCTGCGCAGGTCGGATTGACATCGGAAGAGGTCTTGGACGTCGTCCGCGCGGTCCGACAGGGCATCGTGGTCGGTGAGTCCTTCGACGGACGAGTGACGGTGCCGGTGCGGGTTCGGCTCGGTCAGGCCCCCCTGCCCTGGGCTCTACCGTCAGTCATGATTCCGACCGCCGATGGGCAACCGGTGCGCCTCGACCGGGTGGCCACGGTCGACACGACTTCGACGCCGAGCTTGGTCAGCCATGACGCGGCCCAGCGGCGGATAACTGTCGGCTTCAACGTCCGGGGCCTCGACTTGGGGACCGCCGTGGAAGGGGCACAGGGGGCGGTCGAGGCCGCGGTTTCGCTTCCGCCCTCTTACTGGATGACCTGGGGCGGTCAGTACGAAACGCTGCGGGCGGCGACCGCTCGCTTGAGCGTGATCATCCCCGCGGTCTTGGGGCTGATCTTGCTTGTCCTACTGTGGAGCACTCGACGAGTCGATCTGTCGCTGTTGATCTTCGCGAACGTTCCGTTTGCTGGGGTGGGGGGGATGGCTGCGCTCGCCGTACGCGGAATGCCGGTATCGATCTCCGCCGCGGTGGGATTCATCGCGCTGAGCGGGATCGCGGTGCTGAACGGGGTCGTCCTCGTGAGTCGCTTGATCGCGTACGAGCGCCGCGGCTTACCGCCCCGAGTGGCCGCGGAGAAGGCGGCCAGCGAGCGGATGCGACCGGTATTGATGACCGCGCTGGTGGCCGCGCTGGGATTCGTGCCCATGATGCTGGCCACGGGGGTCGGCGCCGAGGTCCAGCGCCCGCTGGCCACGGTGGTGGTGGGCGGCCTCATCACCTCGACCCTTTTGACGCTGCTCGTTCTTCCGTCGCTGTACCCGTGGCTGCATCGCGGCCCAGCGGATCAATGAGGCAGACGCAGCCGGATGGGGCCCTTGGCGCTGCTCGGATCGACGACCCGCCCCTTCTGGGTGATCTCGAGCTGCCCGCCGACGACCAGGCGGCGAGCCGCGCGTCGAGCGGGCTCCATCAGCTCGCGCCACTGGCCGTCGTCGGCGACCCGTCGCGCCGCTTCGCTGGGGCAAATGGTCGCTCCGGCCGCTCGTCGTCGGAGCAGATCGAGGATCGCTGACTCCAGAGCGGTATCCACGGGGCGGACTTTTCGGCGTCGGCACTCGTCGGAGCAATACTTCAC
>JANQQN010000544.1 GCA_028289325.1 Myxococcota bacterium | reverse complement strand
CGTGCTTGCCGATGATGTTGAGGTGACAGTGGTCCGGCCGCAACGGCGAAACTACGATCCGCGCCTTCGCCAACTCGTCCGGGAGGGAGGGGGTGACGAGCTCGTACGAGCATTGGCGATTCCGAGGACGACGATCGCCGGCTGGAGGCGCTCGTCGCCGAAGGAAATCGTCGCGGCGGAGGCTATGGACCTCGACAGTGTCGCCCTGCACATGAAGGTTGCCGTGCTTGAACGCAGGGTACGGACGATGACGATGGTCCTGGGCTTGTTGCTGATGCTGGTCCGGGTGTCGCGGGCTCGATTGGATGAAAGACGTCTGCCGGATGGTGAGGACAAGGCGGCATTGCTTCGTGCCGTCGGACGGGCTCGGTCCGGCCTCGCGCTGCGTTCGATTCTTCGGATAATCGGGCTGAGCTCCACTCGGTACTGGGCTTGGAAACGTGCTTCTGAATGTAAGCTCGACGACGAAGGCTGCTGCCCGAAATCGCGGCCTATGTCCCTGACGCCAGACGAGGTGTAGGTGCTTCGTGAAATGACGACTGCGCCCGAGTACCGACATGTCTCGACACCTACGCTGGCTATTCTCGCCCAACGGCTCGGACGCGTGTACGCCGCGCCTGCGACGTGGTGCCGGTACGTCCGTGACCGTGGCCGGCGGCGTCCACGAAAGCGGGTCCACCCGGCTGCACCGAAGGAAGACGTCCGCGCCAGCAAGCCAGATGGGCTCTGGCACGCGGATACGACGGTGATTCGCCTTCTCGACGGCCGTAAAGTCTACTTGCGCGCCGTGATCGACAACCACAGCCGTCGAGTTCTCGCTTGGTGGCTGGGCGCTAGTCCGGGAACCCGCGGCGACGGCGGCGCTCTTGCTGGAGGCGGCCACGGGAATCAACCAGGCATCAAACGAAGCTACACCGCAGTCGGTGATGGTCGATGGCGGCACCGAGAACTTCAACGCGGCAGTCGACCAGCTTGTCACTGAAGGGGTTCTGACGAGGATCCTCGCGCAGACCGACATTGCAGCGTCGAACTCCATGATCGAAGCCTTATTTAGGGTTGCGAAATACAACTGGCTGTTCCTGCACGACCTGGATGGGATCGAGACGGTCCCGTCGACTCGTGGAGTTCTATGTCAACGAGCACAACACCAAGCTCCCACATCGTGCCCTCGCCGGCCGGACACGCGACGAAGTGTACTTCGAGCGAGAGAGCGATGTCCCTGATAAGCTGTCCAGAGCGCGAGCGGCGGCGAGAGCCGCCCGGCTTGAAGCCAATCGCGATGTCCGGTGTGCGGACTGCAAGACTGCAGCATAGTCCGCTCGCCGCGAACAGGGCTTCGAAGAGGAAAGTCGACGGACAGGGGGATCGACGAGCGATACCGGGCGCATTGAGCCCGACGTGAGCGAGCATTCCCCAGCAACGGCAGCGGCGAGCAGTGGTAGCCGTGCTTTTTTGATGGCCCTCGGACGCGTCGATGTATCGTACGCAATTACTCCGAAGGTCGTGAGTCGCAGCTCGGCACCCGAGTAGTTCGTCATGGTCCGGAGTGTTCGTAGAGTCTCGTGGTCCGCCTTTCGAGAGCAATTGCTCTTGCAAGGAAGTCGGCTGAGACGCTGAATTGTGAGAGGCCCGAACCATGGCAGTCCATGGCAACCAGGCGTTCGCGGTAAGGGTCTACGGCAGAATCTCTAATGATTCCAGGATGGTGGGAGCCGGACTTGAACCGGCGACCTAGGGCTTATGAGACCCTCGCTCTAACCAGCTGAGCTACCCCACCGAAAAGCGGACGGAAGCCCTACCACCTCGGGCTCCGTCCGCAAAGCCCAAATGGGCCAGGCGGCCCTATTTTTTGAACAGGGACTCGAGTTTGGAGAGGGCGGCGCCTTTGTCCTCCTCTTCGTAGCCCTCGCCGATGCGGGGCGTGAAGTAGGTGCAGAAGTTCGCCTTCTCTTTGTCCGGTTCCCACATGGTCGTGGATTCCCGGCACTGGTTGTGGACGAAGGGGTCGAAGAACTTGCAGTTCTTGCAGCAGTGCACGTCAGCGCCGCAGTGCTCGCAGCTGTCGGCGCGCTTGACCTTGTCGATCAGCTCGATTTCGCCGTGACAGGCGTGACACACCAGCACATCGCTCAGTCCGTCGCGGTCCATGGGGCCTAATGTGGACTCCAGCCGGCACCTCGGCAAGCGATTACCGTCGTTTGTTCGAACCGGAACCGCACCCCGGGGCCGTGATCGACGTCTCGCCAGCGGTCAGCGCGTCTCTCAGCTGGCGGTGGTCTCGCTGACCGGGTCGCGCTCGCCGGTGGTCGCCGCGGGGTCCGGCGCCGCCTCGGGGTGGGGGTTGGGGGAAGCAGCGGCGGCCTTCGCCCCGGCGGTGGCCTCGGGGGCGGGATCGGCATCGGCTTTCGAAGCCTTCGCGACCTGTCCCGGCTCGGCGGCCATGAAGCCCACCCCCGCCAGGAGCGCCATGGTCGTCAACAGGATGGCGTGGTTGGCGAGGGCGAGGGCCGCGGAGGGTCCGGCGGCCACCCCGTACGGCGCCAGTCCGAACTTGAAGCCGGCTTCGAGGGTTCCGGCGAAGGCCGGTCCAGCGGGAATCATGATCGCGAAGATCACCACACTGGTCGCGAACGGCCCCGCCCACACCGGGAGATCGGGAATGTACGTGGTAGCGAGGTACCAGGTCGCGAAGCCGTTGATCAGCCAAAACGCGCAGGTCAGCGCGATGAACAGGGCGAGCTGGCCTGGGGTCTTCAGCGCCTTCAGACCGTCGATGAATGCCCCGAGCAGGCCGAGGACACGGTCCGACAGGCCCGGGGCGACCGGTTTCAACAGCCGTTCGATCAGCGCGAACGCCGGTCGCTGCATGATCACGGTGAGGATGAGGACGATGAACGCGCCGCCGAACAGCACGAGGGCGATCATGGCGTAGGTTCGCAGGTCGTCGGGGACCGGCGCCGAGGCGGGCATCGCGCTCAACAGCGCGAAGAACAGGCCGAGGTTGAACAGGCCGTCCGCGACCCGCTCCACGACCACGCTGGCCATGGCGCCCGCGAACGGAACCCCGGATCGCCGGATCATCGCCGGCCGCACGAACTCTCCGAGGCGGAGGGGCAAGAAGAACGTAGCCGGGAAACCGATGGAGCTCGCGGCAAAGATCGCCCGAGGCGTCGCGGGGCCCAGGGGCCGAATGAGCAGCGACCAGCGCCAGGTGCGCAGCAGGTGGTTGCCGACCTGGCTAAGAAAAAACAGGACCACGATGGTGGGGCTGGTCTGACGCAGACGCTCGCTGATGTCGTCCATCTCGACGTCGTGAAACGCCCACCAGAACGCGGCGACGGAGATGAGAAGCGCGACCACGCCCTTGGCGACGAGACCGAGCGGCGAGCCCTTCCGCGGGGAGGCTGCGGACATGTTCAGCCCCTACCGCAGTCCCGCCTCGAAGTCGAAGCCGTTGGGGTCAGACGGGCCGGATGTCGTCGTAGGAAGCGTTTTCGAGGATCCGCCGTGGATTGTGCTGAATCAGTTCATCGAGCCCCGTCTCGACCCGTCGACGCCGTAGCCGTCGCCGCAGGAGGTCGAGCGACGGTCGAACGATGCTCGGCACATCCTCCGCCCGGTGCAGATCGGCGGCGGCCACGTGATAAGCACCGCGGTCCAGGATCGCCTGCGCGGTCCGCCTCGCGGTCCGGCCGTAGTGTCCGACCAGGCTCCCCAGATCGAGCTGCAGCAGGACTTGCGCAGTACGGAATCGCTCCAACGCCCAGTCCACGGCATCGGCGACCCCCCGGCAACGCTCAGGGTGCGCGATGACCGGCACGTAGCCCGTCAGCCGGACTTCGTACAAAAGGTCGTCCAGCCGGGGCGGCAGGCTCATCGTCGGCAGCTCGATCAACACGTAACGGGACGACTCTCCCAAGGTCAGCAGCCGACGGTCTCGAGCCCCGGCCAGCAGCTCCGGGCTGAAGTAGTACTCCGCGCCCAAATAGAGGCTCAGGCCTGCTTCTTCGATGATCGGCCGCGTCTCGTCCCGCCGGCGACGGATCTTGTCGAGGGTGTTGTCGAAGACACCGGGGCGGATGTGGGGCGTGGCGACGATGCCTTCGTGTCCGACCGCCCGCATCGCCTGGGCCAAGGCGTCCGACTCCACCGGGTTCCGGCAGCCATCGTCCAGGCCAAACAAGACATGATTGTGCATGTCGAGCACGTTCGGATTGTGGATGGGTGGCCGCCGTTCGGCCACCACTCGACGATGACCGTCCCAATCCGACGCGACGCGGCGTGGCGGGCTCCGAGGGCCGAGGGTCGGGCCCCTGGGCATCCTCGGAGTCCGACGCCGCGGCACCGCGCGTTCTTGAGGCCGCACCGAGCGTCGAGACCGGCGCCAAGCGCGCTCAGTCGACGGGGGCTTCGCTGGCCTCGGATTCCGCCTCCGCTTTGGCGGCCGCAGCGGCCGCGGCTTCGGCGGCGGCCGCGGCCTCAGCCGCCGCCGCGCGCTCGGCGTCCTTCTTCGCCACTTCCCCCAAGGCCGCGAGGCCTTCCTCGAAGTCGCCACCGATCATTTCTTCCATGGACATGAACAACGACATCACCTTCGAGATCACGTTGTTTTGGCCGTCCATCGACCAGGTGAACTTGGTCTTGTCGCCTTCAGCCGCGAGGTCGTAGCGAACATCGGCCACATCGGCGAACGGCTCGATGAACTCCAGCTTCATCTCCACCTTGTTGGGCGCATCGACCGCGGTGATGGACATCTTGCCTTTGCCGACCTGGTCGTTGCCGGACCACTCGTAGGACGCCCCAGGGCCGGCGGCGGGATCCGAGAACGTCTTCTTCATGTTCGGGTCCCGTTTGTCCCAGGGCGACCACTCCCCGAACCGCTTGAGGTCCGTGGTGAGCGCGAAGACCACGCTCGGCGGCGCGTCGATCACCTTGGTGCGTTCAACGTGGTAGCTGTCCGGCTGCATGGCCACCGCCACCGCGAAGCCCGCCAACAGAAGCACAACGACAATCAGCAGATTTTTCAGCATTCGGTTATCCCCTCAATCTACGGGGTACCAGCAATGGAGAACCGTGGCTACCACCTAGGTGAGACTACGTGGTGCACCCGGGCGGACCCGACGCGGCCCGGTCGGCGCCGCTCGACTTACGACTGGCGTTCGTACGGAAACCGGTCCCGGATGTGGCGGTTGAAGTAGCGCCCCTTCGACTCCGCGGCCATCAGCGCCTCCGCCGTCGCCGTCGGCACGCCCGAAAAGAGATAAAGCGCGCCGTGTTTGAACTCTATGACCAGGGCCTCGTCCTTCGGGTCATAGCCGACGGACGCGATGACCGAAGAGTCGACAGCTCGGCGCTCCGGTCGCACACCCAACGTCATGCGGCCTATCCCCTCGGACCGTCAAGCAACCTCGCTTGCATATCCGTTCTCGGCCCCTAAATGCGGTATTTGACGCGAGTTCTTTCACTGAGTACTCGGTTCGTATGTTGCTTCTGTACACCCCAACCTCGCCGTACGCGCGCAAGGTCCGTGTGCTCGCCCATGAGCTCGGCGTGCCGCTCCCCGTTAAACCTGTGGACCCCCTCGCCGACGATCCCGTCCTTCTCGCCGCGTCTGTGGTCGGTCGGGTTCCCGTCCTTCTGCTCGATGACGGAACTCGCCTCATCGACAGTCGGGTCATCTGCGACGTCATCGAAGACCGCGCGGGCCGCGGGCCGAGTACCTTCGAGGCGCGCGCCCAAGAAGCGACGGCGGAAGCGGTGATGGATTCGGCACTGTTCGTGGTCATGTCCCGCCGGCGACCCGAGGGCGAGCGATCGGCGGCGGCCATGGACCGCGAAGTGACCCGGATTCGCCGCACCCTCGGCGCCTTCGACGGTGTGCGTTCCCCCGTCGACGGCGAACCCCTGGACCGCGTCCAGGTAGGCCTCGCCACCAGCCTCGCGTATCTCGACTTTCGCCTTCCCGACATCGACTGGCGACGAGGCCACGACGCGCTCGCCGCCTGGCTGGCCGCCGTCTCCGCGCGACCATCGATGGCCTCCACCGCCCCGCCTTCGCCCTGAGCGGTGTACCCCGTCGTTCGAGGCCGACGTTCCGCATCGCCTTGATGTCCCGAGATCGATCTGGCACCAACAAAGGGTCCGGAGGCCACGACGAGCGCGCTAGAACCAGCCCTGCTGCCGCCCCCACCCGTCCTTCGGCAGGCGGCGCTGTTGCTCGACAAGACCCACGCCCCCCACGCCCGGGCGCTCCTGTCGGGTCGACTCGAAGCGATCGCCGAACGCGCCGAACGCACCATGCGGACAGACCCGGAGGCGGCGGTCGATGATCTGCTCGCCCTCGACGCCCTGATGATTCAAGGGCCCGACAGCGAGGTTCACGAAGCGCGGCTCAAAGATGGCGTGTTGCGCATCCGGCATCACCTTCCCCTCTCTGCCATTCTGCTCGAGCTCCGGCGGAGCCGAGCCGCGCTCATGCGCGGGGGCTATGAACGCGCACTGGCCATCGTCGAGCCCTTGTTCGGCCGTCTTGCCCCCCTCAAGCAGCAGGCCCCCCCGCCCCAGCACCATCGACTCACCAGCTGGCCGCCAAACCCCGTCTTTT
>JANQQN010000541.1 GCA_028289325.1 Myxococcota bacterium | reverse complement strand
CCGCATAGCGCCCTGAACGGTCGGACTCCCAGTGAGGTGTACTTCGGCAAGGCCGTCGACGTTCCCGAGGAGCTGGCCGCTGCACGGGCCGAAGCCAGAACGGCCCGCATCGAAGCGAACCGGGCCGGAAATGCGACGACTGCCCAACAGCTGGCTCTTTCTGTAGACGGCCACGAGAAACCGCAGGATCTCGTCGCGAACGTGTCAGCGTCTTCGAGCGGGCGTCTTCTTTGAACGGGCCTTTTTAGCGTTTCGCTGACGGTAGGAGTCGGCGACGATATCAACGACGTGGCAGTGCTCGGCAAATCGGTCGATCAGGGCCCCAAGTCCCGCTGCGCCTGGGAAGACGTCTCCCCAGGCCTTGAAGGGCAGATTCGTAGTGATAACGACCGAGCGACACTCGTGTCGTCTACTAATTATATTGAAGAAGAGATCTGCCGCTCGGCTATCCAGGGGCACGTACCCAAATTCGTCGAGAATCAAGAGGTCCGGGGTCGTGTACCGTTTCATCCGGCGCTCAATGGCGGGCAACGACTCCTGCTTGAGGAGATCCGCAAGCGCCAAGGGCAGCGTCGAGAATCGGACCGTGTGACCGGACTTGAGCGCCGCGAGGCCGATGTTTTGAGCAATCGTGGTCTTGCCCACGCCGGCCGGTCCGCGGAGCAGAGTGTTCTGCGGCGGGGCGGCGGTAAGGAAGTCGAGGGCGAGCAGGTGCTCGATGAGCGGCCGGTCGATCTTCCTGGGATGTGCCCAATCGAAGTCATCGATCGTTTGAATCGCCCGAGGGTCGCGGCGCGGGTTCTTCGTTGGAGGTTGCGCGCATCGCGTTCCCGGATTTCGATCTCGACGAGTTTCTCGAGCATGACCTCATGGGACATCTTGGCGGTTCGGGCGTGCTTGAGGAGGCCTTTGATGGCCGCCTCGGATGCGCGCAAGCCGCTCTGCCGGAGCTGGGCGATGATATCAGTCATCGTAGCCTCCGAGGTCGTGGCTCGGGACGTCTTGGTCGGGGACGTGCGGACCAAGCTCGACGGGCATCCTAGGCGTTTTCGGCCTCGCCCGTTGGTCGCATATCGCGGCGAGCGCGCCAAGGTCGTGGCTGCCCTTGTCGAGGAGATCGTCCACCGCGGCACGCAGGACGCGGTCACCGTAGAAGTCGAGGAGCTTCAGGGTGCGGGCCACCATGGACCCGAGGTTTCGGCCGTCATGCAGCCAGTGCTCAAGGAGCGTATCCAGGCGCGGTGCGGCGTCAAGGAGGCGTCGCCTCCCGTGTCCATCGCGGGCACCGGGCTTGGTTTCGAGCATCGCTCGGCGGTGCTCAGGGCGCTCGACGACCTGCTTTCGCCCCCAGCAGCGCGCATGCTCGGCGACGCAGGCCTCCCCGGCGAGCAGGCGGATATGCGTGTCGCTCGCGACCAAGGTCAACGCCGATTCGCGATGCTCGGGTGGGACCGAGTACTGATTCCGGTCGAAGCGAATCGTCGCCGTCTTGTCGGCGATGACGGGCTTGACCTGGTCAACGATCGGCATCGGATCGGGCAGCGCAAGGAGTTGCGGCCGCTCGTCCTCGAACACGTCGGCGACGGTGCGGCCGTCTTGCTCCGGATGCTTGCGCGCCATGGCGACGTTGTCGAGAAAGGTCGCCAGCTGCTGATTGCCCTGTTCGAGCGAATGGATGACGCGCGCAGCGAAGAAGCGTTCCTTGAGGAACCGTATCGCTCTCTCGACGCCGCCCTTTTGATGAGGCTTACGCACGCCGCACAGCCGAGGCTGGACGTGCAGCTGCGAGGTCAGCGAGAGCAGGTCCGGGTGGAAGCGGACGAGATCGCCTTGGCGTTCGAGGACAACCGTCTTCGGGTTGTCGAAGAGCCACTGTCGGGTCACGCCACCGAAGAACTCGGATGCGCGGCCCAAGGACCGAAGCAGCGAGTGGACGGTCAGGTCGAGGACGAGCTCAGCAAAGATCGCTCGGGAGAAGGCCAGGATCATCACGAACAGCCACAGGGCGCGCTCGCCCCCCGGGACGGCGATCCGACCGACGTGGCCCCAGTCGACCTGCGACTGCTCGCCAGGCAGCCGGCGGATCCGCACGAAGCCCTCGGACTTGGGCTGCGGCCGGACCTGCGCCACATAGCGGGTCACGGTCCGCACGCTTCCCGAGTAGCCGCGCTCGACGACCATGTCGAACAGCCGAGTGGCGGTCAGTCTCGGGTACGTCTCGAGCGTTTCTTGAATGACCGGCTTGAAGGGATCGAGAACACTCGGCCGCGGCGCCGTCTTCGGCTCCGGGCCAAGGGGACCGACGACCCGCTCCACGACGTCTCGATGGACGCCAAGCTGGGTCGCGATCGTGCCTACCGGCCAGTGCTCGGAGAAGAAGAGTCTTCGGATCTCGGCGGCTTTGTCGGGTGAGATCATCGGTCCCACCGCCGCCGATAAACCTGAAGGTCACGAAAGCTCGCGACGCCGCCGATGGTCTGGCGGGTCCGTCGTCGACCCTCCCGGGCGGCGACCCCGACGTCGTAGTACAAGGTCGGGGTTTCGACGAGCGCCTCGTACGTATCGCCGCAGGATGAACCGGCCGACTCGTCCGCAACGAGCACAACGGATAGCCGCACCCGCGTCCACCGAGCCAGGGCCTCCAGTAGCGCCGGGAGCGCTTGAGGGTCGACGCCCGAAAGCTCGGGGAGCGCGGCCTTCAGCACCTCGTGGTCGTGGATCGTCCCGAGCAGCCGCGTCCGATGCGGCTCCGGTGCGACGATAACAGTCATCTCGGTCATGACATCTGCCTTTCTCGCCGGGGCTGGGGTCGAGCGGAGATCGCTCGGCGACACCCGGCGCAGCAGGCACGATGCCGTCAAAAGTAAAGTTTCTTGCAGACTGATCCATCACGCGCCGACGTGCCCGGTAAGCTTGATTACGTCGGCGATGGTCGTCGCGCCCCTCCTCAGACCTCTGATGACGTGCGCGAGCGCGACGCTTCGACGCTGCTCGGGCGACGTCCCGGCACTCTAAGCCGCAGTAGATCTGGCCCCGATGGCAACCGAGGCAGTCATAGAAGACGGCATGGCAACCCGGGCACCTCTTCTCGATCAACGCGTCTGAAGGGCGCAACGTCCACCTCGACGCCGAGCCGGTTTCTTGCGCTCCCCATCAGACGCGGCGAGGATAGACCTCGCCACCTCGACATGGCACCGGGGTCTCGGGACTGCCATCCCGAGGCCCCAACCCGCTCGACCTCAGGAACGTACCGCTCACCACAGGGACCGCCAGTTTCTGGCCAGAGACCGAACTCGGTGGCGGTTCGCGCTCAAATCCTCCGGATCTACCTGGCCGATGACACTTGCCGCCGTCCAGCGCGATTTCCATGTTCTCGAGCAGCTGGCGCTGCCAGCCGTCTCGGTTGGATCTTGTACTCGTCGCATAGATCCGAGACCGGGACCTTGTCGACGAGGTGGCGGCGAAGAATCGCGGCTTTCTGCTCGGATGTGAATCGGCGGCGCTTCTGCT
>JANQQN010000536.1 GCA_028289325.1 Myxococcota bacterium | reverse complement strand
CACCGGGCTCGGCGTTCGGCTCGCGCGAGCGGGTCAGACACCGGGGACAGCAGAGCTCGGCATCGCTCGAATCGACCGTCGCTGGTGGCCAACGGCGGACATGCCGGGCCGCCCGGGCGATACGACAGCAGCACCCCGACGGCCCACACGGTGCGTCGTCCTTCGTCGCGCCGCTGCGCCCACTCGAAGCCCGCCTGCAGGCTCAATTGACGGCCTGGCCCACACTCGGCACGGGTGGAGGGGGGCAATTCGGGCGCGGATAGCCCGTCGAGTGGCGACGCCCCGGCGGCGAGGGCGGTGATGCAGAGGAAAACAGACATGCGCCGCGGTTGAGCAAAGGACGGGCCACCCGGCTTCGCGGCCGGTAGGGCGCTACGGCCGCCGATCGGCCGCCGTCTTCGCCGATGGGGCGTCGGTCTTCGCCGAAATCACCATTTTCGACGCCGACACACCTCGCTGCTTTCGAGCGCCAGGAAGGGGCGCTTGCCGCCGTCCGTCGACGTCGAAGACGTCTGAGGTATGCTCCCTGGCCGATGGACGACACGAGCTCGGTGGCGCAGGCGTGCGCCCGCGCCATGTACGACAGTGATGCGGCGTCGCAAGCGCTGGGCATGACCATCGAGGCCAGCGGACCCGGGTGGGCCCGCGTCTCGATGGTCGTGCGCCCGGATATGACCAACGGCATGGGTATCTGTCACGGAGGCATCATGTTCAGCCTCTGCGACAGCACCTTCGCGTTCGCGTGCAACGCGTATGATCGCCGCACCGTGGCCGCCGGCGCCACGATCGAGTTCCTCGCCCCGGCCAAGGTCGGCGACCGATTGGTCGCCGAGGCCAAAGAGCGCAGCCGCACCGGACGGACGGGGGTCTACGACGTGACCCTCGCCCGCGAGGACGGAACGCCGGTCGCCCTATTCCGGGGCCGGTCGCACGAAATCCGGGGCCGGGTGCTCGAGCCGTCGGACGCAGGCTCGGCGCCGTAGCTCGACCCCCGGCTTATCCCGGTCGCGCGCCGCCCGCGCCAGCGCAACCTCGGGACCGGTGCGACTCGCCCTCGGGCCGAGCATTGAGTACAAGCGTACCGCACCATGGCCAGACCTGCCGAACAGTCGAGGCTCGAAGAAGACCTGCGTCGCGAGAAGAACTGGAAGCGATGGGGTCCGTACCTATCCGAACGACAATGGGGAACCGTCCGCGAGGACTACAGCGCCGAAGGCGAATCGTGGTCCGACGTCTCGCACGAAGACGCCCGCAGCCGGGCGTACCGGTGGGGCGAAGACGGGCTGCTCGGCCTGACCGACCGACGATGCCGCCTGTGCTTTGCGATCGCCCTGTGGAACGAGCGCGACCCGATCCTCAAGGAGCGGTTGTTCGGCCTCACCGGCCCCCAAGGCAATCACGGCGAAGACGTCAAAGAGCTCTATTACTATCTCGACGCGACGCCGACTTACTCCTACGCGAAGTCGCTGTACAAGTATCCGCAAGCCGAGTTTCCGTATCGACGCCTCCTCGAAGACAACGCGGCGCGGGGCAAGACGGACCCTGAGCTCGAGCTGGCGGAGACCGGGGTGTTCGACGAGGACCGCTACTTCGACGTCCACGTCGAGTATGCCAAGGCCGACCACAACGACATCCTGATTCGAGTCTCCGTCCACAACCGCGGGCCGGACCCCGCCCCATTGCGGCTGCTGCCTACGGTGTGGTTCCGCAACACTTGGTCCTGGGGCCGCAGCGGCGACGGCTACTGGCCCGAGCCACAAGCGAGCAAAACCGCCGAGCCCGATACCAGCGAAATCGAGCTCGTCCACTACTCGAGCCTGTCGACGCTCAGGTTTCGCGCCCGAACGCCCACCGAGGTGCTGTTCACCAACAACGAGACCAACGCCACTCGGCTGTTCGACAGTGACGAGGGCCCCGCGTACGCGAAGGACGCCTTTCACGAATACGTGGTGAACGGCAAGACCGACGCCGTGAATCCCGACCCCCGAGGGACCAAAGCCGCCCTGCATTATCGGCTCGACGTCGGCGCCGGCGAGTCCGTCCACTTCGACTTTCGGCTAACCGAGCTGGCCGCGGCCGACGGCCCGGCGTTCGACGACTTCGACGATATCTTCGCCCTTCGGCTGCGGGAGGCCAACGAGTTCTACGCCAGCGTCATCCCGGCCTCGCTCGACGAGGAGCAGCGCCAGGTGGCCAGACAGGCGTACGCGGGCCTGCTGCACACGAACCAATTCTACCACCTCGTGGTCCGCCACTGGCTCGACGGCGACCCGACCCAGCCGCCCCCCGAGCGAACCAAGGAGAAGGTTCGAAACGCCGAATGGCGGCATTTGTTCAATCTGGACGTGCTGTCGATGCCCGATAAGTGGGAGTACCCGTGGTACGCGGCGTGGGACCTCGCGTTTCACATGGTGCCCTACGCCCGCCTCGACCCCGCCTTCGCCAAGCACCAGCTGCAGCTTCTCTTGCGCGAGTGGTACATGCACCCCAACGGCCAGATCCCTGCCTACGAGTTCAAGTTCGACGACGTGAACCCGCCGGTGCACGCGTGGGCGGTGTGGCGGGTCTTCCAGATCGATGCCGCGCGCGGCGAAAAAGACTACACCTGGCTGGCGTCGTGTTTTCAGAAGCTCCTGCTGAACTACGGGTGGTGGGTCAATCGCAAGGACCTGGACGGCAACAATCTGTTCGGGGGCGGATTTCTCGGCCTCGACAACATCGGGGTCTTCGACCGCAGCCAGCCGTTGCCCGGCGGCGCGCGTTTGGATCAAGCCGACGGCACCGCGTGGATGGCGTTCTTCGCCGGCACGATGCTCGCCATCGCCCTCGAGCTGGCCAAACACGACCGAAGCCACGCCGACATGGCGTCCCGCTTCTTCGAACACTTCATCGAGATCGTCGACGCCATGAACCATCTCGGCGGCGCGGGCCTGTGGAACGACGAAGACGGCTTCTATTACGATCATCTGGTCGTCGGTGGCCGCGTGATGCCACTGCGCACGCGATCCTTGGTCGGTCTCGCCCCCCTGTTCACCGTTCAGATTTTGGACACCGAGATCGACAATCTGCCGGGGTTCTCGAAGCGGCTGCGGTGGTTCCTCGACAATCGGCGCGACCTGCACCGGACGATCAGCTACCTCGAGTTCGGCCGGGACGGACGGCGCCTGCTGGCGGTGCCGACCCGAGAGCGCCTCGAGCGAACGTTGCGGTACATGCTGGACGAGTCCGAGTTCCTGTCGCCCTACGGCATCCGCTCCCTCAGCCGCGCCCATCTCGACGCGCCGTTCAGCTTCACGGTCGACGGACGCGAGCTGCAGGTCCGTTACACCCCCGCCGAGTCGGACACCTACATGTTCGGCGGGAACTCGAACTGGCGGGGGCCGGTGTGGTTCCCGCTCAACTTCCTGCTCATCGAAGCGCTCGAGATATACGGGGACTTCTACGGGGATCAGCTCCTCGTCGAGCACCCGACGGGGTCCGGACGCCGGATGCCGCTCACGGCGGTGGCTCGGGATCTCGCCCGCCGCCTGACCAAACTGTTCGTCCCCGACCCGACGACCGGGCAGCGTCCCTGCCATGGCCTCGACCGCCGCTACGCCGACAAACCGGGTTTTCGGGATCTCGTCCTGTTCTACGAGTACTTCGACGGCGACAACGGGCGTGGGTGCGGGGCTAGCCACCAGACCGGGTGGACCGCGCTGGTGGCGAGCTGCCTGGAGAAGACGGCGGGCTCCGGCCCAGAATAGTTGACGACCGTCCAACCGTAGCTTCCACGTTCAGCGGGCTACGGCACGACCGTGCCCAGCTGCACCAGCTCGTCGTTCATACGGCCGCTGCGGAACCCCTCGAGGTCCACGGTCACGAAGCGAAAGCCGGCTTGCTGGGCGGCAGTGTTGATGCGGCCTCGCAGCTCAGGATCCGCGAGGCGGCCCCACTCCGAAGCCCCCAGCTCGATCCGAACCATCTCGTCGTTGTCGCGAACGAGCCGGGCCCGTAGGTCGTAGAACCCTTCTCGGCGCAGGCTTCGTTCAACGGCGGCGATCCGCCCCAGGCGCTCCGCGGTCACCTCCATCCCGTAGGGGACCCGACTGCTCAGACAGGCGAGCTGCGGTTTCGACCACGTGCGGAGGCCGAGCACTTTGGACACCGCGCGGACGTCGGCCTTCGTGAGGCCGACCTCCGCGAGAGGATGAAGGACGCCGTGCTCGGCTGCGGCCGCGTGTCCGGGGCGATGGTCGGCGAGGTCATCGCGGTTGAAGCCATCGACGACGACCGTGCCCGGTCGGGCGCCGGCGACGAGCGCGGTCGCGTCGAACAGCTCCGTTTTGCAGTAGTAGCAGCGGGACGGCGCGTTCGCTCGGTACTCCGGTCGCCCGAGCTCTTCGGTGTCGACGATCCGATGCGCGATGCCGATCTCCTGGGCCAGCGCGACCGCGTCATCGAGCTCCTCGGGCATCAAGGACGCAGAGCGCGCGGTCAAGGCCAGCGCCCGGGCACCGAGCACGTCGTAAGCAACCTTCGCGACCAAGGTCGAATCCACGCCGCCGCTGAACGCGACCACCACGTCCGGGCGGGGCTCGAACCAACGCCGCAGCGCGGTCAGGAGCGCCGCCGGATCTGAGGTAACACCTACCATCGCTCGCCCACGCTAACCGTCCGGGCGCGCGTTTTCATCCGATGTTTGCCCTCCGACCCAGGCCAGCCGCGGCGCGCGCTCGGCCAGGCGCGCGCCACGAGCGAGGTGGGTTGCGGTGGGGTCGAACCCGGCCTCGACCGCCCATCGCCGGATCCCATCCGCGGCCGCGATCAGGGCCGCACGGTTCGATGGCGCCCGAGGAAGGGCCGCCCGCGCGCCGGCGAGGCGAGGAAACACACGAAGCACCGCGTGGGCCAGCCGCCACCAGCCGAACGCGTCGGTGGCCGGCGTAGGGGCGGCCCCAAGCCGTACGGATTCCGGCTGAAAGTCGTCGTCTCCGGCCGAGGGGTCGGGCAGCATCAACGACACCCGTCCGTCGGTGCCCACGAACACCAGCTCGGGCCGGAGCGCGCCATGGGCACCTAATCGGTCGTGAAAGGCACACAACCCTTCGACGAGCTGCGTGATCACCACGATGCCGGCCTCGTCGGGCCAAACCACGGCGCCCGCGGCGTGAGCGCGCAGAAGGACATCCAGCGAGATGCCCGGCTGTCCGGGCTCAAACCACGCGACTGCGCCCCCATGGGGCACCAGCGTCATCGACCGCGCCGCCCAGCGCCGCCAACCATCGGGGGGGTCCGCCAGCACGTGTACCCGGCCTGGCCCTCTCGGTGAAGACGCGCTCCAGATCCGCCGGCGCAGGCGCTCGCTGCCGATTTCCCGATCGCAGCGCCACCCGGCGATCTGCCGCCCCGTTAATCCAGAAAGATCGTCCGACAAGGACGGCGCCACCAGCACGTCACCGAGGTGAAAACGAGCGCCGGGAGCGAGGACCACCGGAGCGTCAATGCGAACGTTGGCCATGGATGGGCGGCGCGCGGCCCCGGCCACCGGAGCGAGAATCAGCCGGCCTCGACGGGGGCGAAGCCACGCGTGTCGCTCCGCCGCGCCTTCCACGACCACGCCGCAGTCCCGATGACTGCCGAGCAAGACGTCCTGGGCCGGCACCTCGACCACCTCCGCGCGATAGCCGCGGCGCAAGCGCAGTCGGATCCCGGCCATCACTCCCGATGGTAGCCAGCCGGGGCCCGGATGTCTTCCGGGACCGCAAGCCCCACCTCGATCGCGACCTCCGCCAGACGTGAATCGAACCAACGATGGGCTCGCCACCGCTGCCATCGACCCGCCCCCACCTCACCGATGAGCATCGTTACCCCCGGGTACAGGGGTGTCCCGGACGGCGCCCACGCGCGTAGATCGGCGGCCGAAGGCAGGGCCGGCGCGTCGGGGTGGCTGTGATACACGGCCACCAGCCGCGTATCGGCCCGGTCGACCGCGGACAGGACCTCGATGAGCTCGCCGGGCGCCATCTCGAACCGCCGTCGCGCGCGCGCCGGCGCGATATCGATGAGCCGGTTTCGTACCGGCCGCGCTCGCCAGCCGTGGCGGTCGTATAGCAACCACCCGCACCCCTCGTACGGGTACGCCGCCTCCACGGCGAGCGCGGCATCGGCCAATGCGCGCCGAAGGGAACCGATCTCCGTCACCGCCCGGCGATCGACTGCGCGACCCGCTCGCTCATATCGAGAAAACCTTCGGGGCTGCATCCGCCCCGCGCGGAGGCGGCGGAGATCGAGACTTGAGACCGCAGGTCGATGAGCTCGCTGTTCAAAACGCACTGGGAACCGAACCGGGTGATCCGGGTGCGGAGGATATGACTGGCCGCCAGGGCCTTGCCCAACTCGATCTGGCAGCTCTCGTCGTAGCAGGCGTTGTAGCTGTCTTTCGCCATCTCCTGAAGGAGGTCGTCCAGAGCCCGTTGGGTCGAGCCCTTGTCGACGGTTCGAATCCCTCGCTCGGCCACGAACACCCGCAGCTGGTCGCTCAGATTGCGCACGAGGATCGGGTCGACCCCCTGGCTTCGCGACGCCGCGTTGGAATCCTGCACCTCCATCACCGCGATGACCCACCCTGGCTGGGGACGGATCCGATTCGAGAACGCGGCCGGAGGGGGGCTCGAAGCCCTGGATTTCGGGGGGCTAGCGGGGGCGCGGGTCTGGGCCGGGGCGGCCGACGGACCGCTCGCGGAGGACAGCGGGGCGGCGTTCGGCGGGAGCGGGTTTACGGGAAGAGCGGCGGCCGGCGGAGGAGAGGCCGGTGGTGACGAGGCGACCGGTGGCGATCCCGACCGAGAAGCGACAGGCGCCGACACGACCGTCGCCTGGGCCGGTCGACCCCGATCCGTGGTGGCAAAGGCCACGTTCCGCGCCACGACGTGTTGAGGGCGGCCCGCAGGCCCGGCGATGAATACCTCGGACAGAACGATCATGAGATTGCCCCTACGAGGTACGCCGGAGCACCGAACCTTGAATCGCCTCGCCTTGCCCGGATTGAACAGGAGCACCACGTTCGGGTTGTTGAAGGGCTTGGAGATGATCGTTCCCCGGGTGTTGGCGCGCCAACAGCTCACGTCTGGCGCCCGCAACGCGATCTGATTCGCCGAGTCGTTGCGGACGTAAAGGAGCGCGTCGTACCGGTCTCGTCCAGCTTTGAACTGGCGGATCCAAGTCGACACCACGCCCGGCACCTGGGTGTGTGGACTACGAACCCGGACCCCTCGCGAGCATCCGGCGATCATCAGCATCAAGATTAGCGTGGCTATACAGCGTCGCATGGGCTCGTCCCGCGGACGGACCATGGCACAGGTCGACCGGTGGCGTCAGCGCATCTTCGCGGTCAGCTGTCCGACAGGCCGCTCAAGCGGCGAATGCGCTCGGTCTTCTCCCGTATCTCGCGATTCAGTCGATCCACCCGAGCGTCCCGGTCCGCGAGCTGATTCTCGAGGTCCGTCACCCTCCGCTCGGACTGAACGCGGTGATCCTCGCTGTCCGAGAGCCGCACCTGAAGTCGGTGCCGCTCGGAGGCCAGGCTCTCCTCGAGATTCTGCAGCCGGGTGACCTCTCGCTTGAGCGCGGCCAGCTCGTCTCGGACCTCCGCCGTACCGCCCTCTCCCTCAATCTGGGCTTTGAGAGCCGCCAGCTCGCTCTCGGTCACCGAAAGCGTTGCCCGAGCGTCCGCCAACTCGGTCTGCAGGCCGCGGACCTCGTTAACCTTCCGCCCGACGTCGGCCCTCGCCTCGTCGAGAGCGGTGCGGGCGCGATCCGCCTCGCCGTGCAGCTCGGCCAGCCGCGATTCGGCGTCGCCGCTGGCCACCGCCCGCAGCTGGACGTCTCGTTGCGCGACCTGCAGCTCGAGCGTACGGACCCGCGCCTCCGCCTTGTCGTTGCTCGCCTCCAGCGCGCGAGCCCGACTCTGGAGGCTCTGCACCGTGGCTTCCGCCTCCTCGAGGCGCTTCGCGACGGCGGGGGCGTCCCCCGCTTCGCCGATCTGGGTCTCCAGGCGCGACACCCGAGCTTGGAGCATCTCCGCCTCCGCCTCCGCGGCCACCACCCGCTCGTCGTCCTGAAGCGCCTTCAAATCCAGCGCCGCCACCTTGGCCCGCAGAGCGGCGAGCTCCTCGGTTTC
The DNA here is from genome assembly GCA_028289325.1 of Myxococcota bacterium. Classification (GTDB taxonomy): domain Bacteria; phylum Myxococcota; class Kuafuiibacteriia; order Kuafuiibacteriales; family Kuafuiibacteriaceae; genus JANQQN01. Next base: position 5,624 of record JANQQN010000536.1, on the reverse strand, counting down.
CTCGCCGGCGCCCGATGCACGGTCGAGGACATCGGCGAGGGCGTCCCGGGTCTGCTTGACCTTGTCGAGCTCGGTCGACAGCGCGGCCAAACGATCCCCGTCGCCCTCCCGCTCGAATGCGGCCTTCTGCAGTCCCGCGAGCCGATCGGCGACGGTGTCGACCTGGCGTTTGGCCTCCGTACGCTGCTGCTCGGCGTGCGCCGCACGTTGCTCGAGCGTGGCGTGAGCAGCTTGCAGCTCGATTAGTTTGGCTCTCGTCTGAGCAAGCTCTTGGGCGGACGAGTCGTCGGGGTCGCCGCGGGCGCCGACCTCGGCCACCAAGGCATCGCGCTCGGTCTCGAGCGCGTCCTTCTCCGAGCGCAAGGCTTCCACGGCCGCCCGGGCCTCCTCGAGCGCCTGCCGAACCGCGTCGTGCTTGGCTTGGAGGTCGCGCAGGTCGCGCTGAGACCGATCGGCCTCATCGTCGCGGGCCTCGAGCTGGCGCTCGACCTCCTTGATCCGCTGGCCGGTCGCCGTGCTCTCTCGCTGCGCGGCCTGCTGCGCGACCTGTGCCTCTTGGTGGCCGCGCTCGAGCTGACCGATCCGCCTCGCCATCCTCGCGACCTCGCCCCGCAGCCGGGCCGCTTCGTCCTCCAGCCGATCGATGTGCGCTTCGGCCTCCGACAGAGCGGTTCGGGTTCGGCCGAGGTTCGACAGGGCTTCGCTGAGCTGCTGGTCGGCCCCCTGGGCCACGGCCTGGGCCACCGCGAGCCGCTCCTCGGCCTGAGCGAGGTCCGCCGCCGGCCGTCCGGCGTTCGCCAATGCGGCCAGCTCCGCGCCGCTCGCCCGCGCCTCGGCGCGAATGAGCGACTCTTCGAGGGCCACGATCCGCCCCAGGTCCGCGCCCCGGCTCGGACCCGTCGGTACTCGCGCCTCGCTCTGCGACGACCGTCGCGCCAAATGCAGCTCCGCTTTGGCGTCCGACAGCGACGCGCGCAGGCCGGCGATGACCTCCGCCAGGTCGTCGCGCTCGGTGCGCACCGCGACCGCCTGCGCTCTCGCCTCCGCCGCGAGGGCCTCGGCCTTCGAGACCTGGCGGGTCAGCGCGGTGGCTTTGTCGTCGGCGGCCCGATTCGCGGTCGACAGCGCGGTGTGGGCGGCCGTCGATTCGGCCAGCCGCCGCTCGAGGTCGGCCCGCTCCCGCTCGGTGGCCAGCAGACGCTCGGTGACCTCTTCCACCTCGGACTTGGCTCGCTCGAGCGCACGGAGCCGGTCGTTGAGCTCCACGACCTCCGTGCGCGCGCTGGCCAGCGCATCGTCGCGACGGGACAGCTCGGTCTCCGCTCGGTCTCGCTCCGCCCGCACGACGTCCAACGCGGACTCCAGATTGCGAATGCGAGCGATCGTATCGTCTCGGTCGGCGGCGGAGGCCGCCGACGCCTCGTGGGACGTCAACAGCGCGCTCTCGGCCGCCTCCAGCGACCGCCGAGCTTCCGCGAGCTCCGACGACCGGGCCTCCGCGACCCCCTCGAGGGACATCACCGCCCGCTGCAGCCGCTCGACCTGATCCGTCAAGCGGACCTGCACCTCGTCCTGCTCGATCACCGCCCGCTGGTGGTCGGCGAGCTCCGCCCGAAGGCGACCGACTTCCGCCTGCGCCTGTGTCGCGCGCGCGCGCAGCGCGGCCACTTCCGACGATTGGTCGTCGACCGCGCGCCGCGCGTCGTCCTGCGACCTCGAGGCGTCGACGGTAAGCTCGCGAAGCCCGGCGATCTCCGAACGCGCCTCGCGAAGCATGGCGTCGCGCTCCGCGAGCATCGTGCGCAAGAAGAGGATCTCGTCGCGGGCTTCGTCGGCCTTGGCCTTGAGGACCGTCGCTTCCACCGGAGCGACGCTCAGGGCCACCACCGACGACGCCTGTGCGTCGTGCAGCTGTTGTTGCAGCTCTCGGATCCGATGGGCGAGCTGCTGCGCCCGAAGGTCGGCTTCTCGGGCCTCGTAACGCGCGGCGAGCCCGTCCGCCTTCAGGGTCTGCACCTGGCGGCGAAGCGCGTCGTCGTCGCCATACCGCTCCGCGGACGCCGCGGACCGGTTCCACGCCCGCTCGATCCGCTGGGTCTCGGCGCGCAGCGTCTCCACGGCCCGAAACGCCGCATCTCGGTCCGCGGTCGCCTGCTCGAGCTCGGCGCGCAGGGTCTCCACTGCGGCCGCGAAGCGAGCTCGGTTGCCTTCGCTTCGTTCCAGCGCAACCCGGGCCTCACCGAGCTCCTGTTCGCTGCTTTGCAGCCGCCCGCTCAGGGCCGCCGCTTCCTCGAGGGTGCGTCCGAGCGCGACTTCGAGCTCGGCCTTGTCTTTCTTGGCGATGGTGACGTCTTGCTCGAGGGCGGCGAGCTGAGCCGCGCGCTCGGCCTGCTCGGGTCCGGTTCGCGGCGCGACCTCGTCTCGCATCGCCCGCACCCTGGCCTGCGACTGCGACAGCTCGCGGTCGCGGACTGCAAGCCGGTGGCCCAGGGTGGCCACTTCGGCCTGCAGATCGACCGCCCTCGCCTGCGCGGTTTGCGCCTGACGCTGAATGTCGAGCAGGCGGGCCTCGGCCGCCGCCTTCGCGGCCAGGGCGCGGCCGACCTGATCGAACGAATCGGCCGCGGTCGCCTCGAGCTGCTTGCAGCGCCGCTCGGCGGCCAGCAAGGCCTGGTTCGTGGTCGCCGCGGTCATCGTGACCTCGTGCAGGACCATCTGCAGCTGCTCGTGGTCCCGAGCCGTGGTCTCGCGGGCCGCTTCGGCCTCCTGGCGTCGGTCCGACTCGGCGGACAGCGCCTCTTTGTGCGCCTCGGCCCGGGCGTTGGCGGCCGCGAGCTCCGTCTCCAGGCGGGCCAGCGCCTGAGTGGACACCGGCCCCGCGATGGCCCCCCCGGCCGCCTCGTCCCGCTCTTGCAGCAGCATCTGGGACGTCGCGGCCAGCGCATCGCGCTCTTTGCGCAGGGACACCACCCGATCCCGCAGGGTCTCGACCTCTTTCGCCATGTGACTCGCCGCGAGCCCCACGGCCCGCCGGTCGGCGGCCGCCGCCCGCTGGACCCCGCTCGCGGCGGCGAGGGCCTGCGCTTGGTCGGCGACCCGCTGCTCGAAATGGGCCAGTTGTCGGTCGCGGTCCTGCAGCTCGACCCGGAGGTTGTCGCGCTCGAGCCGGAGCCGGTTGGTCAGGTCGCGCTCGCCGCCCAGCTCTGCCAACAGTTCGGCGCGGATGGCCTCCGATTCGTCCCTCGCGTCGGCGACCGCCTGAATGTCCACCGAGAGCTGATGCTCGTGGCCGCCGGCTTCGCCGAGGGCGTCGGTGAGCCCGGCGATGCGGAGCTCGAGCACCCGCACCTGCTCGGCGTGCGCGAGCTGGACCTCGTCGAGGTCACGCGCGAGCTGGGCCGCCCGCGCCTGTGCGTCCCGAAGATCGACGCCCAGAGCCAGCTCCCCCGAGCGTTTGGCCTCGACGTCTTCCGACAGCGCGGTCAGCTGGGCGTCGCGCTCGTGCACCAGCCGCTCGAGCTCCCGGATCCTCTGGTGCGCCTCGATCTCCTGACTCTCCGCCGTTCGCCGGCCCTCCTCCGCGATCTCGAGCGCGGCGCGGATCTCCGTCACCTCCGCCCGCAGGAGATCCGGGTCCGCCGCGCCGGCGGGGGTCGAATCGCGGGCGATGACTTCGGTCTGGTCGTCCCTCGCTTCGCGGGCCCTCAGCCGCCGCTGGAGGGTGGCGTTCTCTTCGCGCAGCGCGGCCACCTGGTCGGCGAGCGGCTCGACCGGCTCCGCGAGCGGAATCGGCGGTTCGGAATCCGCCGGTCGCTCGTAGACCGTGGGCGCGACCATCTCCGCGTGGCTCATCGACGCCAGCTTCTGCTCGAACGCTCGGCGCAGCTTCGGGAGCCGCTCGCCGATCGCCCGCAGCGAGGCGTCGCGTTTTTCCACCTGGGATCGTGCGTCCGCGAGCGCGGCCAACAGCCGCTCCACGTCCGCCGCGCTGCGCGCCTGCGCCGCCTGCGCGCTGGCCTCGAAGTCGATGAACGGCAGCGCGACCAAGGTCGGGTCGAGCCCTTCGGGCGCCCCGGCCCCGGCGAGCGCGATGACGTGGCTGGGTCGCGCGTGGCTTGCGGCCAGTGAGGGGGCGACGGATACCCCCGTCGCTTCCGCGCCTTCCGGCTGGATGGCGACCCCGATGAACGGCTTCTGCTGATAGAAGCGCGCGGTGGGGAACACGGCCTTGACCGCCATCTGCAGACGTTTCGGCTCCAGCGGGGGCGGCGGCGAGCGATCGTCAACGAGGCGGCTCAACCCACGCCCGCTTTCGAACCCCAGCAGGGCGAAGCCGTCCGGAGCCAGCACCCGACGAACTTCCTCCAGGAACCCCGGAACCAAGGCGACCTGACGCCCGAGGTCGACGACCAGGACGACGTCGAAAGCGTCGGTATCCAGCTCGAGCCGACCGTCGGCCATCCGCACCAGCTCGCCGTGCGGCTGCAGCAGGCCCGACGGATCGACGGCCTGAGGGTCTTGCGCCGTGCCCACGACCTTGGCGGCGCCCCCCTCTTTCAGTCGAACCAAACTCCGCGGGTCCTGGGTGCCGACCTCGAGGACGCGGCGACCTCGGCAAGCGGCTTCGACCAGAAGATACCGAGGCAGAAACTCCGCCCAACCCAGCGCGGATCGGGGGCGAAATTGCGGGGGCTCGAGGGTCGCGGTCATGGGGCGCTCCAGACGGGACCGCGCGCCGCTCCGCACCTCGCGGATCGGACGGATCCCGACGCGTAGCCACCAAACCAGTGTTCGCCGATGCCGTCGAGTTCCTGACCGATGATCCCGAATTGGGGCTCCGGGTTTCCCGCTATTCGGTGCTCAAGCCGAGCTTTCGAATGTATCGCCTGGCGAGCTTGGTTTGACGGCTCTCGGTGGGCTGAATTTCGCCCCGGATGATCACCGTGCGGGCGTAGGTCGACGGCTCCGTCGGCGCGCGGCCTGACCACACGACGATGTTGGCCACTCGCCCCCGAGCGATCGAGCCGTAACTTCGGTCGACGCCGTAGATCGTCGCTGGCACCCGAGTGACCGCCTGCAGGGCGACCGCGGGCGGAACGCCGACCCGCGCCGCCTGGCCCGCCGCGAATCGCAGGCCAGAGACGTTGTGGCTGCTGTCGGTGGTTATCGCGATCGCCACCCCCGCCGCGGCCAGCAGAGCCACGTTGTCGGTGCGGGCATGGCGCGATTCGAAGCGCCGGGGCAGATTGCCGAACGGGTCGACGATCACCGGGACCTTGGCGACCGCGAGCGCCTCGGCCACCATCCACCCTTCGGCCGCACCGGCGATGGCCATTCGAATCTTCTGCGCCTTGGCAAACCGGATCGCCGCGCTGATATCCGCGGCTCGGTGAGCATGAACGATGACCGGCATCCGGCGGTTCAGGGCCGAACCCAGCGCGTCGAGGTCCAGCCGGGACGCCGACAGCTCGAAGAGATCCCGCCGGGTGAACGCCCGGCGGTTGGCCCGGAATGTCCGGGCGTCCTCGAACACCTCTCGCAGACGCGACATCGCCGTGGCCCGCGAGCCGAAGACCGCCGCCGCTCCGCCTTCGCCGAGGGTGACGTGAAGGGCCGTGGGCCCG
>JANQQN010000534.1 GCA_028289325.1 Myxococcota bacterium | reverse complement strand
CGGGCCCAGCGCGGCCTCCTGATCGCTTCGCTTCGCTTCGCTCACGTCCCGTGGACATGACGTTATCTGCTGAGAACTTCATTTCCACGGGACTAGGCGGGTGGCATAGGTAAGATCTTAAGCCGACGCTTCGACCCCGCTTCTTGGCTTCGAACGGCGCCCTTCGTGGCGCTCGGACGCTCCGATTGCGAGCGCGCTTCGGTGAACCGCTGTCGCTTCTGACGTTTGGAGAATCGGTGTGGTCGTTGGCGGGACTCGTTTGGCGTGCGGGTGCGTGTTCGGGTCGAGCGTGAGCGTAGGAGGGAGGAGTTTGGAGCCCGCTCAACCCTGTACGTTTACCCCAAACCCTTCCTCGCACGCGCACCCCAGACTTCCCCGATCCACGGGATCACGCCGCCATAAGGACCTACCTATGAGGCGGGTGTAGGGTGCGCTTTGCGCGCAAGGCGCACCCTAGCCGTGAGCGGCGTCTTGTAACCGCCCCTTCATCCGTCGCGTACCAAGGATCGGATGAACGAGAACAACGTCAGCAGCTGGATGGTCTTCAGCATCGCCCTCGCGACGGCCGCGATGGCGATGTTCGCCCTCCACGGGTCGACGAGCGCCAAGCCGAAAGACGAGCCCACGCACGAGTACGAGGTCAGCAAGACCGAAGCCCAGTGGCGGAAGATTCTGACCGCGGAGCAGTTTCGCATCCTTCGTAAGAAGGGCACCGAACGGTCTTTCACCGGCGAGTATTGGAACGAGAAGCGCAAGGGGACTTACCGCTGCGCCGGCTGTAATCAGCCTCTGTTCCATTCGAGCCACAAGTTTCGGTCGGGCACGGGTTGGCCGAGCTACTATAAGCCCGTCGAGAAGAGCCGGGTGGTCACGGAGACGGACCGCTCCTTTGGCATGACCCGCACCGAGGTTCTGTGCAGTAAGTGCGGTGGCCACCTCGGACACGTGTTTCGAGACGGGCCTCGGCCAACCGGGCTGCGTTACTGCATCAACTCGGCATCGCTCGAGTTCGAGCCGGCCCAGCCCGCCGGCGAGGGGTCCGCCAAGGCGGACGGCAAGTAACGACCGTTACCAGCTCTCTTGGCTCGGCCGGACGTCGAGCTCGAACGTCCACGCCGAGCGCGGCTGCTGAGCGAGGTACAAGGCGGCTTGGGCGATGTCGTGGGGGTCGAGTCTCTTCGGCTCTGGCGACTCGCTGGGACCATCACCGATCGAGCCATCGACAATGATCAGTGAGACGTGAATGCCGGCGGGGTTAAGATGGCGGGCCATCGCCTGGGCTAGGCTTCGCTGGGCCGCTTTGGCCGGCGCAAACGCGGTGGTGAACGGCTTGCCCCGCAACGACGCGGTGGCGCCGATGACCACGATCGCCCCCGAGCCCTGGCTCTTCATCGGCGGAATGACCTGCTGTGCACACAGGAACAGACCGAGGGCGTTGATCTTCCACGACCGCTCGAAGTCCCCGGGCTTCAGCTCTTCGATGTGACCCCAAACGCCGGACCCGGCGTTGTAGATCAGGACGTCGACCGCCCCTTGCTCCCGTCGGACAGCATCGAACGCAGACTCGACGGCGGCGGCGTCGGTCACATCACAAGCATAGGCGCGCGCGTCGCCGAGCTCCGCCGCCAGGGTCTCCGACAGGGCCGTGCTCCGCGACATCAGCGCGACCTGATATCCCTCCTGGGCAAATCGACGCGCGAAAGCGGCGCCGTTTTTGGGCCCGATGCCGACCACCGCGCAGACCGGCTTCGTGGACGTCGAGGAAGGATTCGATGGGGACTGGCTCATGGCCGTTCACGCTAGCAGATCCTTCGCGGTTATTCCGGTAAGGCTTGCCTATGGACATCCGAGAGGCGGATCTGTCGGATCCCGCGATCGAGGCTCTCCTTGCGGGCCACCTACGGGAAATGAGGCGCGTCTCGCCGCCCGGGACCGGCCACGTTATGGCCATCGATGGCTTGCGGGCGGCGGATGTCACGGTGTGGGCGGTCTTGGACGGGGAGACGCCCGCTGGCTGCGGGGCGCTCAAGGCGCTCGGCGAGGCGGCCGGGGAGATCAAATCGATGCACGTCGCCCCGGCCTACCGGCGCCGAGGGGTCGGCGCTCTGCTGCTCGCGTATATCATCGACGCCGCGAAGCACCGGGGCTACGCGACCCTGAGCTTGGAGACCGGCGCGTATCCCGCTTTCGATCCCGCTCGGCGGCTGTACGCGCGTTTTGGATTTGGCCCGTGTGGTGCGTTCGGCGACTATCCGGACCTGCCGACCAGCACATTCATGGTTTTGAAGCTCGATGGCCAGGCTTGAGCGCGGCTCGGGCCGCGGCTTTCGGGCGTGAGCCCAGCCGCCGCATCGCCGGCGTCAGTTCGTGTCTTCGCAGCTGGCGTCGGGGCCGTACACGCATTTCGACCAGTTGCAGGTTTCGGCGGCGGTGGGGGGACGGGAAGAGATGACCTTCGCGATGTCGCCGAGCGCGCTGGCGACCGATTCGTTCACGGACACCTTCTGGCTCAGACAGGTTTTGAGCGCGCCTTCGATCTCTCCGATCTGGCGTCCGCCGACCTTGGCTCGGGCCTGGCTCTCGCCGCTCAAACAGCGCTCGAGCTCCGCCCTCGCCGTCTCTTGCAGGCCCGCCCCGTCCATCACGTCGAGCGCCGACGCGACCCGCGGGTGGCAGCCGCACGTCTTGAATTTATCGAGGGGCATGGACACGCACGGGGCGCGTTCTCCGGCGATCAGCTTGGCATTGTTGAGCTCGCTCATCGGGGCCGAAGCGGGAACGGAGCACGCGGCAACGCCGGCGCCGATCACGATCGAGCCCAGCAGGGATCTCAACGTCGAGGCTCTCAACATCGGTATCGCCTATGACCCCGATCAATATGGGGGTCAACCAGTCGGGGACGAGGGACGGGCGACGCGGCGCAGCACGGCGGTCGTCATCGCGCTCACAGGTATTCGGCCATATAGGCGTAGTCGGGGGTGAGCTTGCCCTTGTGGAGGATAACTGCCCGTTTCAGCGGTGCGGGCAAAGCCCAGTCGTCGAGCGACCCGCTCGGATCGCTGTCGGCGAGACCGGGGATGAGCGGCCTCAAGGCTCGGCTGAACGCGTGGGAAGCTTCTCGGGGCAGCTCGGTGGGGAGGATGTCGACGGCCATGATCACCGGCCCGCGACCCTCGAAGCCGTCGCGAGCGAGGTTCTTATCGACATCATAGACGTAGACCGGAGCCCCGGGATCCGTGGGGCGCAGCGTGGCTTCGATGCTTCCTTCGATGTCGCATGAGATGTCTCCGATCACCTCGAGCCGGGGCGCATCGCCGGCGAACAACGCGGCCAGGTCGGCCTTGGTCACCAGGCGAGGATAGCGTTCGTCCCAGTAGATGCAGTTCACCAGCGCGGTGAGCGCGGGGAGAAAACCGGCGAAGCGCGCCTCGTATCGCTCGGGTTTGTCGTAGTACTCCTGCAGATCGAACGCCGCCCCGTCCCGGCGCGCGAACATGTCGGGCTCTTCGAACACCACCTTGTAGAACGCGCCGCTGACGAGGTTGTCGGGTTGCTTCAGCTCCGCGATGCGGAGGGTTTCGGGGCGAAGAAGATCGCAGATCTGTTGCGCACCTTGGGAGACGCGGCCGTTGCCGGTGACGCCGATGATCACCGGCCCGATCGGTGCCAGCGCTTCCGTGTCCCGACACCGGTCGGCGATCGCGCGCAGATGATTCTCGGCTTCGGCGAGCGTGCGGTAGTGGAGCGCCTGTTTGAGGTCGGCGAGCGGCGACTCGACGCCGCGCCGCTGGAGTCGCTGACCCAGTGCCCACAGGGTATCGATCATTCCCGCCAGTCCCGCGTGGACCCCGAAAAAAACCAGCCGTTGACCGGTGTCGCTCGCGATGCGCTCGTAGTCGATGAGATTGCACCCGAGGTTCATCAGCCGGCGCAGCATCGCCATGTTGTACGGTTGGCCCTTTATCGTATGGCTGAAGAAGACGTAGGTTTTGCTCGGCTCGAGCCGGGATACGGGAATCTCTTTGACCCCCAGGATGATGGGGCATGGCGACAGGTCTTCATCGATCTCCGCGCCGGCCCTGGTCAGTGCCTCCTGGGAGAACGCCCGCTGATTGGAGGGCTGAACCCGAAACTCGACCCCATGGTCGCGCCGAAGGGCGGCCATGTCTTCGGGCACCAGTGGGATGCGCGCTTCCCACTTGCTTTTGTCCTCCCGCCGAATCCCGATCTTCATAGACTACCGGTCATACACTCCAACGGTGCGGCCCGAAAAGCGCGACCGGCGAGAGCGCTCTCATGAAATCCTCCTATCACCGTGATCCCGCGACCGGGGTCGGACAGCGCACCTTCGATTGGACGGTGTGTCCCGCCGAGGCTCGCAATTTGCTTTGCTTGCCCTACGCGGGCGGCACGTCCACCGCGTTTCGGTCTTTGGCGCAGGCCCTCGGGCCGACGTGGAGGGTGGCCAGCGTCGATCCGCCCGGACACGGCCTCGGTGCCCCCGAGGCGCCGCTGGAGTCGGTTTCCGACCTCTGCGACGTGATCGACGCACAGGTCGATCCGGCGTGTTACGCCGACGGTTACCTGCTCGGCTATTCGCTTGGCGGTTATGTCGCCCACGGCCTGATGGCCCGGTGGGAGGCGGAAGGGCGACCCCGGCCCCGCGGCGTGATCATGGTGGCGGTGAATCCGCCGCGCCGCCGGCATCTCCATCCAGTGCACTCCGAGCTCAACGATGACGATCTATGGACCGCGCTGGATGCGCTTGGCGGGCTTCCTGACGCGCTGCGTAACGACCGGCTGGTCTTTCATCTGTTCAAGCACATCGTTCGCGCGGGGTTTCGCGCCTACGAAACGGCGCCCGAGCCCCAGGCGGCCATCGAAACCCCGGTCCTGGCAGTGGGCGCGAGCCGGGACGAGGTCGCCGCCACGACCCACCTCACGGAGTGGCGGGCATACTGCCGGCGCCTCAGGATCGACGAGGTCGACGGCCCACACATCTTTTTGCCCGGGCAGGCCCGGGCCCTCGCTCAGTGCGTGACCGAGTTCGCGGACTCGCTGGAAGAAGACCCATTTTGATCGGTGCGGTCGTCGTGCGTTTTGGAGTATGCTGGGCGGCATGATCACGAAGGACCGCATCGAGCAGACCGAACAGACCCGCGATGAGATCGTCCCCGGGACGCAGACCGAGCCGCTCGCTGACGTCGTCAACGAGATCCGCCGCGATGCGCTGCAGCAGCCCGAGGCATACCTGCGCGAGACGCGGGTGCCCGCCGACGGCGAGTGAGCCATCGCCACCGATGATCTGGAGCCGCCCGCCGGCTCCGGTCCCGACCACGCCGGTCCCGTCCACGCCGGTCCCGTCCACGCCGGTCCCGTCCGCGCTGGTTCCGCCGGTTCCGTTCCTGCTGAGCCGGCCCCCGACACCGGTCTCGCCGGCCCTCCCAGCGGCGACGTGAAACCTACCACTGACGCCAGACCGAGCCTGACCCCAGCCGGGCAGACCAAAAGGTCGCCCGATGCCGCGCGTCAGCCGGGCCGGCTCGTGGGGCTGGAGACCGAATACGCGATTCGCTGCGGGAGCGGCGGGCCTCGGCCTCGTCACGACCACGTCTACGATGCGATTGTCTCGGGGCTCCGTCACGAGGTGGTCCTGCACCGAGGCGATCGTCTCCCCGCCAACCAACAGGTGTTCGTCGAAAACGGCGGCGCCTTCTATTACGAGTTTCAGCCGACCCACCGTGCCGACGGTCTGGTCGAGGGCAGCACGCCGGAGTGTCGAAGCGCGGCTCAGCTGTTGGTGTACCAGCGGGCGCAGGAGGCCCTGCTCGGTCGGGCGGTGGTTCGCGCTCGGCGCCACCTCGCCCATCATGGCTTCTTCGGTGACCTGGCGCTGATCAAGAACGCGCGCGACGCCGAGGGCCACGGCTACGGTACCCACGAAAACTACGAGGTGAACGTGGCGACCGGTGGGCGCCTACTCGCTCTCAGGGCGGGGTTGGTCCTTACGTTGCCGGTGGTCGTCGCCGCTAATCTCGCGGCATGGATGGTGGCCCTGGTGTTCATCATCGTCCTCATCATCGGCCTCCTGATCGCGGGGCTCGTGGCGCTGTTCGTACCGTCGGTGCGGACCACGCTCGCGCGCTGGCTCGACCTCGAGTCGCGTGACGCGCCCATCGAGTGGGTGGCGGGTATCGTGTCGCTGCGGATTACCCAGGTCCTTCAGCTGCCGGTCGATCTGTGCTTCGGCACTCTCTATCGAGCCACATTCTTCGTTCCCCAGCGCCGACGCCTCATGGCTCACCTCGCGAGCCGGACGCTGTACGCGGGCGCGGGATGTCTGATGGACGACCAGTCGCTGTGGCTCTCGGAACGGGCGACCACGCTGACCGGGGTCTATCGGTGGGCCGGAGCGGGCACGACCCACGTCGTGTTCGACGGTGGCAACCTCATCAAAGCGCTGTGGGCTCCACAGTTTCTCCGATTCGGTCCCCTGCTCGGTCTCTTTCGGCGGCGGCAGCGCATGCAGGTTGCATACAGCGATTCCAACCGCTGCCAGGTGTCCGAGTTTCTGAAGGTCGGCACCAACCTATTGCTGTTGGATATGATCGATGACCGCCGGCTCACCGATGCGCCGCGCTTGTCGCGCCCGTTGACGGCGTTCAGAGCGTTGGCGCGGGATCCGAAGACCCGCGTATCGACCACCGATGGGCGCACGATGAACGCCTACGAGCTGCAGCGGTGGTACTTGGCCGAGGCCCGCCGTTACGTCGATGAAATGGAGGCAGCAGGCCGCGTCGATCTCGAGCGTCGCGACCTCGTGGATCTGTGGTCGGCGGTGCTCGATCAGCTCGCCGATGACCCGGGGGCCCTGGTGGGCCGGGTCGACTGGATCACCAAGCGGTATCTCATCGAGGCCGCGGATCTCGACGAGGACCCGGTCGCGCGTAAGAAGATCGATCTGCGGTACGGGGAGCTGGAGACCGGATACTTCGATCGGCTCGACGATCGCGGGCTCGCCTTGCGGTTGGTCGAGCCCGCGGAGATCGAGGCGGCTATCCGTCGGCCGCCCCCGAACTCACCGGCCGAGCTGCGGGCGGAGGTCCTGGCCGAGCTCGCGGACACGCACGACAAGGTGTTCGTGGCCTGGGACCGCATTCGCGTGGGCTCCTGGATCGGTGGTCGCGTTATCCGGCTCGAAGATTTCTGGCGCGAGCGATACGGGACCCGAGATGACCCCGACCAACCATCACCGCCGAGCTGATCCGAGCCTGTTTGCGTATGGTTCTCCGCCCGTCCGCTCACTCCAGGCGGACGGGACACCCACGGGTCATCGGCCCTCTTCGTCTTCTCGACGGGCCCAGTCGAGGAGGATGTGGGTCACCGATAGCTGGATTCGATCCGTGCGGTCGACGGGCTCACAGGTGAACGCGAACCGTCCCTCGCTCATCGCCAGCAAGGACTCTATCTGGGCCCGGGGATCTTCGTCGAACGGCGCAACGTCGACGATCTGGCCGTGATCGATGAACATCGTCGACGTATCTTCGTCGCCGATGGTCAGCCGCCCGGTCTGCCGCTCCATCTCCAGGAAGGTGAGCAGGCTGCTGAGCGGGATGCGGTTGAGCCGGCCGGCGAGGTGCCGCTGATTCGTCGGGCTGATCGGAGGATCGCTGGCGATGAGCTCGTTCAGGACGAGATCCAACGAGTCGCTGAACGAAGAGCCCAGCGGGGCACTGTTGCGCTCGCCGAGCTCGCCGACGGCGACCTCGACGTCGTACCGCGGTCCGGTCGGGCTCTGGCGGGGACTCACCTTGGTGATCTGTCCTTCGAAAGGCAGCTTTGCATTGTTGGTTCTAAACGACAGCTGCACCCGGTCCCCGACGCTCACCGGCCATGTGGTTTCGAGCCGCATCTGCTTCACCTGGAGCCGAAACACCGTCGCTGCTCGCGGGGTGGAGGGTTCGAGCTCGACCGCGGGCTCCATCTGGATGTCGAAGGCGTGCTCGATGGCGAAGTCGTCGCGGGCGCGGTTTTGCTCGAGGACGTGAGAGAGGAGGCGGCCCAAGGCCGTTCGGACCTCGGGCCGCTCCGGGAGGAAGTGAAACACCACCGCCACCATCGGGAGTTCGTCCCCGATGGTGTCGATGGTCACGCACCGCACGATCTGGCCCATAACCGCGACCCGCTGCTCGCGATCGGTGGTCGCGATATGCAGGAGCTCGAGATCGCCGGGGCTGCCTGGCGCCGCGGGCAGCTCGACCAGGAGGCCAGAGCTGCTGATATCTCCCCGGGCCAGGCTATAGTCGTCGTGAAGGCCCTCGATCATCACGAGGATCTCCGCCGGAATCCGCGGCGCCCGGCGCCGCTCCGTCGGATTTATCGAGACCTCCATCCGACCTTCATCGTAGGGCCTCAGGCGGCTTCGGTGAAGTCCGCGTCGATGACGTCGTCGTCCTTGTTGCCATCTGTCTTGCTCGAAGACGCGGTGGTGTCGTTCGGGTTCCCCTCGGACGACCGAGCATACAGCGCTTCGGCCATTTTACCCGACGCGGCCTGGAGGCCGGCCTCGGCCGCCTTCCACGCTTCGACGTCGTCCGCCTTCAGCGCGTCTCGGGCCTCGGTCAGCGCCTGCGCGACCGTCTGGCCGACCTCGACCGGGAGCTTGTCCTTGCCGTCGTTCATGGTCTTTTCGACCTGGTACGTCAGCTGGTCGAGTCGATTTCGGGTCTCGACCTTCTCCCGCCGAGCGTCGTCGGCTTGGGCGTTGGTCTCGGCGTCGCGGACCATCTTGTCGATCTCGTCGTCGCTCAGCCCCGAGGACGACTCGATACGAACCGACTGCTCCTTGCCGGTGCCCTGGTCCTTCGCCGACACGTGGACGATGCCGTTCGCATCGATATCGAACGTCACCTCGATCTGAGGCATCCCTCGCGGTGCGGCCGCGATGCCGTCGAGTACGAACTTACCCAACGTCTTGTTGTCCGAGGCCATCTTGCGCTCGCCCTGCAGGACGTGGACCTCGACCTGGGGCTGATTGTCGGCCGCGGTCGAGAACACCTCCGACCGTCGGGCGGGAATCGTGGTGTTTCGCGGCAGCAGCGCGGTGAACACACCCCCGAGGGTCTCGATCCCCAGCGACAGGGGGGTCACGTCGAGAAGGACCACGTCTTTCGCGTCGCCCGACAGCACCGCGCCCTGGATGGCCGCGCCCACCGCGACGACTTCGTCGGGGTTCACGGAGCGGTTCGGGTCCTTGCCGAAGAACGTCTTGACCTTCTCCTGGATGAGCGGGACCCGAGTCGAGCCGCCGACCAGGACCACCTCGTCGATATCGCTCGGGCGCTTGGCGGCGTCGGCCAGCGCGCGCTCCACGCTCGCGAAGGACCGCTCCACCAGGTCGGACACCAGCGCCTCGAACTTGGCTCGGCTCAGCTTGATCTGCAGATGCTTCGGACCCGACGCGTCGGCGGTGAGGAACGGCAGGTTGATCTCCGTCTCGAAGCTGTTGGACAGCTCGATCTTGGCCTTCTCCGCCGCCTCCTTCAGGCGCTGGACGACCATCTTGTCGCGGCTGACGTCGATGCCCGTGTCCTTCTTGAACTCGCCGGTCAGCCAGTCGATGAGCTTCTGGTCGAAGTCATCACCGCCGAGATGAGTGTCGCCGTTGGTCGCGAGGACTTCGATGACCCCGTCGCCGACCTCGAGGATCGAGATGTCGAACGTTCCGCCACCGAAGTCGTAGACCGCGATGACCTCGTTGTCCTTCTTGTCGAGGCCGTAGGCGAGGGCCGCCGCCGTCGGCTCGTTGATGATCCGCGCGACGTTCAGGCCGGCGATGCGGCCGGCGTCCTTCGTCGCCTGTCGCTGCGCGTCGTTGAAGTACGCAGGAACGGTGATAACGGCGTCCGTGACCTCCGACCCGATGTACTGCTCTGCGGCTCGCTTCAGCTTCTGCAGAACCTTGGCGCTCACCTCGGGCGGCGCCACGGTCTGCCCACGAACCTTGATGTGGGCGTCACCGTTGCCGGCTCGAACGACGTCGTAAGGGACTCGCTGCCCCTCTTTGGCCACGTCGGCATGCTTCATGCCCATGAACCGCTTGGCGGAAAAGACCGTGTTCTCCGGGTTGGTGATGGCCTGGCGGCGAGCCACGGTGCCCACGAGCACCTCGTCCTTATCCGTCCACGCGACGACGGAGGGCGTGGTGCGGGCGCCTTCATCATTGACGAGCACTTCCGCGGTGCCGGAGGTCATCACCGAGACCACCGAGTTCGTCGTGCCGAGGTCGATACCAATAATCTTTTTTCCCATTATCTACTCCTGTTCCAATAGACGGCTCGGCGTCCGGCTGGACGCCAGGTTCGGGCGGGCGCAAATCACCCCTTGCCCGCGAATACGCGGGCCAAAGCCCCCCTACGGAGCGTTCTTCGCTCGCGGGGAAGAGGTTGGATGATCTGGGGGCCGCCCTCGCCGCCCCGTCAGTCATGAGCAGATGTAACGCCGGACTCGGGAGCGACAAGCGGCACCCTCAAATTCGACGCCCGCGAAGGCCCCGCCGCGCCTCGTTATGCGCGATGGGCGGGGCCGGCGACGGTGTATGGTGGTGGTATGCGACCCCTGAGCGACGAGACGAGCTTCAAAGAGAAGCTCGACGCGATGCACACGTTCCCCGGGCCCTACATGTTTAAGGTGATCGGGGACAACACGGATGACTTTCAGAATCAGGCGGTGGAGGCGGTCAAATCGGTGGCGCCGAACGCCGAGCCGCGCGTGACCAATCGTGAGTCCAAGGAAGCTCGCCATCGCTCGGTGACTCTCGAGGTCGAGGTTGAGAGCAGCCAGGCTGTGATCGATATCTATGCGCGGCTGAGCGAGATCGAGGGCATCAGGTTCATGTTCTGACGTGTTATCTTGCACATAGATGGGGATCTTCGACTTCTCACGAGATGCAGGGTCTTCGATCGTCAACCCCGGAGAAGACGATCAGGTCGCCCTCGCGGCGTTCGAGGCGCAGCGCTGCTCGGAAGCGAAGCAGCGCTACCGGGCCTTGGTCACCGACCTCAATCGCAAGACCGCGGCTCGGCTGACGGAGCTGGTCGCGGAGATGGGGTTCGCGACCACCGCGATGTTCATCGATTTTGACGTCGTCGACGGTCGGGTCACCGTGTCCGGAGCCGTACCGACCCAAGACCACCGCGAGAAGCTCATTCTGCTCTTGGGCAACAACCAAGGGGTGGCCCAGGTCGACGACCGGCTCGTCGTAGACGTCGCAGCCCCCACCGCGCGGTTTTACACCGTGGTGAAGGGCGATACGCTGTCCCGAATCGCCAAAGCGCAGTACGGCGACGCCCTCAAGTACCCGGCGATCTTCGAAGCGAACCGCCCCATGCTCAGGGATCCGGACCTCATTTACCCCGGACAAGTGCTCCGGATCGCAGAGCGCCCATCCGACTGATTCGCTCGGTCCCTCGTCGGTCCCGTTGAAGCCTCGCTCGCGTCACCAGGGCCCAAGCCCCCCGCCTGGCGGGCGTTTGACGCGAAGCGTTAGGTACTTATCTTCGGGGCGATGGGCGGATACTCGCAAAACTACCATCGAGCGCTGACGCTCCCCGACGGAACGCCGGTGATCGTTCGTGCGGTGCGTCCGGACGACAAGCCGCTGCTCGCTGACGGGTTTGCTCACCTGTCGGAGCAGTCTCGTTTCCGCCGATTCCTTCACCACAAAGCCCGACTGTCCGCGGCCGAGCTTCGCTTCTTTACGGAGGTCGACGGTCACGATCACTACGCGTTGGGGATCCTCGCGCACCGCGATGGCGCTTCGGTGCCCATGGCCATCGGGCGGCTGGTCCGATCGGCGAGCATGAACCGTGATACGGCGGAGATCGCGGTGGTCGTCATGGACGAGTTTCAGGGGCGAGGCGTCGGCCGGTTGCTTCTGACCGAGCTCGCCGCGGCGGCTCACGAGCGAGATATCGTAAAGCTCCAGTTCACCCTGATGCTCGACAACGACCCGATGCGGCGATTGATCCACGCGGTGCTCGGACCGGACCGGGTCGTCGAGCAAGATGGGCCGGTGGTGACCTTGGAAGCCGACGTTCCGTCGACCCTCCAGCATCCGGTCGCTCACCTTCGTCGCGCGCAAGGCCTGGCCTGGCGCCGGAACATCGCGGCCACGCAGCGGCTCACCGCGGCGATGTCCCGACCTCTCTCCTCGCCCCGATCGTGAACCGCCTCTGCCGCCAGTGGCCGTAGAAGACGGTCTTTAGACCGCTTCCGATCGACCCGAGATGTAATCGTCGACGGCGGCTTCGTGCCCGACGTCTCGTTGGGCCCGCTCGGACAGATACCACTTGTGCTCGAGGAGCTGGATGTACAGCTCGGCACGGTCGCCGTCGGCGTTGGCGAGCGCGGCCCGAATTCTGTCGACGGTGGGGGTGAATAAGTGCTCCACCCAATAGAACGCGGCCGCGCTCAGGCTCGTCGAATGGCCGCGCAGTTCACCGAGGTAGGCGCGCTGCTGTTGGATCTCGTTCATCATCTCTCGCGCCTGGTTCTCTTGCACGTCGAAGCCGGTCAGCGAGTGCAGCAGGTCGCGATGAAAGCTACGGTCGGTGACCGCGACCCGGAGCTTCAGCTGGGCCCCGGCGGGGGTCAACTCGATGTCGCCCACCGAAAACCCCAAGGCGTTCAAGCGACGAACCCGTTCCTGGATGCGGTACCGGTCGGACGGCACCAAAAGCTCGTCCCGGCTGATTTCATCCCATAGCTCGCCATACCGGGTCGCAACGGCTTCCGCCGCGCGCTCCACCGGTTCGTCGTTCGGCAGCGCGCCGAGGGCTACGAGATCGCTCATGCCGCCGGTCACGTTCTCGAACATCACCTGCAGCTCGTACTCGCGCATGGCGTCCGAGAGCGAGTCGTGGATTTCGGACGTCTCGGCGTCGACCAAGTACGCCCGCAACCGCCCTGCGTCCCGCAAAAAGAGGGTGTTGAATAACGAACAGTCTCCCCAGTAGACGCCAGCGAGGTGCAGCTCGACGAGCAGGCCCGCGAGCGCGTCGAGGAGGGAGTCTCGATACCGTGACAACTTCGATTGCAAAAAAAGCTGATGATAAGGCAGCGAGTGATCGAGATATCGGGTCAATACGATTCCGCTTTCGCCGTCGGGCGTGTGGGCGTAGACCGACCCCACGGGGGTCACCACCGGCAATCGTCTCGCCTCCATGCCCCGCAGCGCCGCGTATTCCCGGGTCGCTAATTCCTGCGATAACGACTTCACCGCGTAGACCCGCCCGTCGTAGTTGACGAACACGACCGGATGCCGGGAGTCGCCGGCCGGCATTCGCTCCAATCGGTCCGTGTGACCCTCCCAGTCGGTCAACGGACGGTCCCACGGCAGATCGAGAAAATCCGGGTGGCCCGCCCGCAGAGAGGACCAAATCAGCCCGTGCGCCATGGCGGTCCTCTATCACGTATTCCAATTCGGCGGGACGAGCGACCCGGTGGAGTATCGGATTATCGCCCGTGGCAGCGTTTGAACTTCTTGCCGCTGCCGCAGGGACAAGGTTCGTTGCGGCCCACGCTTCTTTTCGCCGCCGCGAGGTCCGGCGATCCGTCACCGGATGGGGCCGCGGGCGGCTCCGGCGGCGGCGAGGCTTCCTGTTGTTGGGTCGCTTCTGCCGCCGCCCGTCGGTCGGCGAGCATACGCTCTCTCGCTCGCCGGGCCCGACTGAGATCGACGTCGCCGGGTACCGACGCTCCGAGTTCGCTCAGCTCGAGCAGGTATCCCTCGAGGCTCGTTCGCAGCTCGTCGAGGTCTTCCGCGTCGTACAGCCGAGGTTCGGGCTCTCGTTTGACTCGCTTGAGCGCCTTGATCGCGAGCTCGGCTGCGCGGTCATTGTCTCGACGGCGCATGGCCAAGGTGGCCAGCAGCGCGTCGGCCTCCACCGCGTCGGCGTCGATGCGCTTGGCCTCGGCCAGATCGTCTTCGACCCCCGGGCGATCGAGAATCATGCGGGTCCGCGCTCGGTGTAGGCGCGCGCGAATGCTGTCCGGTCGTTCCTTGACCTCCTCATCGAGGCTTCGCAGCGCGGCGGCGAGACCCAAGGATTTGCCGCCGACCGTGGTCCGAGCGGGACTCACGAGCGGCGGTCGGTCCGGTGGTACGCCCTGCTGGGCGGCCTGCAGGAACGCGAGCATGTGCTCGGTGAGGGTGGCGGCCGTGGCCGGGGTGGGCTTGAGCCGGTCTTCGGCGCCGCATGCTTTGCACACCATCCGGCCGACGAACGCGGGGTCGCCCATCTCGTCTTTGGCGTCGGGATCGACGTACGCCCGCTCGAAGCGATACCGAAGCGCCTCGCCGCACACCTCGCACTTCAGGGTGACGTCCAACTTGGGGCCGTCTTCGAAATCGTCCTCGCCTTCGGTGCGCGCGGCAAGTCCTTCGATCCGTTCGAGCGCGTCGGCCAGTTTGCCAGCGCGCTCCTCGCCGTGGACCAGCGACAGGATCACCCAGGCCAGCTCCTCCGGCTCGTCCTCGTACGCCCGGCTTTCGAGCAGGGGAAGGAGGCGGTGGTCGGCGTTGCGCAATACAGCCTGCGCGGTGAGGGTTCGGGCGTGCTGTCGCAGGTCGTAGAACCTTCGGCCCAGCGCGGCGGCCACGCGCTCGGTCCGCACGAGGGCGCTGAGCATGAGGGCGATGGGCAACGCGTCTTCGGGCAGCGGGGTGTCGGTCAGCGTTTCGATCACCACCGACTCCGCGTCTTCCTTGCGCTCGCCCATCGCGGTCACCGCCAGCTCATGGATTCCGGTGTCCTGGTCGATCTCGGCCACCGCATCGAGAAGAGCCCGCCCGTGGCCGGAGGCCATCAGCGCGCGCACGATTCGCTGCACGGTCTCCCGGCGTCGAAACGGTTCTCGCACCACGACCGTCACCACCCGCCGGATATCTCGCTTCGAACGACCCCCGAACACCTCGGCCCAGTCCGTCTCGGAGTACGCGGCGAGCTTCGCGTGGTCATCGATCTCCATCGCCTTCGCGAGGGCGACCAGGCCCTCGCTGGTCGCCTCGTCGAGCTGAGCGGCGAGGGCGGCCCCCGCGGCACGGGCGGCGATAGCCACGAACAGAGCCGCGGCTTTCGGATCGATGGCGCCGATATCCTCCGCCCGCTCGACAAGGGCGACGAGGAGGCCCCGGCGACGGCGGGACACGGAACGGTGACGCTGCTCTTCGGTGTCGTCGTCGGCGTCGCCGGTCGTGAGGTGTTCGGTGAGTCCGACGACGGGGATGAGGGCCTCGAGCAGGTCTCGCGCGTCCTCGCGGCGAGCCGCGTCGTCGAGGGCCTCGGCTTCCGATCCGCTCAGCGCGGGGCGAACGTCGCGTTCGAGGAGTGTGCGGGCGTGCTTGAGCAGGTCGGGGCCCGCTTCCGTTCGGGTGGCGGGCAAGGGTAAGCCGGCGAGGGTCCCCATCGCCGCTCGGCTGGGAAACGAAGCGTCTTTGGGCTCTTCCTGCTTCGAGTCGTCGACGGCTTTGGTGAGGACCCGCGTGGTGAGGGCGGGGTCGCCACTGAGGAGAACCGCGGTGTACAGCGCGCTTCTCCGCTCGGGGTTCAGCGCCCCGGAGCGGTTGAGCGCCTTGCCGAGGAACAGGCGCACCGGCTCCGATCCGGTGATCGCCAACGCGCTGGCGACCGCGCCATACGACCGATCGTCGAGCCGACCTTTGGCCTGTACAGCTTCCAGCAGCCGCTCGGGGGCCAGCGTGGCCAACGCGCCGGCCAGGGCCACCGTCCGGTTGCCGGTCGAGGTTTGAAAGGCGTCCAACAGCGGCTCGGTCGCCGGCTCATAGCGCTCTCGGTCGAGGAGCGTGACCGCTTCGATGGCCACCGCATCGTCTTCGTCGGTGATGCGCGAGATCAGCGCCTGCAGCAGCTCGGGCTTCGCGCGGTGCGCGACCTGCTCCACCGCAAAGTCGCGGACGAGCGCGTGATCGGCGGTCAGCAGTGCGATCACGCGATCGTCGTCGAGCGTCGGGCGGGCGGCGGGAACGGAGGCCGGATGAGGCAGATCGGCGTCGACGGTCGGGAGCGGGTTGGGCGTGGACGGCTCAGCGCCCGCGCCGATGATGATGGTCATACAGCGGGGCTTAGTCGACTCCGGCAGCAAACGCCAGCGCGTCGAAGACCCCGATTCGGGCGGGACCCGACGCGAGCTCAGGATCGCTCACGAGGCGGGCCGAAGGCCAGGCTGAGTTGCGTTCCGTCCCGACGCCGGATGAGCGCGCGGGCGGCGGGTCCGTATCGCTCGGCCATCTGCTCGGCGTAGGCGAGCGCGTCGTCGTGCCAGTCGGGGTCGACGTATACCCGCCGCAGCTGAATCTCGCCGGCGTAGCGGCGGTACAGCGGCGTATAGTCGGCGACGGGGATCGCTTGCCCGGCCTCCAACACGTACACCGTCGGGTCGTCGCCCCCTCCCGCCGGCAGCCCATACTTGGAAAGGCGACCGGTCGTGGTGTGGACGAGGGTCGGGATGCCTCTCTGCTCGAGGCCGGCGGCGATCGCCTCCGCGGTGAGCTGGGGAGGGGAGACCAAGGGGCTGCCTTCTTCCGGCAACTCGACCTGCAGCTGGCGACTCTCGACGACCCGCCGATACGCTCGCCGCTCGACGATGCGCTTCGCCCACGGGCTCTTCGAGGTGCGGAGGGTATGGGTCAAGAACACGTCGTCGATCTGAAGATATGACTCGGGGTCCGCCGGGAGCCGCAGTTCGCAGTCCGGATCGAGGTGATACCGGTCGAGCATCAGCTCGTATCCGACCGGGGTATGGTGCAGGTAGACGGATACGAACATGTGGAACCGGCTCAACAGATAGTCGTCGAAAGTAAAGGCGGAGCGAGCTTCCAGCCCGAGGTATAGCCGGCCGGCAATATCGACCGCGCGCAGGTGATCGAGCAGCCACTCGAGGTCGTAGCGCCCGTACGGAACCCCGGCGAAGTACGAGTCACGCAGCAGATAATCCATGCGGTCCGCGTCGAGCTCGGACGATATGCATTGTGCCAGTACCGGACCCCAGTCTCGCCCGTCGACGAGAAAAGCGGGCCAGCCGGCTTCGGTCGCGGCGCGGCCGGAGATCAGCGCCGCGACGTCACCGGGCGCGACGCCCGCGTCGCCGAGCTGGGCTTGAATGACGGGGGTGAGGCTGGAGTCGGTGAGGATCTTGAGGGTGTAGTCTTCGTGGCTGGCCTGTCGATCCGCGGCGCCTCGCTGCCAATCGCCGAGCTCGAGGCGGGCCACGGGGGGCATGAACCGCTCCGTCGTGTGCGACAGGGGGGCGTGGCCGAGGTCGTGATAGAGCGCGGCGAGCCGCACCGTCTGCCGCAGTCGCGCTCGGTCGTCGGGGGCCAACGCATAGTCTCTGACGATGCCGTCGAACATGCTCGTGGCCACGTGAAGGGTCCCAAGCCCATGGCTGTATCGAGTATGGGTCGCGCCCGGATAGGCGAAGTCCGCGAGGCCGAGCTGCTTGATCCAGCGCAATCGCTGGTACGCGGGATGATGGACCAGTTGAAGCTCCGCGCGGTTGATGCGGATCGTCCCGTGGATCGGGTCGCGGATTCGGATCGGTGTCTCGATGGACACGGATGGCTCATAGCGTCATGCGCGGGACGCCTCAACGCGCGGATTCGCGAAAACTTTCATTGCGTCCGTGTCATGTAGAGATGAACGTCGGTCGACCGCCGAATCACGTGTGCGGAACGCCACGTTCGACGGCATGTCAACGCGGTCCAGCGATGATGAAAACTGGCTAAACCGTCATCTCAGGGTACCGATATAGGTAAGAACGCGCTAGGTTCTTCCATCCGCGGTGGCCCCGGTCACCAGGAAGGAGCGCCGATGAGGAAGGCTACGGACGGTGCCACCAAGATTGCACACGTCACCGATGCCCACACCACCATGGATGGGCAGCCGACCACCGTGCTCAAACATCGCGCGGTCGAGATCCTCGACGATGTCGTCGATCAGCTCATCGCCCGCGACGCCGAGTGTATTCTGTTCGGTGGAGACAACATCGACAATCGAGGCGCCGGCGAACGAGACCTGATCGCGTTCGAAGGCCTGGTGAGCCGACTTCCGAACTGGCGCTGCGTTCCCGGTAACCACGAGGCGAGCGGTCCCAAACCCGGCCGCATTACCAAAGCGCAGTTTCAGCGTCGCTTCGCCGATCACGGGGTGCGCCCGGAGGCGCCAGGATTCAGCCACGCGATCGGCGATGTTCGCGTGATCGGCATCGATACGACGCTGGTCGGCGCGCCGGGGGGATTCGTGCCCCCTGATGGGCTCGCCTACCTGGCCGCGGAGATCGAGGCCGCGACGGAGACCCACATCGTGGTTCTCGGTCATCATCTGCTCGTCCCCTGCTGGACGCCGCATCGGTTCGATACCTGGGATCAGGATTATCTCGTTCGCAACGCCAACGAGGTCATCGGCCTGCTCGCGCGACAGCCTCGGGTGCGGGCCTACCTGTGCGGACACCATCACGCCCACCGGATCACCAGGGTCGAGCGGCGAGGCCGAGCCGGGTTCGGTTTCTATCAGGTGTTGACGGGCTCGCCGGTCGCGTTCCCTCACGCGGCCCGCCTCCTCACGTTCGCCCCTGGCGGCCTGGAGATCGAGACCGTTCGCCCGCGGTTGGCGGGCGTGCTCGACGAGGGCCGGCAAGCGGTCCTTCTCGGTCGCAAGGCCCGCCGATTCGCCGAGCTGGGGCTTTCGTCTTACTTTTTGGGGTATCTGGAGGGGACGACCTCCGACAACCACGTCGTCTTGCCGTACGCCAAACGTCGGACCCGCCGTGCGGCGCAGCCACGGGCCGCGAACCGATAATCCGCTCACAGACGTGACCAACAACCCCCGCGGCCTCTCGCCGGTTCTTGCCGGCTCTGGCCCACGGCGAGTCTACTCCGTCGGGCCTTCGGCGATCAGGCCGTTCAAGTCCGCCTTGGCGCTACGGTAGGCGACCCACAGGGCGACGGCGTCGTCGTCTCGCGCGCTTGGGTTGACGGCGGAGTTGGCGCCGCTCTCGGGACCGACGTCCACGCACAGGAGGCCGCGAGCGGCCAACGCATCCTGAAACTCGCGACAGTTCGCGTGCATGACCTCCGGGATGTTCGGCAGGTGCAGGTCGATGTACCGGGCGAGCCGCTCTTTGTGGCGGTCCACCCGCTCCGCCGCTTTGGCGATGGCGAGTTCCCAACTCTGAACTTGCACCACCGACACCGCCCGCGCCGGATCTCGGCTCGTGAGATGACCGAGCAGGCTGCCGCCGACCAGGCCGGCGACGGTCGCGACCCCGAGGAGGACCGGACGGGTGCCGGTCAGGGCCCAATGGGCGGCGATGGCGAGGGCGACGCCCCCATAAATGATCATTAGGGGCCAGAGGGTGGCGAAGCTCTCGACCCCGAAGACGTTCACGAACGCAAAACCCATCAGTCACTACCTCCGGTGGTGTGCGCTGCGTCTCAGCGCCCCGGCCCGGGGCCGGATATCCATGGCTCGATCCATCGGCGGGGTGCAGACGGGTTGCAGCGGGCGAATGTCGATTGTTCGCCCCTAAGGGGCGTCAGGTCGGGGACGGGACGGACTCGGCGCGCATAGGCGCCGGCACGATCGTACGGCCAGGGCCGACAGCCCTCGCGAGGGCCTGCCGGGAACTTCGTTTCTATCGGGGGGCGAAGTCGAACGGGAAGCTGGCGTTGAGGACCTCGTGGGTCACGCCGTCTTCCGTCTCCCCGGTAAACTGGGGGAAGCGCCAGCGCGGGACGGCGCGCATGAGGCAGCGGCCGATGACCGCCCGCTGGACGCGGCGGGGGGCAACGCCGACCTCGCTGACTCGACCCGTGCGCTTGATCGCGAGATCCAGAATCAGGCGATCGGACCAGCCCGGATCGCGCCGGAGCTGGCGTTTGTAGCATCGGCGGACGTCAGCGATGTTTTGCTGGATCACCAGCTGGACGTCGTCCGGGCTGAGCATCGGCGGGGTGAAAATCCCCAGTCTCTGTCCGGCCACGAGCACCGGGCCCGTAGGCGGTGAACCGTCAGGCAGGGTTTCGGGGTCATCTTCGGGCGCCATCCGCACCTGAATGGGCGCGATCTTCTTCTTCAGCGCGGCCAGTCGACGATCGAAGGCATCGGGGGCGGATTTGGTCGGTTCGGCGGGCGGCACAGGGTCGGCGCCTTCGGCGTGGGTCGGCTTGGCGCCATCGGCCGGCTGGGCGACGACGGCGCCCGCAAAGAGGGTCGACCCACCCCACGCGAGGGACGCGGCGAGGGCGACGAGGGTCGGCCAATGCATGTTCGCAGCCTACCCAACCGGAGCGGGTGGGGCAAAGCGCGAGCGCCCTCACGCCAGAGCGGGGGACGGGATGACGTTTGACTTTCGTCACCCCGCACGACATCCGGATTCGGCGTACACTCCGGCCCGATGGATTTCATCACGTGGGGTCCCACCACCCGCCGGACGGGGATCATCCTCGTCGGACTGCTGTCCGCGTCCACCGCCGCGGCCCAGGTCACCGGGGATCAGGTCAACACGGCCTTCGACATCGCCCAGGCGCAGAAGCCCGGTGGTCAGTTCGGTGGCCTCGCCACCTTCGGCCGCCTCGACGAAGACTTCTTCATGAATGTCATCCTGCGGCTGAGTTTCGACCAAGAGAACTGGGGAATCGGCCTGCAGGCCCCGCTGAGGCTGCGCATCGTCGACAACGATCCCCAAGACGACGACGACATCGGATCGATCATCCGCCGGGAAGACTGGGATCAGCCGTCGGATATCCTTCGGCTGCTGCGCTACGTCTACATCGGCCAGCGGGATAAGAAGGGGCCGTTCTATATCCGTCTCGGCGAGCTCAACGGCCTGTCGATCGGCCACGGCACGATCATGCATCGCTACTTCAACAACTTCGACGTCAGCCGCTGGCGGGCGGGGCTCAACGCAGCGGTCAACGTGGGCGGGGTCGGGGTCGAAGTGATGATCAGTGACCTGCTCGACTATCACGTGGTCGGGGGACGAGTGACCATTCGACCGCTGCGATGGGTGTTCGGTGAGGAAAGCTTCTGGGAGCGCTTCGTCGTGGGGGCCTCGGTCATCGCGGACACCAAGGCCCCGTTCACCCTGGCCGTGCGCGAAGACGATCCCACGACCCCGGACATCGACGAAGCGGGCCAGGTCCAGGTCAACGACCAAGACGAACCGGTGGTCCTGGACGACAGAGCATTCACCATCGCGGGCTTCGACGTTGGCTTCGAGCTGGTCCGCACCGACCTCCTCTCGATCACGCCGTACATGGACTTCAACAAGATGCTCAACGTCGTCGACCAAGGCTGGGGATGGCATCTCGGGGTCCTGTGGAACTTCAGAGTGCCGATGGTTGTCGACACCTTCGTCGCCGACCTTCGCACCGAGTACCGACGGGTCTCGGGCGACTATCTCGCGCCGTACTTCAACACCATCTATGAGATCGAACGGTATGGCGTGTTGTCGGCCAACGGCGCGTTTCCGCAGCCCCGGCTGCGATGCCTCGCGTCGGTGGTGCCCGACTGTCCCCTCAACGCTGGCGAGACCAAGAACGGCTTCTTCTTCGAGGCGCTGGTTGGCCTCCCCAACTGGATCTACATCGGCGGGGAGTACCTCGACTACGACGGCGATACGCCGGACGGTCAGCTGCGGCTGTCGCTCGAGGTCCCTCTCCTCGAGTTCGTGCAGTTCAGCGCGTTTTATTACCGGGTCAACGTCGACGGCGCATCGGACCTCTTCCGGCTGGACGACAAGTCCGCGCTGGTCGCCCAGGCAACGATCCCCATCTACGCCATCATCGCCCTTCAGGCCCGGTGGTGGCGGGTGTGGCGAGCGGACCCCGAGGTCGGCTACGCCTCGGTCGACGATTGGTCGGTGGGCGTCGGATTTTCCTACTCGTTCTGATCGGCGCCGGCTAAGGTCCGCGTAGGTGTCGTCCACCCCGTCTGCCGAAGCTACGCCGCGGCGATCGGTCGTGGTGTTGGCGGCCGCCCTGTTGGTCGGAACCGGGGTCTACGGCCTAGGTTTCTGGCTCCTCAGCGATAGAGGCCCCGATCCGTCGGCGTTCGAGCCGGCGGCTCGGATCGTCCGGCAAGGCTCTCAACCCGGCGATTTAATCCTGCTCGCGCCTGCGTACGCCACCCGAGCTCGGGAGTACCTCGGTGACCTCCATCCTCTCGCCGTGCGCGACCCGTTGGCCGAGGACTATGAGGTCCGGCGGAGGGTTTGGGTCTTCGCGCTGTTCGGCGCCGGTGCGCCGGTGGGGCGAGGGCTCCAGCGGCTCGGCTTCGTGCCCCAGCTGCGGCATCAAAGCGAAGGCATCTCGGTCCTGCGGTACGATCGGGCGCCTCGGGCCGAGGTCACGTTCGACTTCGTCGATGCTATCGCCCAGGCTCGGGTGAGCCTCGAACGAGGGACGGCGCGTGAGCCGTGCGACCAATGGCGCCGCACGAACGGGCAAGGCGGCGCGTTCGGTCGATGGTCGTGCCCGACCGATCCGTCGTGGCAGTACGTCGCACCCGAGTGGCATCGAATGGGTGATCATCTGCGGTGGTGCCTGTGGGCGCATCCGCCCCACGAGGGTCACCTGGTCATCCGTTATCCCCGGATCGCGCTCGACGGGGCCATCGTCGGCCGGGCCGGCCACACGCTCAATAGCTCTCGTTACGCTCGGGCGCCGGTGTTTCTCGATGTCTCGTGGGATGGGGTCCCCGCTCAGCGGTTCACGTTCGGGCTCGAGGACCACTTTCGTCCCTTCCGGGTCGCGGTGCCCACCGCGACCACGGCGACGGTCAGCTTTGCGGTGTCGAGCCCCGACGCGGGGGCCAACCACTTCTGCTTTGTGGCAGACCTCCGGCGACCGGCGGGGGCGGATCGATGAGCGGATGGTCTCGGGCGGCCGCCGTTGTGGTGGGCGTCTACGTCGTCGTGGTGTGGGCGACCGAGGCCTCGGTCGGTTTCGTCCGCGACGAGGGCTACTATTTCAAGGCCGCACAGCTGTACGCGGGCTGGTTCTCGACGCTCTTTTCGAGTCGATTCTTTGACGCGTTCTCCGACGCCGAGATCCTCAAGCACTTCGGATACAATCGCGAGCACCCCCCGTTGGCGAAACTCGCCCAGGGCGCCACGTTCAGCCTCTTTCACGCGACCTTGGGACTCGTGCGTCCGTCGACGGGGTTTCGAGTGGCCGGCTTTCTGTTCGCGGGTCTCACCGTGGGGGCGACGTACCTCCTCGGCCGCCGTCTGGTCTCGGCGCGGGTCGGCTTTTTCGGGGCGCTGATGATGGCGGCGATGCCTCGTTTCTTCTTCGACGCCCACCTCGCGTGCTTCGACGTGGCGATCACCGCGATGTGGACCCTGTCGATCTGGGCGTTCGTTCGCGCGCTCACTGCTCCCCCGAGCGCGGCGGGCCGGCGGGCGATGGTCGCGGGCTTGGTGTTCGGTCTCGCGCTCGCGACCAAGCTCAACGCGCTGTTCCTACCCGTGCTGTTCGTGGCGTGGTGGCTGGTCGCGCCGCCGGCGGGGCTGCGGTTTGGCCGTCGCCCTGGTCCATCGGGGGGGCTCGACGTCGTCGTCCCTCCGATCCCCGTCGTCCTTCTGTCGTGCGCGGTGATCGGGCCGGTGGTGTTCGTCGCCTGCTGGCCATACCTGTGGCACGACCCCATTGCGCGCATCGGGGGCTATCTCGCTTTCCACCTCAATCACGAACACTATCCGGCGTTGTACTTTCACGAACTCCTCGTGGCGCCTCCGTTTCCTTGGCACTTCCCGGTGGTGATGACCGCGCTGACCGTGCCCACTTCCGTGCTCGCTCTGGGGGCGGTCGGCCTCGCCGTGTCGCTGGGCCGAGTGGTGGGGCAACGGAGCTTGCCCGACGCGGTGCTGGTCTTCGCCACCGTGCTGCCGGTGGCGCTCATCGCTGTGCCCCACACGCCGATCTTCGGCGGGGTCAAGCACTGGTACAACGCGCTGCCCACCCTGTGCTTGCTCGCGGCTCGGAGCCTGGTGTGGGTCGGGGTGGAGGTCGAGCGCTTCCTCGCGGCGCGGGGGGCCCGCGCGTTCGTCACTCCGCTCGCGTGGGGGGCGCTGGCGCTGCTCGCGCTGGCGCCCGGGATGCTGGGCATCGCGCGGAGTCACCCGGACGGGATCGGCTTCTATAACGAGTGGGCAGGCGGCTTTCGAGGGGGCGCCGCGCTGGGCATGCAGCGAGGCTTCTGGGGAGGGCTCGCCCACCCCCGCTATATCGATACGTTGCCCGATCTCGCCGGGGGCCGGGGTCGTGTCTTCTTCAATCGGACGAACTACGACGCTTATCGGATGTATCAGCGGGAAGGGAAGGTGCCCAAGACGATGCATTACGCCAATGATGCGAGCAATGCGGTGGTCGGCGTGCACTTCGCACAGCCGGAACACGGCGAGCAAGAAGGTCACATCTGGTCGGCGATCGGGACGCGCCCGGTGGCCGGAGTCTACCGGGACGGCGTGACCCTGATTCAGCTGTACGCCGCGCCGGAATCCCGGTCGCGCCCCAAGGAACGCTGAGAATGGCGCCGTTCTGGGTCACGCCCCTGCTGCTGCTGCCCGGCGTTGCGTTGCTGGTGATGTCTACGCAGGCGCGCTACGGGCAACTCCACGAAGAGATGCACCGCCTCATCGAGCACCACCATGACCACGACATGCTCGTCCGCGACCTCATCACCCGCGGCCGTCTGTTTCGAGATGCGTTGGTGTGCCTGTACGCGGCGTGCGGGGTGTTCGGGTTGGGGGCCCTGCTGGGCGGGCTCGCCGAGCAAAGCGCGCTCATGGCCGAGATGGTCGCGTTTCCGCTCACGATGTTCGGAGCGCTGCTCCTCGTGGCCGCGTCGGTGCTGTTGGTCCGAGAAGCGAGGCTCTCTTTGCGGGTCCTCGAGTATCACGAGCGGGAGCTGCGGGAGAACGACGCCCGCCACCACCACGAACAGGGGTGAGCGCCCCTCCGTCGAGGGCCGTGTTAGCCTCGCGGCCATGGTTCGTCATCCGAAGTTCAACGCGCTGCTGGCGGGGCTGGCTGCGGTCGGCCTGGCCGGCCCTTCGTTCGCGCAGTCCGCGGCCCCGACGCGCCCGCCCGAAGACCGGTCGACCACCCCCGTCACTCCGAAGGCCAATCGGGTCAAGACTGAGAAGAAACGTCCCGCGACCAAGGCGGAATCGGGTCCAGCGCCAGTGCGGATACCGAAGGCCATCCGGCGCTTTCGAGGTAAGATCGGCGGCGTGCACGCGGGCCCGGACGGGATCCGCGTCGACGTGGTCAACGCTCGCCGACGCGCCGCTTCGGTGTGGATCAAGTCCAACCTGTGCGCTCGCGGACCGGCGCTAGCGCAGGTTTCGTGGCGCGAGCACTGGGAGCTGGTGTTGGCGGCGGTGCGAGCGAAAGCCACCATCGAAGCGACAGCCCAGCGGCAAACGTACCGCAGCGGAACCGTGGGGGGCCGGTCACTGGTCCAGGACTGCGTGGTGTCGTTACAGGTCACGCTGTGATCCGGGCGGACCGAGTCCGCCTTGCCCCACCCTCGGGCCCGCAAGTTCACCCAATGATCGAAGTAGACGCGCTCGACCTTCGCTCTGCGCGCCCGCTCTGCAACTCAACCCAACGATCTTGTATGTTCCCGGGCGTGAACAGGATGAGGGCGTTGGCCCTGACGGGCCTGGTTACCGCCGCGATCGGGTTCGTTGGGGGCTGTAGCGACGACGCATCGCTCGGGCGGACTCAACCGGTCATTTCCGTGGACCTGAGCCCGATCGACTTTGGCGTCGTGCCCGTGGGGGCCACCAAGCGGCAAGCGGTGACCATTCGCAACATCGGGACGGGAATCCTGCAGCTGAGCCGGCTGCAGATCACTGCGTCCGGGTCGAGCCTCAACAATCCGTTCTTCTTGTCCCAAAGCGAGCCGATCGAGATCGCGCCTGGTGGCCAGCGCGTGATCGACGTCGCCTTTTCCCCGCCGGGCAACGAGGGCGGGGAAGGGCGGCTCACCGCAAACTTCGGGATCAGCTCCGACGACCCCGAGACGCCCG
Organism: Myxococcota bacterium; assembly: GCA_028289325.1. Taxonomy (GTDB): domain Bacteria; phylum Myxococcota; class Kuafuiibacteriia; order Kuafuiibacteriales; family Kuafuiibacteriaceae; genus JANQQN01. Next base: position 11,580 of record JANQQN010000534.1, on the reverse strand, counting down.
AGGTGAGCATCGAGCTGCAGGGCGAAGGCACCGTCGGACAGATCGTCCTGCAGCCGGCAAGCCTCGACCTTCAGAATACAACCGTCGGCCGCTCTCGTTCGGCCGAGCTGGTGGTGCAGAACCTCGGCACCACGCCGGTGGAGGGCGCGCGGCTGGTGGGGGATGGATTCGCTCGCCCTCAGAACTTTCGTCTCACCGGACTGGTGGACTTTTCCCAGCCGGCGGCGTTTGCGCTCGATGCGCGGGGCCGGCAAGTCCTGGTGCTCACGTACGTGCCGCTCGGGGTGGGCGAAGACCACGGAATCGTGCGCATCGAGACGTGCGGGCCGCGATGTGGACCCGAAGTCCGCGTGACCGCCAGTGCCGACGACGCCTTGGTTCGACTCGATCCGCCCAGCGTCGATTTCGGAGCCGTCGGTATCAACGAATCGGCCAGCCAGGCCATGCGCGTCGAGAACGTCTCCGACACCGCGGTCACCATCGAGTCGGTGACCGTAGCCGGCAACGCGGCGTTTGCGGTCGAGGTTCCCGGCTCTCCTCTTCCGGCGACCGTCGGCCCCAACGACTCCCTTGGACTCACGCTGACCTTCCGCCCGTTGGAGGCTATCGAAGCGCAGGCGGCGGTGGTCGTGCGTACGAACTTCTCCGGCGTTCCCGAGCTGCAGGCTACGTTGACAGGGCAAGGAGACGGCCCTCAGTTCGTGGTGACGCCGGCCGCGGTGAGCTTCGGGACCGAACGCGGCGCGGGGACCTACCAGCGAACGGTCCTGTTGAACAACGCGGGCTCATCGAGAGTGCAGGTGTCGGCGATCGACCTGGCGAATGGTTCGGCATCGCTGACCCTCGGCGTCCTGCCGCGGATGCCGGTCTCACTCGGGCCCGGAGAATCGCTGGTGGTACCGGTGATCTTCGCGCCGACGGAGGTCGGCATGGCGACGGCAGACCTTCGGATCACCAGCGACTTCGCGTCGCAACCGTCGACGACGGTTCCGGTGACCGCGGCGATGTCGGACTCCGTCTGCGAGTTGGTGTTCGACCGAGGCCAGGTCCGATTCGGCGTGATGCCTGTCGGGCATCGGCGAGACCGTACCGTCCGAGTGACCAACGCCGGGCCCGACGTGTGCCGGATCGAATCGGGCGCGTTTCGGTCGCCGGCGGACCCCGAGATCCAGCTGGTCAGCGGGTCGACCCTGCCCGTCGGCCTGTATCCGTTGACGGCGACGGTGGGGCTGACGGCCATCGACCTGAACTTCACGTACGGCCCCACCTCGCGGCGAACGGCCAAAGCGACCTATGTGTTATCCACCGCCGACGAGTTCTTCCCCGAGCGAACCGTCTCGTTGCTCGGGCAGTCGGAAGAATACCCGCAGGTCTTGGTTCGGCCCGGCGACGTCGACTTCGGGGCGATGATCCCGAACGTTTGCCCGGTCTTCACGGACAACGTCACCCTGTTCAACGTAGGAACCACGTCCGTTCGCCACGCCGCGTCTCGATTGGTTCTTCCCGACGGCGAGGTCTTGACCACCGAGGACTGCGTGCCGCCGTTGGCGGCGGAATTCTGCCTGAGCACGAGCCCTCAACCTCTGCAGACGTTGGCCGTCGGTGACGTCTTCACCTACGAGCTTGGCTATCTGGCCCGAGACCTGAACCAGGAGAACGAATCGGACGCCGTCGAGCTCGAGATCGAGATCGAAGGTTTGCCCCAGGCTTTGGTCGTGCCGATGACCGGACGGGGTTCGAGCGATCCCCGGCGCACGGAGACCTTTCAACAGGTCGATAACAAAGAGGTCGATGTCTTGTTCGTGATCGACGACAGCTGCTCGATGGCGGAGAACCAGCGTCAGGTCGCGCAGAACTTCGATCAGTTCATTGACGCGGCCGACCAGCGTCAGGTCGACTTTCAACTGGGGATCACGACGACCGATACCTTCACCGCCCCCGGCGCGCTCGTCGGCCCGGTAATCTCTCGCGCCACGCAAGACTTCAAGGGCGACTTCCAAATGCAGGCCGCCGTCGGCATCCTGGGATCGGCGACCGAGACCGGCCTGGAGGCGTTGAAGGCCGCCCTCGACGAGGCCGACCGAGGCAACGGCTTCAACGCCGACCTCATCCGTCCGGAGGCGGCGCTGGTGGTGATCATCGTTTCCGATGAGGACGACCAGTCCACCCTCGGCCCGTCGATCTACGCCAACGACCTCATTCAACGGACGCCGAACGGCGTCTTGGTCGCCGCGGTCTCCGGGCAGCAGGGCGGATGCAGTGCGGCGTCCGGCACCGCCGACCCTGCGCCCAAGTACGAGACGTTCCTGTCGTTCTTTGGGGATAGCGTCTCGGCGAGCATCTGCGACGACTGGGGGGCAACGTTGGCCGACCTGGGCGGCGAGGCGTTTGGACTCAAGCGAGCGTTCCGGCTCGCGATCGAGCCCGACGGGACCAAGGACATCACCGTGGAGCTGAACGGCACCGAGGCCGACCCGGCGACGTACGGAATTCAAGGTCGCGACCTCGTCTTTCAGACCGCGCCTCCCGAAGGAACGGTCATCGTCATCGAGTACAGCCCGGACTGCTGAAGCCATGCGGATCATCATCGTCACCACCCTCGCTCTGTTCGCGCTGGCCGCCACCGTCGGTGGCTGTGGCAGCGACTCCTGCAGCACTCAGGCCGATTGTCCGGTCGGTTTCTACTGCGTTCGTAGCTTCGGCGGCGGCTCGACCGAAGGCGCCTGTGAACAGGACTGCGCTTCGTCGGCCGATTGTGAGCAGCCGGCGTCGAGCGCTTCGCGTGCGGTCTGCACCAACGAAGGCCGTTGTCGAGTAGAGGCCGTTCCGCCCCGGCTGGTAGTTCTCGAGCCGGAGCCCGACGTCATGTTTGCCGAGGGCACCCGTCAGGTGCGGGTAGCGGGCGAAGTCGAGATGGCCTCGGAAGAGGCGACGGTGATCGTCACCACCACTGGCAACCGAGGTTGCGGAAGCGATATATCGCGCCAGGTCACCATCACCAACGACTCGGGGGCGTACAGCGCGGTTCCGTTCGTCATCGACCAGGTCGACGTCGATCCGGGAACCACGGTGCTCCGCGTTGAAGCCGTGTTTTCCGGCGACGAGAAGATGAACGAGGTTCCGATCTCCGTTGCGTGCCCGGATTGCGCGACGATCACCATCACCGCCCCCAGCAGCAACGCGACGGGGACCGGGTTGCGGCTGTCGACCCTCCAGGGGGTGGTCGATACCCGGATCGATGCCGCGATTTGGCGGGTCCGCGGTCCGGGCGGGGTGCTCGACGGAACGCTGCCCATGAACGCCGACGGCACGCGCTTCGAGGCGGCCGACCTGCCGCTTTTCCCGGGCGGGAATCGGGTCGAGGTCATCGTGACCGGCGTCGGTTCGGGGCAAGGCGAGTCCCGATGCTCGGTGAGCGTGAACGCCGGCGTGTCCGCGGAATCGGGCCTGCGGGCCATCCTGACCTGGGACGGAGCGACCTCCGATCTCGACCTTCACCTTGTGGGGCCCGGCGGCGCCTACGGCGACCCCGCGAGCACTCTCTCCCGCCGGACCCGGAACCCGGCCGGGTTCGTGGGAACCATCGCCGACGACTTCGACGGCCTCGGGCCGGAGGTCATTTCGGTGCCCAACCTGCCCGATGGCGAGTACGGTCTGGTGGTCGAAGCCGTCTATGACAGCGAGGAGTCCGGCTCGACGGCATACCTGCGTCTGCTGTACGACGGTCAAACCTTGACCACGGGACCGATCGGCCCGCGGTACATCAAGGCTCAGGCCGGCGACCTATGGGTCGCAGGGGTGCTGGAGGTCAGCAGCGGTCAAGCCGCGTTTCGAGTTGTGGACGAGCGGGCGTCGGCCACCCTACCCCCCACGACCCCTCCCGGGATGTGGCCGACACTGTACTGAGCCCGTCGCCGCCACGGTCGGTATCCGCGCCGTCGCCCTTCAGAGATCGAGACGCACGGTCTGCGGGGTGCCAAGGCCGGCCGCCCTTGCGGCCTCGCGCGCGTATTTGGCCCGCCCTCCGAGCAGAAAACGAACGCGGCTCGGGTCTAGAATTCGCTTAGCCAAGTCGTGGACCTGAGCCGCGGTGACGGCATTGACGCCGCGGGTTGGCACCGGCCGGCGCTTGCCGAGGGAGAGGGCGGTCATCCAAGAGCTCAGCGAGCCCTGCACGGAGGTGTGTTGGCTCTCCTCCAGCACGATGATCTGACGTTTGGCCCGCGCGAGCTCTTTTGCCGTCGGGGGGGCGGCGACCAAGCGCTCGAGAACTTGCCGGAAGATCGTCAGGGCACGGGTCGTGTCTTTGGCTCGGACGAGGGTACACGCCACGAGCGCGTCGGCGTAACGCCGCTCGAGGATCGCGGCGTTCATGCTGTAGCTCACCCCATTGACCATCCGAAGCGCGTCGCCGAGCCGACTGTCGAGGCCGCCACCGAGGACGTGGGCCAGCACTTCCAGGCCCGCCCGATCGCTGCGGACGCCGGTCAGCGGACGCGCGGCGCACACGGCCATCGAGGCGGCGGGGGACCGGGGGATGAGTTGAACGCGAGGGGAGCCGCGGGTCGACGGAGGCCGGATCCGGCTGGAGCGGGGGGGGGCTCGGCGTGTCCACGGACCGAAGGAGCGACGAACCGCGCTCAACGTGGGGCCTGGATATACGTCTCCGACGATGAGGAGCGTGGTTCCGACCGGCGTCAGTAAGGCCTTTTGGCGGTCCTTGATCTTGAGGAGCGACAGCTTCTTCAGCGTGTCGATGCTGCCGAATACCGGGCGCGCGTACGGATGCCCGGTGCCGAACGCTGCGCGTTCGATGAACAGCTGGAACACGGCGCTGTCGCTCAGTTCGACCTCCTCCAGCGAGTTGATCATCGCATTGCGAGTCTGCAAGAACGAGTTGGGCCCGCACCGTGGCCTTCGGATCGCCCCGCTCAGCATGTCGAGGTATTGGGCGGTGTCTTTGGCATAACCGTCGACCCCGAACAGCGCATGGTCGGCGCCGACGTCGACGGTCACGCCGCCTCCCAGATAGAACAACTTTCGTGCGAAGGAATCGGCCTCGATGATCCGCTCTTCGTTGTCGTCGACTTCATAGAACCCGGCCAGGAGCGATACCGCGAAGAAGGTGGATCCGGGGCCGTAGACCCCGTCTTGGGCCGCACCTTGCCCGAACACGGTGCGGATGCTGACGATCGGGCGTCGGTGGTGCTCGACGATGACCACCCGCAGGCCGTTGGCCAGTCGGCGCCCGGTCACCTTCGCCGGTGGAGGGGAGATCGGCGTCGCCGGCGCCGACGGGGGGGGCGTCCTCGTCCAGCGGGGGGCGACGGGGACCGGCCGAATGACCTCCTGGGTCGGGGCGCTGCCGCATGCGGCCGCCGACGCGGCGACCGCGGCCGCCATCAAACGAATGCTCGGTCGGATCATTGTCGGTCTTCCCAGCTGAGTTTGGGCTGCCGAGGGCGAGTGGGGCGCGCATGCACGACGAGCCGACGCGGCCCCCGGATCAAGTGTTGCCAGGCGACGTGACGAATCGTCTGCCGGTCGAGCCGCCATAGGCGCTGGCTGACGTCTTCGGGCCGAGTCGGGTCTTCACCGGCCATCTCGAGCTGGGTGATGGTGGCGGCGCGACCCCGCACGGTATCCATCGCGAACAGAAAGAAACGATCGATGGCAAGTCGAGTTGCGTTCAGGTAGTCGCGAGGCATGTCGACGGCGGTGAGATAGCGCAGGAATACTTCCGCCTCCTCGTTCGCGGCGCGGATGGGCTTGTCATAGGGCAAAGTCACGTCGAGCCGAAAGAACGAAGCCCCCTCAATGGCCGACAGGCCGGCTCGAACCTGGGTGCCAAAGATCCCGTCCACGTAGTTCGAGAGCAGCCAGCCGCCCAGGGTGAGCGCATCTTCGCTGCGTTGGCCGAGGTCTTCCAGCCGCCACAACACCGACACCCGTGGTTGCCGGGAGCGATACTCTTTCATGGAGTATGTGCGGGGCTTGCCTTGGATGGTGCTGCGGCGGGGCGGTCGAGCGCGGCGCCCGGCGGGCAGTCGAGCGAGGGTTCGGTCGAGCTGAGCTTTGACCGCTTCCGGCTCGAACCGGCCCACCACGGTCAGGATCCCGTTGGCGGGAACGAGGTACCGGCGCACGAATCTCTTGACGTCGGCCATGGTGACCCGGTCCAGCTCTCGGGGTCGGCCGATGACCGACGCCCGCATCGGATGCGGGGAGGGGAAGAGCTTTCGATAGATCGCCATGTCGACCAGGCCGTAGGGAATATCGACTGAGGTCTGGATCCGCTCCACGTCGACAACGCTGCGATGGCGGTCGAGGTCGCGCGGGTCGAGCCGGTCGAGGAGGCTCGCGAGGCGGTCGGTGTGGACCCAAATGGCGAGAGGGACGGCGCTCGGGGTCACCTCGTATTCGAAGGACATCATCTCGGGGCTGGTGAACGCGTTGATGAACACCACACCTTGCTTGTCGAGCATGGCGAGGTAGTCGGTGTCCGGCGTCCGACCCCGGAACATGACGTGTTCGATCATGTGGGCCATTCCCGCCCGTTCCGGTGGCTCGTACAGGGTGCCGGCCCGAAACGTCATATTGACCGACGCCGACGCGACGGTGGGATCCGGGCTCAGCAGAACGACGAGCCCGTTAGGGAGGGTGAGTCGCTCGACGTTGAGGGCCAGCGCCTCCTTTTTGATCTTTCGCCCGGTGACACGGTCGGTGACCGCGATAACGTCGACCTGGGCGGTGGTCAGGAGCGCGGTGGCGGCAAGGATCAGCGAGGCGCTCATGACCGCACCTCGATGCGATCGCACGTAACCATGGCGCGAAGCTAAGCCAGTCGCGGGGTAGACAAAAGGGGGCCGTCGCCCCCAACTTCGGTCAATATCGCAAAGCGAGATGAGACCGACAGACTCACCCCCGTCCCCTGGGGCCCCTCCGATCCTCGGCCGGCGGTCGCTACTCAATAGATCTCGCGCGGGGGCCGGAGTCATCGAACCGCTCTCGGCGACCCGTTCGATGCCGGCGACCGGGAGAATTCTGAATGGGTCCGGATGGCCCCGACGGACGGTCCATGAGTTAGGGCTCACCCGGAGGCGGTCCATCTAGGTGGCCGTCGTGGTGTACTTCTGGGGCCCGTGCTGACCTTCGAATACGACGAGGCTCTGCCCCCGCTCCAACGTCTGGTCCGGTTGTCCAATCGGTCCCAGTGGACCGTCGAGGCCATCGACTGGGCGCGGCCTCTGCCCGACCGTCCCGGACCCTACGAGCGAGTGCTGGAGTGGCACGGAATCTGGCGCTCCGACTACATCCGAAGGCTGCCGAGGGCCAAACAGGAGGCGTTGGCTCGCCAGATGGTGGCCATGGAGTTTTCGCAGGTCCTTCACGGGGAGCAGGCGGCGATGATGCTGGCTGGTCAGCTGACCAGCAGCGTCGACGACCTCGACGCGCGAGTCTTTGCCGCCCATCAGGCGCAGGACGAGGCGCGCCACGTAATGGCCATCCGTAGCCTCGTGCAGCGCATCGGTCCCATCTATCCGTGTGGCCCGGTTCTCGGGCAGAATCTGAGCCAGTTGCTGACCTCGCCGATCTGGCCGAAGCAGGTCCTGGGGCTTCAGTTGTTTCTGGAGGCGCGGGCCCTGCTGTCCTTCCGGGAGCACCTGCTGTTCGTACGGGACGACGTCTTTCGCGACGTGATCACCAAGATCGAGCGAGACGAAGCCCATCATGTCGCGTTCGGGGTGCAGTATCTTCGGCGAGGCATCGAGGGTCTGACCCCGGCCGAGCTCGATGACGTGGGTCGATACGCAGCGTGGCTCGACTCCAACCTGTGGAGCATGACTCAGAAGGAAGAGTATCGTCAGGCGTTCGACGAGGTCGACCTCGACTACGACGCGTGTTTTGCTCAACTGCAGTGGAGTCTCGGCGGCGAGCTGGCGATGGCGACCCGAAAGTCCGTGACTCGGATGCACACCCAATTCGGACGGTGGTTCGAGCGGATGCTGGTCAAAGTAGGGCTTCCGGCCGCGGTTTCGCCGCGCCGAGAACCGACGGACGATGATGACGCGGGCGGGAGCGACGACGCCCTGCCGTGGCTGACCATCGCCGAGAACGCGGAAGGAGCGCAGGAGTCCTCATGAGTTCCGGAATCGTGGCCCCTCCCAACGACAGTCGGGCGCTGCTCGACGACGCCAAGAAGCGGCTGATCGACCACCAGGGATGGCGAGAGTACGTCGATAAGATCTATTCGATAGATCAGGGCGACTTCCCGTTCCTGACCTACGTCGGCATCAACTTCACCGAATCGAAGATCAAGAACTTCAAGTTCTACTTCTCATTCTTTAGACGCATGTCGGGTCCGGAGCTCGATGTCGTACTGCCCGTGGCGCACCGCGGTCGGTTCGACGGCTTCTACGCGAAGTGGCGACCGACCAAGAACTACGACACGATTCACCGAGGGGCTACCTTCGCGATCAAGGTCGATGATCGCGGCCGGCTCACGCACTACTACCATCTTCGCCTGCCTGGCCGGCCGGCCGGAGAACCCGCGCGTCTGGTCCTCGCTCCGTCGGACCGTGACCAGCTACATGGGGTCTGTGAGGAGTTCGAGGGCTCCGCCTCGCGGTTCAAGCGATACTTTTACTGTCGCGATGGGGCCACGATCCGAGCGTCGCTGGAACGGGCGGGCTTCTCGGACCAGCTCGACGAGCTGCCGGCCATCGAGTGGCTGGAGTACATCGAGTCCGAGGGCCGCGACAAAGTGGCCTGGATCACCGCAAGCCGCCCCCTGCTCACGGCCCTCGTCGAGCGCCGAGGCCCACCGAACCTGCGGCCGACGTTGGAGATGTTCTGTCGTCGGCTGGGCGTGCTGCCCTTCGGTCCTGGCTCCGCGCGCGACGGCACCGACCACTCGATCTACTTCGTCCTTCCGTCCGGAGCGCAGGCCGGAAACGGCTTCGTTTTCGACGGCGTTCGCCACTTCATGAGGCATTATCTCCGGATGCGCTGACGTCGACATTCGCGCTGTGCGCCCGTGCCGACCGAAGGCCTCAGGCCAGCTAAGGAAACTTTCTGCCCCTGACCCGTTGTGTTACTTCCCGAAGTAGCTGTGGGTCGGTCCAAGAAACCCGCGCGCGGTGGCCGCGGCAAGTCGTCGAAGAAGGCTCCCCGGCGCGGGCCGGGACCGATCGGTTCGGTGCTCGGCTTCGCCGTCAAGGCGGTGGTCACCATCGCTATTGGTGCGTTTGCGATCGCGGGCCTGTACGCCCTGATCGTCGCCGAAGACGTGGTCGATCGCTTCGAAGGTCGGCGGTGGAAGGTTCCGTCGCGGGTCTACTCCGACAACCTGCTTATCTACCCCGGCCAGGGACTACCCTTGGCGCAGCTCACCCATCGTCTCGACCGACTCGGATATCGTCGCACCTCATCGCCCCCTAAGGCTCAGGGGCAGTATCACCGCTCCGGTCGAACGGTGACCGCCTATCTGCGCAAGGTTCGATCGACGGTCATCGACCGGCCGGCGATGCGGGTGCGGTTCGTGTTCGCCAACCAGCGGTCCGGCGGCGTGTCAGCCATCTCCGATCTGAAGGCTCGCAAGGCCGTCCCGTTCGTGGAGCTCGAGCCGGAGGAGGTGATGCAGGTGTTCGGGGAAGAACATCAAAGCCGACAGCTGGTATCGATCGACGACGTTCCGCCGGCCCTGATCGATGCCGTCCTCGCCGCCGAAGACGCCGGTTTCTACGACCACTTCGGGGTCGACTTTTCCGCGATCGTTCGCGCGTTCTACGTCAACGTCAAGGCCGGCGGCATTCGCCAGGGGGGCTCGACGCTCACCCAGCAGCTCGCCAAGAGCTTCTTCCTCGATCCGAGCCGGACCGTGCTTCGCAAGCTGAAGGAGCTGGTCATCGCCGTGCTCATCGAGTCGAACTACGACAAGAAGACGATCCTCGAGATCTATCTGAACGAGATCTACCTGGGGCAACGCGGGTCGGTATCGGTGCACGGCTTCGCGGAGGCCGCGCGCTTTTACTTCGGCCGTCCGGTGGAGCGGTTGACGCCGGCCCAGTGCGCGACCCTGGCCGGGATGATCCGAGGCCCGAACCTCTATTCGCCCCACAAGCACCCCAAGCGGGCCCGCGAACGTCGGGATCGCGTGCTGCGGGCCATGTTCGAGCAGGACAAGCTCGATGAACCTGCGTTCAACGCGGCGGTCGATGCCGATCTGGAGACCGTTCCGTTCACCGCCTACAAGCGGACGGCGCCGTTCTTCTTCGACTATCTCGCGTCGCAGTTGGCGACCATGTATCCGCAGGACGAGCTCACCCGACTCGGCCTGTCGCTGTACACCACCCTCGACGTCGGCGTGCAGGAAGAGGCCGAGCGGGCGCTTGCGGACGGGCTGCGCAAGCTCGAAAAGGCCCATCCGGAGCTCGTTCGTGAAGATCCGAACCAGAAGCTCCAAGGTGCGATCGTGGTGCTCGAGCCCAGCACTGGCCACGTGATCGCTATGGTGGGGGGACGCGACTACGGGGTCAGCCAATTCAACCGGGTGACCCAGGCCCTCCGACAGCCGGGAAGCGCGTTCAAGCCGTTTGCGTACCTTACGGGCCTGGAGACCTATAGCCTCACCGACCGTATCAGCAACGAGCCCAAGACCTACCGGATCAACGGCAAGCGGTGGCGGCCGCGAAACTACGGAGGGGGCTCGGGAGGAACGGTCACCGTGCGAGACGCGCTGGTGAAGTCGATGAACATCCCAACCGTGCATCTCGCCGAGCAGATCGGACTGTCGCCGATCATCGGGACCGCGCGGCGTTTCGGGATCACCACCCCCATGGCCCCGGAGCTCGCCCTGGTGCTCGGGGCGTTCGAGGTCTATCCGCTCGAACTGGCCGTCGCGTACGCGGCGTTTGCCCACGACGGGGTGCTTCCGCACCCGCTGTCTCTTCGCAAGGTGGTCACCGACGAGGGCAAGGTCGTGCAGGGGCATCACCTCAAGATTCGATCGGTCACCACGCCCGGGCGGGCATACATGGTCAGCGCGCTCCTTCAAGACGTCGTGTTGCGCGGGACCGCGCGGTCGCTCAAGGCGCGGGGAATCGACTTTCCGGTGGCCGGAAAAACCGGGACCACCAACGACTACCGCGACGCGTGGTTCGTCGGCTATACGCCGGAAGTGGTGGCCCTGGTTTGGGTCGGCTTCGACGACCAGACCTCCATCAAGCTGCCGGCATCGAAAGCTGCCTTGCCGATCTGGGCCGACCTCATGCGGAACATCGGGTGGCGGACTTCGAAGCGATGGTTCGCGCCGCCTGAAAGCGTCACGGAAGTCGAGATCTGCACCCACACCGGCCTCAAGGCCAACAGTGGCTGTCCCAAGAAACGGATCGAGGTGTTCGACCCCGTGCGAGCGCCGACCGAAACGTGCAGCGAGCACCAGTCATCGATGCGGCGGTTCCTCGATGCGCTCGGGCTCTAGAGACGTGACCAATAACCCACGTGAGGCCCTCGACGAGGGCTTGTCGGCCCTGGTCGTGCGACGACGAGGGCGTTGGGTGGCCCCCAGCAACTAAGGAG
>JANQQN010000531.1 GCA_028289325.1 Myxococcota bacterium | reverse complement strand
TCGGCGGTGAGGCGCTCCGCCAGGGGCGTGGTGCCGTCCAGCCGACGGCCATCGATCGAAACCTCGGCCCCCGGCGGTACCGTTCGCACATTGAGCCGGAACTCGGCCGGTCGCGGAAAGTGCATGCCGCGGCTGACGGCCAGCGCCGCGGTGGCCACCGCGGAGGCCATCGTCAGCAGGCCCACGGCGAGAATGTTGAGCTGGCGCCCGCTCGGCAAACGCCACCCCCCGACCGGCTTCACGATCGCATCTAAACTCTCCCCAGATGAGCTGTGGCCCCCGGGCTGGCCGGTTTCGAGGATCTGCCGGGCGCTGCCGTCCGGCCGCATCCGCCGTTCGGCGGGAGGCCGGCCGCCTCCGGCCGAACGGCCCTCGTGACCGAGCGGGGCGGCTGGGCTGGGGCCTGGGTTTGGCTTCGATTTCGCGGGCGAATGCGGGTTTGGGCTCGACCGGGCCGGAAAAGGGCGCGACCGCGCGGATGTCCGCTCCCGGACCACGCTCGGGGGCGGCATGTCCGTCGACGATCGCGCGGGCGGATCCTCGGGGGCGGTGGGCGGTTTGGTGGGCGCGGACTGCTCACGAGAGACGCTCGGAGGCGGCGTCGAGGCCAGGCGGGACGGGATGGTCGGGTCAGCGGCGTAGCTGCCCGGAAGCTCGGTGGGCTCGGTCATGGCCCCCGCCAGTGGCCCTCCCGGTTCGGCCGTCGGCACTTCGGTCTCCGCGCGACGCCGGGCCGATGGGGTGGGGCCGCTCTGCCGGCGGTCCATGCGCAAGACCGTCGGCACGTCGAACTCGTCGTCATCGGTGGTCGTCCGGTCCAGGGGGTCTTGGTCTGTCTCGAAGTCCTCTCTACCCGACGAATCGCTGGTCGGCCGGGTATCCGGATTGTCTTCGACCCCGGGGATGACCAGGCTGCCCGGAGCGGCCGGCGTGACGCTACGTCGCGCGCGCTCCGGAAACAGCTCGGTGAGCAGCTCAGCCACCGCCGCGTCGCCAGCGGCCATGTCTTTGCGGGCGACGGTCAGGTCCATCGCGTATTCGGTGAGCGCGTCGGACAGGGTCTGCGCATCCGCGAATCGCTGGTCCGGATCCTTGGCCAGGGCCTTCAAACAGATCTCGTCGAGATCTTGGTTCGTCGCTGCCCCTCGCGACGACGGCGGCGGCACCGGCCGCTGAAGGACATTGTCGATCGTCTCTACCGCTGACGCGCCGGCGAAAGGGTTTTCTCCCACCAATAGCTCGTACAGCAGGACACCTACGCTGAAGACGTCGACCCGCGCGTCGACCGGCCTCTCTTGCAGCCGCTCCGGCGCCATGTAGGCGTACTTGCCTTTGACGATGCCGGCCGCGGTCTGATGGAGGCGCTGCGCCGCGGTGGCAATGCCAAAATCGGCGATTTTGACCTCACCCTCGAACGACAACAGGATGTTTTGTGGCGAGATATCGCGATGAATGATCGTGAGCGGTCGACCCTGGGTGTCCTTGCGGGTGTGAGCGAAATGGAGGCCCTTACAGACTTCCGCCACCAGATATAGCGCCAGCGATGGGTCTATCCATCGGTTGTAGGCAGCGATCCGCTCGTAGAGGTCGTAGAGATTAACCCCATGGACATACTCCATGGCGATGAAGTAGGCGCCCTGGCTTTTGTCGAGGTCGAAGACCTGGACGATGTTTCGATGGTTGAGGTGCATCGCGATCCGGGCTTCGTCGATGAACATCTTCACGAAGTCTTCGTCGCGCGTGAAATTGGCGTGGATGAGCTTCAGGGCCACCAGCCGCTGAAATCCCATGGCCCCTGTCGCCTTGGCCAAAAAGACTTCGGCCATGCCCCCCGACGCAATCCGATTGATGACCTCGTAACGCCCAAGTTTTGGATGCGAGTCGGCGGTGGCCATTCTGGGACTCGGCGCGGACGCCGGATCGTCCGCAGACAGGTGAGCGTAGACCGGGGATCTGGCCGGCGGCAAGCACAGGATGGGCTGACCGTCCCGTCAATACGTATTGTCTTCGATAGATGACGCCACCCGTGAGGGGCCGTCTATGGCCGGTGGACAGCTGTAGACTGGAGTACCGAAGGGTTGTTGGGCTCGTCTTCAGGCCGCGGGAACCGGCACCAGACGAGACTTCAGAAAGGCAATAATCTCGTCTTCGCTTCGCGCCGGCGCGTGAGGCAGCTGCACGAATCGGCGGGCGAGCGTCCGATGCCGGCGGAGCATCAGCAGAATCCACACCTCGAAGAAGTCCAGTCCGTCGAAGACCACCGCATCCTGTCGTCCGTACGTCTCCTTGTTCGCTTCGAACTCCCCTGGGTACTCGGACCAATGGCAACGCGCGTTGACGTGATGATGGATATGGTAGCCGTCGTTGAAGCACCGGCGGTTGTAGCGCGTGTTGATGCACGTAATGCTGTTTCGATACGGGTTCGCGGGGTCTGCGCCGTCGATGAACGCGTGCTGCGCCCAGTTACCGGCCATCATAAGGAAACGAACCAGGACCAAAGGCAGCACGAACACCACCAACGTCGCTCGCCAATCGATGACCGCGAGCAGGACGACGAGGGCCCAAAAGGCGGCTTCTCCCACTATCGTTCGCACGGCGAGCTTTGAGTTGCCCTTGTTGAAGTGGTACCGCGACAGATCGAACGCGGTGAACAAGAAGAACTTACCGAAGTAGTGCAGCCAGTGGCTGAGCCGGTCGCGCTGGTACGGCAGCGTCGTCGACAGGTCGGAGTGAAGATTGTTCTCCGGGTGGTGCATCCCCATGTGATGGGTGAAGTAGGTTTCTGGGGTCTCGCCGAAGAAGGGGCTGAGGATCCACGGAATGACCCGATTCAGCGGTTTGAATCGTTTCTTGAACAGGATGCGGTGGGACGTGCAGTGAAGCATCAGGATGAACCGGTCGAGCACGGTCATCGCCCACACGATCCAGTATGCAATCGCGAACCACCAAAAGTAAGCGTCTACGAAAAACAGACCGACGCCCATCGCTGCCACCAGCGAACATTGCGCCATTAAATAGAGGAACGGTAGGTCCCGAGGGTCATTGATGAGACCGGTCAGAAATCGGTCCCAGGGTCGAGCAACACTCGGCGCGGCGTGATCCATGGGTATTTGGCGGAAGCTAACCGTCGCCTGTCCGACCCGGCAAGTTCGAATGACGTCGAGTCGACAGGCGACGTCGGGTCTATCCCATAGGAAGAATCCGACTGGCCCGTCGGCTCAGCTCACAGAAACACGAGGACGTAGACGGACGCGATCAGGAGCTGGATCACCGCGAAGGGGGCCGCCTTGACGATGAACCCGCCGAAGCTCATCGGCAGCTTGTTCTTGTGGATGATCGCCACCGCAACCAGGGTCGACGCGGAACCGATGGGCGTGAAGTTTCCACCCAGATTGCATCCGAAGATCGTGGCCCACCACAGGTTCGATTCCGTCGGCGTGGGCGGGGTCGTCGACGCCAGGATTTTGGCCAGGACGGCGGCCAGAGGCACGTTGTCGGTCACGCTCGACGCGATCGCGCCGCTCCACAGCAGAGCGAAGGGACCCACGGTCTCCCCGAGATCGATCAGCGCTGCGATACCCTGGCCGATCAACGCCAACACCTGAGCGCCCTCCATGACGTGGATGACCACGAAGAGGTAGGCGAAGAACAGCAGCAGGTCCCAGTCGATCTTGACGTAGGCCTTCTCCGGCTCGTGTTTCAGGCGGATGAGCGCGACGGCGGCGAAAGCCATCGCGACGAAACCCATGCCCAGATCGCTGATGTAAGGGGTGACCGACGCGGTGGCGATGCCGATGATGAACAACCCGAGCAGGACCCACGAGAAGACGAAGAATCCCGGGCTGGCCACGCTCTCGTTCTCGTCGAATGATGCGACCAGCTCCGCCGCCTGCCGCTTCTCTTCGTCGGTGCGTAAGGGTTGAATCTTGAACACTCGCTGGGCCATCAACACGGTGATCACCGTGACCAGCGCGACGTACGGCGCGGCGGTGTAGAAGAACTGGATGAAGTTGATGCCTGCCGCCGTCCCCACGATGATGTTGGGGATGGAGCTGATGAGGGTGAGCAGACCGCCGATGTTCGTCAGCAGCCCCTCGGTCAGCAGGAAACCCAACAGCAGCCCCTCCCGCTGCAGCTTTCGCAGCGATACCCCGGACAGGGAGCCCACGATGATCATCGCGGTGACGTTGTTGAGCACCGCCGAGAACACGACGGTGATGCCCGCGTAGTACCACAACAGGCGCACGGGATCTCCGCCGGAGAGCTTCGTCAGTCGGATCGCGGTCCACGCGAAGATGCCGGAGCGCGCGGTCACGTCGATGAACAAGCTGGAGCCGAAGATGATCACGATGACCGACCAATCGATCATCGGGATGTAGATCGGCAGGTGGCTGTTCTCCGGCGGATGAAGGAGGTGAAAGATGTCGCCCACGAGAAGAGCGACCACCGCGAAGATGCCGGTGATGACCGACTTCTTGGCGTGCAGCTTCTCCTCGAAGGCCAGGCTCGCGATCATCGCGACCAGCAGGGTCAAGAACAGCAGGGTGACCGAGGTGGGAACGGGGACGGCTTCGACGGCGGCGTGCATCAGCGATACCTCGGCTCAGAGCATCAACAGGGGTGTATCGAGCATCTCGACCGCCAGCGCGTACGCGACCCCGCGCATGGCGAGCTGACCTTCTTTGATCGTGTTGAAGACCACGAGTTGGGCGTCGGCCTCTCGGGCGATGTCCATATAGGTCCGGGCGCCGTGGCCCAAGCGCACCAGCGGGTCGACGGAGATCCGTTCGAAATCGACGTGAATGCTCTTCGCCCACGCGGACAAGAAGTCTTCGGCTTCATGAAGAAGCTGGCGTTCGATCGAACGGGACGCCGTCTCGGTATCGAGGTCCGGAATCTTGCTGATGATCTCCGCGTAGCGGTTCAGGGTCTGGTCGTCCTCGACGTTGACCAAATGAAGGTGGCCGTCCGACGTCACGAACCGAAGGCCCCAGTTGACGAGGCGCTGGTCGCCGACGATGTTGTCGGCCAATACGACGACCCGGTCGGTG
This sequence comes from Myxococcota bacterium, assembly GCA_028289325.1. Classification (GTDB taxonomy): domain Bacteria; phylum Myxococcota; class Kuafuiibacteriia; order Kuafuiibacteriales; family Kuafuiibacteriaceae; genus JANQQN01. The sequence goes on along the minus strand of JANQQN010000531.1, from coordinate 15,366 downwards.
GCGGTCAACTTGTCGGTCGGCGGCGTGCGATGTGGATTGGGCAGCAGCAAGACCGGCGTAGAGACCGCCTGAATGAGCATGTCGGCGTATGTCCCCAAGCTGTGGGGAAGATCTTTGTCGTCTTCGAACAGGTGGCGGTAGCTGACGATCAAGTCGGGGTACGTCTGCTCCACTTGCGCCAGCATCTCCTTTACCCCGCTGTACTGGTCGCGATCCAACGTGCGCCAAGACTGAACATCGGGCTCGAGCACCTTCAGGAACTGCTGAAGGCGCGCTTCGAGCGCATCGGCCGCCGCGCGATCGAGATCGCTGATCACCAGTATTGAACGCACCGAAGGCCGCTCGAAGACCGGGCGTTCCTTGACCGCGGCTCTAAACTGGGACTCGAACTCGTCCAGATCCACCATCGATGTGCTTGGCTAAAGCCTTTTGGCTTCCGACACAAGATACGGCCGGCGACGGACAACGGAGTTGACTCGTTTGTCGGCCGCGGATCATGAGAGTGAGCCACATGGCCAACGAGCCCATCCCCCGCCTCCGCACTGACCTCGAGGTTCAGCCCAGCGACGACGGAACGGTCGACGTTCGTGATCCCCATCTGCTCCAGGTGTTCACGATTCCCGTGGAAGACTACGAGCTCGCGCAAAACTTCGACGGCAAGCGTACGGCCGACGAGCTGCACGCCCAGCTCAAGTCGGCGGACCGAGGGACCAGCCGTCATCGCATCCAGCAGGTGGCCGAGGAGCTGCAAGATATCTTTCTTCTCGACACCGCGGAAGCCTGGCGCCAGGAGCCCGTGGTCGAAAACACTGCGCCCTGGCCCCAGATCTCATCGACCAATCGCAAGCTCCGGGTCCTACCGGTGGCGCAGTCCGACGCTCGTTGGGCGTGCCACGCGTGTGGCGCCTGCTGCCACGGACTCGCGGTCGAGATCACCGAAGAAGAAGAAGATCGCATCGACCCGAGCCTGTACCGAGACATCCTCGGCGATCGGCACTTCGCGGTCGACGCGTTCATCGACCCCGATCAACCCGCGGTGCGGGTCCTGCGGCAGCGGCCCGACGAGAACGAGGCCTGCGTATTCCTGATGGATGACGGCCTGTGCGCGGTTCACGCTCGGCAAGGCATGGAGGCGAAGCCGGACGCCTGTCAGATTTTTCCCCATGTCGTTCTCCAGGTCCCCGGCCAGAAGCCGCGTCTGACGCTGCGGCTGAACTGCGAGACCATGCACGAGACGTTCGAGGCCGGCCCTCAGGTCCAGGGTGATGCGACCTCGGTGATGAGGATTCTGGAGACCAGCCCGTCCCACGAGGTCCCGCCGACCACCCGCTTCTTCGGCAAGGAGCTGCCGTTTGCCGAGGTCGACGCGAAGCTCGACCGCCTGTACGCGCTCTTGTACGAAGGCGGCCTTACGGCGGAAAACCTCGCCCGCATCGATCGTTTGCTGTTCCGGGGTCGAGTGGGCCGGGCCCGCGCTCGGTACGGCGCTCGGATGTTGGACTACATCGACGAAGAGGACCAAAGCCCGGTCCCCGTCGAAGGGGGCGGTTACTCCGCCCAGGTGCGGCGTCTGCGGCGAGGCAAAGAGGCGTTTCGGGCCATGCGCGACGACCGCCCCGTGCCCCGCGTGCCGCCGCGCGTCGAGAAGTTTTTCGTCGGTCAGATACGCAATGCGCTATACGGGTGCGGGCCCTGGAGTCTGCCGGACGCCGGGTTCGCGTCGGTGGCGCTGATGCTGGCCCTGGAAGCGATGATTCATGCGGTGGGTCCGAAGGGCCGCCTCAAGACCGCGAACACCGCGTTCATCGTGATGTCCGGGCCGATCCTGGAGATGACGGCCCACGCGTGGCCGGTCTTGGAAGCCATCGACCCCCGACACGCCCGCTGGCTCCGGCTCCGAGAGGAGATCTGATGGCAAAGTTATCGCAACGTGGGGTGAACATACCCGCCTCGCCGATCCGGAGGCTGGTGCCGTACGCCGACGAAGCCAAAGCGCGCGGGATTCACGTCCATCGCCTCAACATCGGGCAGCCGGACATCCCGACCCCGAAGCGGATGCTCGACGCCTATCGAGGCTACGACGAGGAGGTTCTCGCGTACGGTCCGTCGCAGGGACTGCCGCAGATGAGGCAGGCGGTCGCCGATGATTATGTCCGGCGCGGCCTGCCGATCGAGCCGCGTCACGTGACCACGTGCTTCGGGGGGAGCGAGGCCATCACCTTCGCCCTCGCCGCGGTGGCGGACCCCGGCGACGAGGTTCTGGTCCCCGAGCCGTTCTACGCGAACTACGCGGGCTTCGCGGCGCAGCTGGGCATCGACGTTCGACCGGTCACCGCGTCGGCCGACGACGGCTTTCATCTTCCCTCCGACGCAACCCTCGACGCCGCCGTTGGGCCCCGAACCAAAGCCGTCGTGTACTGCTCGCCCGGAAACCCCACGGGAACGGTGTACCGCTCCGAAGAGGTGGCTCGCATCGGTCGTCTCGCGGAGCGCCACGACCTGTTCGTCATCTCCGACGAGGTGTACCGGGACTTCGCGTACGACGGGGTCTCGGTGACCAGCGCCTTGACCCTCGACTGCGCCGAGGAGCGGGTCATCGTCATCGACAGCGTTTCGAAGAAGTACTCGGCGTGCGGGGCCCGGGTCGGGTTCGCGATCACCAAGGTCGAGCCGGTCCTGGATGCGATCATGCGCATGTCGTTTTCGAGACTGTGTCCGGCCACCGTCGACCAGCTGGCTGCGGTCGCCGCCTACGCCACGCCGGCCAGTTACTTCGATGAGGTGCGCGCGGAGTACACCCGGCGCCGCAATGTCCTCGTCGACGGCCTAAACGCGATCGACGGCGTGTCCAGCTACCGTCCGGAAGGCGCCTTCTACACCGTCGCCACGTTCGACGTCGACGATATCGACCACTTCGCGACCTGGCTGCTCACCGACTTCTCCCACGACGGTCAGACGGTGATGATGGCGCCGGCGACCGGCTTCTACGCCACGCCGGGTCTCGGTCGAAGTCAGGCGCGTATCGCCTATGTCCTCGGGGTGCCGGCGCTCGAGTCGTGCCTATCGGTTCTGCGGGCCGCGGTTGCGGTCTATCGACCCTAGCTTCAGATGATCGCCGGCCAGCCCGCGCCCACCGTTTGCCGCCGCGCCTCGATGGCCGCCACCACATCATCGGGCAGCGGCCCCAACGAAGCGGCGTCGATCGCGCGCTCCAGATTCGCGGGCTTCGATGTGCCGATCAGACACGCGGTGGCGGCGGGATGTCCAAGCGCGAACCGGATCGCCAGCGCCTCAGGCGCGATGCCGAAGTCGGAAGCGCCGAGCGCCCGCCATCGCGTCCAGTAGGCCCGTTGATCCGGGGCTTCGGGCTCGCTGTCGAAGCGCCAGACGGCGTTGGCCAGCGGTCGCTTGACCAGAACGCCGATGCCCAGATCCGCGGCCCGGTAGAGGGTCTCGGCGTTGGCGGTGTCCACGACGTTGAAGGACGCCTGGACCCCTCCGAACCGCTTCGAGGCCACCGCCCATCCGAGCGCGTCATTGTCGCCGCTGTACGCCGCGACCCGAACCTTGCCCGCTTCGACGGCCATCAGGAGCGGTTCGATGACGCCGTCGTTGGCCAGGACCTCGGTCGGGCAGGAGTGCAGATGGACGATATCCAGATGCTCCACGCCCAGGTTGCCGAGGGCCTGGTCGATGCCGGCCGCGATGCATCCCGGCGTCCAGTCCGCGTGCCCGGGCACGCCGTACCCCACTTTGGTCGACAGCAGGATCTCGTTTCGTCGAGGACCGAGGTGGCGGCGGATGCGATCTTCGGACAGACCGTAGCTCAGCGCGGTGTCGAACAGGTTCACGCCCCTGTCGACGGCGTGGTTGAGGAGCGCGCCCATCGCGGCGTCGTCGAGCGCGGGGTCGCCGATGTGGCCGGCGCCGAACGCCAGCGGGTACACGGACAGCGGCCCATAGGGCCGAGCAGCGAGTGCCATGTCCGAACCTTGGCACGACGGCGGGCCCACCAACACGGGTCCTTGCCTCCGACCGCCCGGCCGGGTTGTGACCGGGGCATGGGTCTATCGGGCAACTCGCGGCGTATCCCGGATGCGCCCCCCGACCCGCGGGTCCCGGATCTCGTCCGGCGCCACGCCGCCCACCGATTCGAAAAGCCCATCCAGGCCCACAACCAGAGCGCTTTCGATTGGTTGAGCGAGCGTATCGGTCTCCGTCCGACGGTGGTGATCGACGCCGGCTGCGGGACGGGCGTCAGCACCCTGAGACTGGCCGATCGGCACCCAAAGACGTGGGTCGTCGGCGTCGACAAATCGGCGGCTCGCCTGTCCCGCGGGATCGGCTACGACGCGGCGCGAATCGGCCACCAGCGGGGCCGGATCCTCTGGGTGCGCGCGGACCTCGTGGACTTCTGGCGGCTGGCCCTCGCTGCGGACTGGCGGGTCGCCCGGCAATATCTGCTGTATCCAAACCCCTGGCCAAAGCCCGCCCACCTGAGCCGGCGGTGGCACGGGCATCCGGTGTTTCCGACGCTCCTCACCTTGAGTCGAACCCTAACCCTGCGAACGAACTGGCGAACCTACGCGGAGGAATTTGGTGAAGCTCTGGCCACCGTTCGCCGTCCATACGCCATCGAGGACGAGTGCGGAGGCGACCTGACCCCTTTCGAGGCCAAATACCGGGCCAGCGGCCATCGATTGACCGAGCTGCGGGTGGGGGCCGAGCCTCGGTCTCAAGCTGCGCCATCGACATCGTGATGTCGATCGTGCGGGCAGACGCAACGAGGGCTCGCGGTTCTCACCCGAGCGAGGCATGCTGAACGAGGGCGTGCAGGACGGCAGCGACGATGGATTGGTCACAATTTGCAGGGCTGTCCGAGCGTTGGCAGGGGCTCAGCCGAGGCCATGCGTCGGTGGTCAACGAGCGGCTGGGGCAGGGTCGGCGCGACGCTGAGCTCGAGCCGGGCGACGACCGCGGGGCGCTGGCGGAAGCGGTGCTCGCGGTCGCCCGAAAAGCCAACCACGACGGGGAGATCGATGCCCTGCGGGGGCGGTTCGCGCCCGCCCATGTGCCCTTTGCCGCGCTCGCGGAAGCGCACGGGCAGCCGATCGGCCCCGGATACCTGCTCGACGATGGTCGTCTCGCGGTGGTGGTCGGTTCTCCCTGGCAGCGTCCGAGGGTCTGGGTGGCGACCCCGATCAGCACCGAACCCCTGCTCGGGGTGTTCGCGCTAGGGCGCTCATCGGATCGCCGGACCTACGCGCTCGGCCGCGCCGACGGCGTTCACATGACCGAGGGCTGGGGCGGGCCGACGAAGGTCGTGCTCGCCTGGCCCACCGCCTACGGGCCGACCCACGCCGACATGCCGGTCCCGACGCTGGAGGGTCGGCCGTTGGTCAGTCGGCTGCTTCCCCTCAACGACGGCCAGCGCGTCCTCGTCGTGTCGCGGTCAGGGGTCTTCCTGCTCGATTCCGAAGGGTCCCGGCTCATCCATCCCGGCGAACAAGACCTCGATCACTACGTCGACGAGGACGGCGACGACGCATTTCCCCTCGACCTGGACTACGTGCACGCCGCGGTGGCGTCCGACCAGCGGTACATTGCGGCCGGGGATCAAGCCAGCCGCCACCGTATTCTGGACGGCGAGGGAAACCTCGTGTCGGGAGTCGAACCGGCCCTGGGCCATCCCGTCCACGCCGTCTTCAGTCACGACGGGGCGGCCATCGCTCTGAGCGCGCGGGACAGCGACGGGGGCCGGACGGTTCGACTATCGATGTCGCAGATCGCGGCCAACCTGAGTTTCGCCCCTGCGCCCTCTCCTTCGGTGGCGGCCGTCGGTCCCGCGCCCGTCGTGACGTCGGCTTCCGCGTACCGGGATGGGTACATGTTTGGCCGCGCCGATGGATTCGTGCGCGTGTGCGGCCCCGACCTGTCCTCGGTCGGCGAGCTGTTTGTCGGCGGGGAGGTGTTGGCGATCGACGTCGCCGAAGACCAGCGCCAGATCGCGGTGTGCACCGGCGCTGGTGTCGTGCACTGCATCGAGCTCGAGCCTTCGGCGTCCGATCCGTTCGCGATCGGCACCTTCTCTCACCGGGAGCGCCGGCGCTGGATCTTTTGGCGCGGAGAATCGTCGCCGCTGATCTGGTGAACGGCGGCGAGGGCTCACCGCTCCCGCCACCCCAGCCGGTCCAACAACCGTTCGACCTCCGCCCATGCCGGCGTGTGTCGGACCTCCGCATCGGCCTGCTCGGCGAGCTCGGTCAACAACCCTTTCAGACGAAGCTCCCCCGGGGCCAGGACGCCAGCGTACGCGGGATGGAAGAGGTGGTCAGATCGAGTCTCGGCCCCGGCGGCGAGGCGGTCCAAGAAGATCTCCAATCCTCGCGCGGAGACCGCGGTGCCGTGTCCTTCGCGATCGAAGTTCACCCACGTCAATTCATCTTGCCAGAGGGCCTGCACCAGCGGGTTGCCACCAACGACCAGGGCCGTTCCGAAGTGGCCTTCCGAGCCCCGCTCTCCCCGATGCATGGCCCGGCGAACCGCGCGCACGATCCGATGAAAGTTGTCGTCTTCGAGAGAGAACCCCACGAAGAGCATGTGGCGAGTGATGAGCAAGGCTTGCACGATGCCCGCCAGCGCCTCTCGTCGGTCGCGGTACGCGTAATAATCGTCTCGGGTGAGGACGATGTCGCTCGCCGCGCTGACGCAGCCGTGAAGCTTGAGGAGCCACCGCTCGCCGTCGCGAACCGTCTCGTAGGGGAGCCGCGCGATGGGGCGACGAGCGCCCTCGGAGGCCACTTCGAACAGCTGGTCGTAGTTTGTGGTGACGATCTCCTGCACCGGCAGGCCGGCCAGCAGCGCGTGCGCCAGCGCGTATCGGCGCGACCGGGTGGCCACGAACCGAGCCACCGCCGCCTTGAGGCGGTCCCGGGATCGGAGCTTGATCTGAAGAAAGTGCGCTTGGTCGATCTTCTCGAGCTGCTCGAGGGCGGCGACTTGAGGTGCGGTGAGCTGGGCCTCCTCGACGGCGATCGCGGTGAGGAGCTCCGCCCATCCCGGTAGGCCGGCGCCTCGGCTGACGCCGGCGCCGATGAACAAAACGAGGGCCCGACGGGCGGCCAGCGCGGCCAGGCGATCGGCGGCCTCCATCCGTTCGGTGTCCAGGGCCGGCCACGCGAGCTCGATGGGCAGGCTCCGGCGAACGGCCTGGACCGCGCTGTGGGCGGCGCCATCGATCATCACCAGCCCGATGTCGAGGCGGTGCTCGGACGCGAAGCGACACAGCAGAGGCAGCAGGGCGCTGGCCATCTCGCCCGCCTGCCGTCGTTTTCCCCCTTGGCCCGTGCCCACGAGGGGCAAGGTGAGCAGGGGGCGGGCCCGCCCGAATCGAGGGGTCCGGTGCTCGAGGTCCGCGGCCACCTTGCGCAGGAGTTCGTCGACCGCGTCCAAGTACCAATCGATCGGCGTGCCTCGAGATCCGCCCAGGTCGACCAGCCAGGGGAGCGGGTCGCCCGCGTGCAGCGGGCACCACGGATGGACCCGATGCCCGGGGCGACCGAAACCGTCGGGAATGGGCTCCGGCGGATGATCCGCGACCGCGTGGGCCCACGTGTCGCCGGGCCGGGCGGGATCGTGGCTGCCGGGGACGCACCACGCGTCGGCGTGCAGCTGCATCAGGTCGCCGTGGATGACGAACACGTGTCCCGGATCGAGGGCGCGGTTCATCCTCAGCGTCCGTCTCGGATCGCCGGCAGCCGCACGGTAAACGTGGTTCCGGCGCCGGGGGTGGAATCGAAGCCGATGGTGCCGGAGTGCGCGGCGATGATCTTCCGGCAGATATCCAGGCCGAGGCCGAGCCCCTGGTTGCCCTTGGTGGTGAAGAACGGCTCGAACAGTCGCTCCGCGTCGTGTTCATCGATCCCGCGGCCGTTGTCCTCCACCTGGACCCAGGCCTCGTCGGCGCCTTCGGAGACCCGAAGCGTGATGTGTGGCGGCCGACCATCGGGCACCGCATCCGCGGCGTTTCGAATCAGATTGATCAAGACTTGGCGAAAGCGTGGGGCGTCCATGTGCACCCACGGCTCCCCGGTGACCTCGAGGTCGACCTGAGCCTCCTTGATCACCTTGTCGCACTGCATGAACCGCAGGACCCCGCGCACGACGTTCGCGAGGTCCGTGGGCTCCAAGCGGTAGCCCGCGTCGGCGCCGCTGGCGAACTGCCGGACCTCGTTGACGAGGTCGAGGATGTGTTGCCGCGCTTCGAGCATGATCGCCTTCGACTCTTGAATGTCCGCGTCGTCGGGGTATTTGCGGGCGATCATGTCCGCGAGCATGAACGGGCTGAGATGGTTTTTGACCTCGTGCGCGATGCCGGTGGCCAGCCGCCCGATGGCGGCCATCTGCTGGGATCGAATGAGCTCCTGCTGGGTTCGCAGGAGGTCCGCCCGGGCTTGCTCGAGGGCCCGAATGGTCTCCAGCTTGCCGAGCGCCTGGCCGAGGACCGCGCCCACGACGGTCAACAGGTCGACGTCGGCCTCCTCGAACGTCCGCTCCAGATGAGAACACTCGAGCAGAAGCAGGCCCACGACCGGATCCCCCTGGGTGATCGGTGCGGCCATCACGGCGCGGGTCTCGTTGAGCATCAGCGAAGCCGAGCCGTCGAATCGGTCATCGGCGGCGGCGTCGCGAGAGATGATGCTGGCTCGCCGGTGCACGACGTAGTCGGTCACCGTCGTCGACAGGTGGGCGGGGGCGCGAGGGTCGGTCCGCCGACCGTGGCTTCGCACGACGCTAGGGACGCCGTCGTCCCCGACCAGGGCGACGAATCCTCGGTCTCCGGGCAGGACCTTGAGGAGAAGAGCCAGGGTGTTGTCGAGCAGCTCGTCGACGGTGTCCGCGCGCTGAACGGCGTGGCTGATCTGCTGCAGCACGGCGAATCGGCGGGTCCGCTGGATCAGGTCGTCGTGGCTCCCGACGTCGGCCAGCGTTTGCTCGCCCAGACCCAGCGCAGCATAAAACTCGTCCGCGACCATGCGGCCCAGATCTGGAGGCAGCGCCTGATCCGCCGGCTTCACCAAAGACGGTCGCTCCCGCTGTCCGTCCCCGACCCGCATCTCGGTCTTGCCCAGCAGGACCCGGTCGCCGTCCTCGAGCGTCGCCCGTCCGCGCAGCGGGACATCGTTGACGTGGGTTCCGTTCACCCCTCCGAGGTCTTCGATGATCAGGCGGCCATCTTCGACCAGCAGCCGAGCGTGGCGCCGGGACATTCGGCGGTCTTCGGCGAATCGCAGGTCGCACTCCGCTCCGCGGCCGACGACCATCTCGTCGACGACCTCGATCGTCCTCGGTGAAGGACCGAGCACATGGACGATGTGGGTCACGCGTTCATGGATATCGCAGGCCCACGCCGGGCATTCAAGATAGGTCAACGGCCGACTAGGGCGGTCAGCGGTACCGGTGGATGTAGTCGGCGAGGATGTTGACGCCCTCGTCGAGGAAGGCCTCTTGGCGCTTTTCGAACGTTTTGGTGGCCTGCTCTTCGTCGGCGTCGTCCGAGTCTTTCGCTTTCGCCCGCAGCTCCGAAAGCTTGACGACCGAGCTTTCGTCGTTCTCAGCGAGCTCCTTTTTGACCTCCAACAGGATCTTGTCCGACTTCACGCGCTCCGAGGACCGCTCGGCGAGGGCGCGGATCTGCGAGGTTTCGACCGGTGTATACCGGAGGCGGGGATTATTCGCGTTGGCCCGCCGGGACCGGAATTGCGGCGTGGATTCCGCAGGCAGCGCGTAGTCCAAGTCCTTTTCCCCCGTGCGGTAGGCATCGAGGATCGACGGCACCTGAATGTGGGAGGTGACCCCGACCCGCTGGGTGCTCTCGCCTGACGGCACGAAGAACATGCCCGTCGTGACCTTGATGGCCCCCAGTCCGGCCGGCAACGGGTTGAGCTTTTGCACCGTACCTTTGCCGAAAGTGTGGGCCCCGCCGGCGACGATGGCCCGGTCGTACGCCTTCAGGGCCCCGGCCAGGATCTCCGACGCCGACGCGCTGGCGGGGCTGATCATCACCAGCAGCGGCCCGTTCCAGTCGATGGCGTCGTCCTCGTCTTTGAGGATTTCCACGTCCCCCTCTCCGTCGCGCGTCGCGACCACGGCGCCGGTCTGAATGAACAGCCCGGTGATGAGGACCGCGTCTTCGAGAAGACCGCCCCCGTTGCGAGACAGGTCGAGAACGATGCCGTCGACGCCCTTCTTCTTCGCCTCGAGGACCAGTCGCTTGACGTCGCCATAGGAGGTCCGCCCATCACGACTTCCGTAGAATGACGGCAGGTCGATGACCCCGATCGTGTACGTCTTGTCGCCGACAGTGCGCGTCTCGTAGTCGATCTTCGCGGCCTGTTCCTTTACGTCGATCTTGTCGCGGACGATCGTGACCTCGAACGTCTTGGCCGGAGGACCGTCGCGCAGAACGGTCAGGGTGACCTTGGTCCCCTTTTTTCCGCGGATCATTTTCACGACGTCGTTCAGGTCCATGTCGATGACCTGGACCGCTTCCTCGCCCTCCTGCGCCACCGCGATGATCTTGTCTTTCGTGCGGAGGATGTTCTGCTTGTCCGCTTGTCCTCCGGGGACGATCTCCTGAATCAACGTGAAGCCGTCTCGGGTTCGCAACACCGCGCCGATGCCTTCGAGAGACAGGCGCATGGCGATCTGAAAGTTGGCCAGGACCTCGGGCGAAAAGTACGCCGTGTGGGGGTCGAGCCCGCGCGCAAAGGCGGCCGCGAACGCCCCGGGGAGTTCCTGCGGGCTGCGCCGCTCCGAGGTTCGCTTCACTGCGAGCTCGTATCGGTGGACGACCCGCTTCTTCGCGGTCTCGAAGTCCACCTTCGTCATCAGGTAGTTGGACAGCTGAAAGTGCACGAGGGCGCGCAGTCGTTCCAGTCGCTCGGCTTCCGTCTTCGGATAGCCACGCTTGTCGGGGTCGAGCACCAGCTCGACCGTTTCGTCGAGCTTGAAGCCCTTCTTCGCCACGAGGCCGCGGACGTAAGCCAAGTCGGCCTTCGTACGCGCGATCACCAACTGGCCGGCGCGATCGAGAAGCGAGCAGTCTTCCTTTCGCAGCCCCGCGAAAATGCCGGGCAGTGCGCCCCTGAGGCGAGTGACGTCTTCTTTCAGGAGCAGCGTCTTCGACGGGTCTAGAACCTCGATGAACTGCTCGACGCTTCTCGCTTCGACCTTCGCCGCCACCGCTTCGGTGGCGTAGTGCCCGGCGGTCATCATTCGAAGAATTACCGGGAGATCTCCACAACTTAAGTCACGGGCCTCGGGAAACGCCGCAATGATCGGCAGCAGGGCCAGGGCGGACAAACTCGACATGTTCACTGAGTCTAACAGACCGTACCTTGATCTCCGTCCCGGTCCACGCAAGAACGGCCGAGATTTCGCCGGCCTGAGGCGACGAGGAACCCTGTGAAACGTCGAATACTGTCCGTGATCATGGGCGGGGGCCGGGGAACCCGGTTATGGCCCTTGACCCGTCTGCGCTGTAAACCGGCCGTGCCCCTGGGGGCGATGTATCGCCTCGTCGATATCCCGATCAGCAACTGCCTGAACTCCGGCCTCAACCAGATCTACCTTCTGACCCAGTTCAACACGGCATCGCTTCACCGACACATCCGAGAATCATATCGTTTCGACGGTTTCAGCCGCGGCTTCGTCGAGCTGCTGGCCGCCGAGCAAACCGAGGCCGGTGACAGCTGGTACCAGGGCACCGCAGATGCGGTCCGGCAAAACCTCGTCCACATCAATCCCGACGACGATGATCTGGTGATCATCCTCTCCGGCGATCAGCTGTATCGCATGGACTACCGGACCATCATTGAACAGCACGATAAGACCGGCGCCGAGGTCACCGTGGCCGCGACGCCGGTCGACCGGTCGCTGGCCAGCGCGTTCGGTCTCATGAAGGTCGCCGACGATCTCAGCATCACCGAGTTCGTGGAAAAGCCCACAGAGCCCCAGGTCATCGACGACCTGCTCCTGCCGGACCAGCTGAAGGCGACCCTGGAGAATCCGGACGGGGACTACGTTCTGGTGTCGATGGGGATCTACGCGTTCTCCGGCCGGGCCATGCGGCGCGCCCTCGACTCCAGTGCGACCGATTTCGGCAAGGAGGTGATCCCGAGCTTCCTCGAGGGCGGCAAGCTGTATTGCCACCTCTTCGAAGGCTATTGGGAAGACATCGGAACCGTGCGGGCGTTCTTCGAAGCCAACCTCCGCCTCACGGATACCGTCCCTCCCTTCAACTTCTTCGATCCCGAAAAGCCGATCTACACCCGCGCTCGTTACCTTCCCGCGGCCAAGGTCAACCAGTGCACGATCGATCATGCGATCTTGGCCAACGGCTGCATCCTGTCCACGGCCGAGCTTCATCGCTGCGTGATCGGCGTTCGTTCGAACATTCGAGACGGCTCCCGCCTCATCAACACGATCATGATGGGCGCAGAGCGGCTCGAGAGCGACGAAGAGCGACTGGCCGCCGAGGCCCGAGGCATGCCCGCGATGGGCGTCGGCCGCAACTGCTACATCGAGAATACCATCTTGGACGCCAACGTTCGGATCGGCGATAATGTTCGCTTGTCTCCGGCCGGTAAGGATAACGGCTGGAGTCACGGTGACGTATTCGTCCGAGACGGGGTCATGATTGTGACCAAGAACGCCGTCATTCCCGACGGCACGGAGCTCTGAAGGAGGGATTCATGAGCGACAATGATGTGATCGAACGATTGCTGGAGCAGAACGCGCAGTGGGTCGACGCCAAGGTGGCCGAGGACCCCAGCTACTTTTCGGAGATGGCGAAAGGACAGCATCCGCACACCTTCTGGATCGGATGCGCCGACAGTCGGGTCCCGCCCGAGCAACTGACCGACAGCCGACCCGGCGACCTGTTCGTCCATCGCAACGTCGCCAACCTGGTGGTCCACACCGACTTCAACCTTCTCGCCGCGCTCGACTACGCCGTCGAGCACCTCAAAGTTCAACACGTCGTGGTGTGCGGTCACTACGGGTGCGGCGGCGTCGCGGCGGCGATGGGCCACCAAGACCTGTCGATCATCAACAAGTGGATCCGCAACGTGAAGGACGTCTATCAAGACCACGTGAAGGATCTGCGGGCGATCGGTCAGGATGACCGGCGCCGGGACCGCCTCGTAGAGTTGAACGTGATCGAGCAGGTCCACAACCTCAGCAAGACGTCGATCATTCAGCGCGCGTGGGCCAGGGGCCAAGGGCCCGCCCTACACGGCCTGGTGTATAGCCTCGAGGACGGCCGCCTGAAGGACCTCGACGTCAAGTACGCCAACGCGAACTCGCTCGAGGATATCTACCGCTTTTCTTTCGAGTAGCGCCGAGCTCTATCGGTTCCTAATCATCGGCTGTGCCCGAGGGACCAGAGATCCACCGCGCGGCCGACCGCGTTCGAAAGGCGATCCTCGACCAGCCGGCGGTCGAAGTCTTCTTCGGCCTGCCGCAGCTGGCGGCGCTCGCCGAGGGCCTGACCGGCCAGCGGGTGGTGTCGGTGACCGCCCACGGCAAAGCCATGCTGACCGGGTTCGAGGACGGTCGGGCGGTATTCACCCACAATCAGCTGTACGGTCGGTGGTACGTCGCGAAGGCCGGCACCCGGCCCCATACCCGGCGTTCCCTCCGATTCATGGTGGAGACCACCGACAAGGCGGCGCTGCTGTACAGCGCGTCGACGATCGAGGTGTTGTCCGAGGACGACCTGCCGCACCATCCGTTCCTATCGAAGCTCGGGCCCGACCCGCTGCACCGCGAGGTCACCGCGCGCCGGATCGCGCGGCAGCTCGAAGACCGGGCGTTTCGCGGACGCTCGCTGGGCGCGTTGCTGCTGGACCAGAGCTTCGTGGCCGGTCTCGGCAACTATCTTCGGTCGGAGATCTTGCACGCGGCCGGTCTCCTGCCGGATCAGCGGCCCCGCGACCTCGCGCCGCCAGCAATGCTTCGGCTCGCCAAGGCCATTCTGTCGGTGACCCGCCGGTCCTACCGCACCGGCGGCATTACCAACGAGCCCGCCACCGTGACGAGGCTGAAGGCCGCAGGCTGGCCCCGCCGGGCGTACCGCCATTGGGTCTTCGGGCGAGGCGGCCGACCGTGCCATCGGTGCGGGTCCACCGTCCAGCAGCAGACCGTGGCCGGCCGCCGGCTCTATCTGTGTGCGGGTTGTCAGGGCGTGGACGGGCCTTCGGACCCACGTACGGTTTGACGGCGGCGCACGTCCGTGGCCTTGTGAGGGTCCGGCCGTGAACCAACGAGCAACACAGCCGGCGCCGGATCAGGAAGCGCCGACGTTCGTGCGAGAGCTGATCACGCTCGGCACCTCCAGCCAAGTCCCGACGCGGTTCCGCAACCACAACGGGTACCTGCTCCGCTACGCCGACCAGGATCTGCTCCTCGACCCCGGCGAGGGAACCCAGCGGCAGCTGGCTCGGGCCGGCCTTCGCGCGGATCGGATCCGCAAGATCCTGGTCACCCATTTTCACGGTGACCACAGTCTCGGCCTCGCGGGCATGATGCAGCGGATCTGCCTCGAAGGCGGCGAGGGTCCGGTCCACGTCTTGTTTCCCGCCTCCGGCCACGCGTTCTACGAGCGGATGCTCGAAGCATCCATCTACGAGCGCACCGTCGATTTCGTGCCCGTGCCCATCGAACGGCAAGGACTGGTGTTCGACGACGATCGATTCAAAATCTGGGCTCGACGCTTGTCTCACTCGGTGGAGACGTTCGGCTACCGGATCGAGGAGCAGGGGGACGACGGTCAGACCGTCGCCCACGTGATGGACACCCGCCGCTGCAAAAACGCGGTGTGGTTGGCCACGGATGTCGATCTCCTCGTTTCCGAGTGCACCTACCTCGCGTCAGAGGAACGGGAGGCGAAAGACCGAGGCCACATGACCGCTCGTCACGCGGCGCAGGTGGCCAAAGAGGCGAACGCGGGTCGGCTGATCCTGACCCACTTCTCTCAGCGCTACACGCGCAGCCGTCCGTTTCTCCAGGAAGCCAAGCCCATCTTCCATGACGTCAAGGCGGCGCGCGATCTCGCGAGATTCCCGTTCGGCCCCGGCGCAGCGGCGGTCGAGGCGGCGCGCCAGCGGACCAAAGAGTAGATCCGCTAGACCATATGGAGTGACCGAGCTCCGATCGCAGCGTCCCGGCTCTTGAGCGAGAGGCCCGGGGCGGAGGTGGTTTGATGCCACCGAGATCGCGGGTTAGCGCCGAGGCGCCAGAGCCGCATGCGAAGGGAGCCCGGTCGCGATGATGGTAGCACCGGTGCTCAAGGAGGAAAGAGTC
>JANQQN010000530.1 GCA_028289325.1 Myxococcota bacterium | reverse complement strand
GCCTGGAGGCCATCGAAAGCGTCCACGATTCGGTTGAGGGACTGGGCCATCGGGTCTTGAAACGCGAGGTGGGACAGCGCGCGAAGTGCGTAAGCCATGATGTTCTCCACCAGTTCCGAGTCGGAGTCGGCGCCGTCATCGTCCCCGCCCAAGCTGCCCATGTTGACCTTGGTATGCTTGATCAGCTGCTCGAAATAGCCCTGAATGGCCTGGGACTGCTCGCTGATCTTCGGCAACAGATGCTCCAGCGACATCGCCATATTCGACACGTCGCTGTTCGTCTTCTGTACGGTATTACTCAGCTGCCTCATCTCATCGGCGATGACGCTGAAGGACGCCCCTTGCGCCCCTAGACGCTCGGCTTCGATCCGTGCATTGAGAGACAGCAGTCGTGTTGCGGAGGCCATGGCCTGAACTGCCTGTCCTGCCCGCAAGATCGCCGAAGACTCTTCCATCGCCTTTCGCACGGTAGACTCTTGCTGCTGGACCACCGCCATCATCTCATGCACGACCTCGCTGGTGGTCTTCTTCGTCTCCTGAACCAAACGAAGTCTATCTTGCATCAGCGCCGAGTAGCCTTTGGCGCAGTCAACGATGGCATCGATCTCCTTGCCGATGGCAAGAACCTCGCTCTCGCTGGTCGAGCGCGCCTTGGATATGCGGTGCTCGACGTCGGAACGGCAGCTCGACAGCGCAGCCTCGAAGACTTCCAGGCCCTGGCGATCGACGTCGCCGGCGTGAGCCAGGGAAGGATTCGGGTTCGTCGGCATGGCGGAAGACCCGGCTTACTTGGCCGTGAGCTTCTGAACGGTAGCGACAAGAACGTCGGCCTTGAACGGCTTGATGATCCACCCTTTGGCGCCGGCGGCCTTCGCACGCTTGACCATGGAAGGCTGGCCTTCGGTGGTCAGCATGATGATCGGGAGGTCCGCGTTACCAGGCTCGCTCTTGACCTTCTCCACCATCTCCAGTCCGTTCATGCGAGGCATGTTGACGTCACAGATGATCATGGAGATGGTTCGGTCCGTCTGAACCGCCTCTGAGCCCTCCACGCCATCCACCGCTTCTACGATATCGAAGCCAGCCTGACCCAAAGCCATCGAGACCTGCTGGCGGACCGCACTGGAATCATCAACCACCAGTACCCGTGTCTTACTCATAAAGTTCCTCCTCGGACTACGACCATCGATCTTGAGGCATCAGAACAGCAGGAGGTCGCCTTCGGCCTGCGTTGGCGCGTCCGCGTTCGGCTGAGGGACGAGGCTCAAGGTCTTCGAAGTCTCAAGGTCAAACCAAACGACGGCCCGCTCCGACGCGCCGACAAGAGAAAACGACGGGCTCTCCGGGCTGTTCGGTTCGGGTTGCAGGTTATGACCATGCATGGTCATCGGCGTACTGAGATGAATGGTGACGCCGAACGGCAACAGTCGGTTTTTCACCCGCCCCAGCAGCTGATTGGCCAGCTCGCCAATCCAGGCTCGAGACGTCGAGTCGCGAAAAGCCGGGCTGTCCAGCAGCTGGCTGTTCGCGCAAAGAACCAACGTTCCGCGCATGTCTTCGCCCGTAAAACCAATGGTGCCGCTGACCACCAGCTCGTCGATCTCAGGCAGCGCACCGGTCGCCTCCACGGTCATCGGCACCCCGTAGGCCTCGAACAGCGCGGTTGTACACTCGGCAATGACGTCGTTGAGGGTTTGTTTCGACTGATCTGGCTGAGGACTGTTCATAGTGTAGACCGAGACCGCGATCCGACCCGAGAGCCCGTTCGAATCTCAGTGCTAGTGTCGACGACAGACGACCAGACTTAAGCCTACCCCGGCCAACAGCGCATCCGTGCCTCAGTTTATCGCCGGCGGTTGGCATAAGATGGGGGAGCTCCACGCGCGCTCTTGGATGGTCTTGGCCACGTTCTCGTCCACGCAGTTTGCGTGGACCGCCTCGCTGGCCGGAACCTCGTTGCAGAGGTACTGGACTCAACGGCAGGTCGGATTCTCGAGGATTCGCGCGTAGTAGACGACAGTCTCCCGACGCGGCAGCGCCTCGAAGATCCCGTCTCGAGAGTTCCGACCGACCGCACGCCGACCAGGCCCCCCGGCGAAAACTCCGGATCCGAGTTCACGGTATCCGCATCGGTGACGTCGGCGTGGCCGGGGGTTGCCGTTATGGCTGTCGGTGCTGGCAACGTAATAAGGTTCGACCAAGATGAATGAAACCGCGCTGGACCGCGCCCGTCGTGCGCTTCACCGTATCGGCCTCGACCCGGCCATCGATCTGGTTCGCGTCCCGACCCAGGGCAACGAAGCGTGGCTCGGGCCCGATTTTGCGCTGCGGGTCAACGCTCGGGGCGACCTCGGGCGTCTGGCCCGGGAAGCGGCGGTCGCTCGTCGACTTCCCCCCGCCGCGCTATACCCACCGCTGCTCCACAGCGGCGCCGATGAGTCCATTGAGTGGATTATGACTCGTCGTGCCCCGGGCCGGGATCTCAGTCGGGCATGGCCGCGAATGACGCGTTGTCAGCGCCGATCGGCCATCGAGCAGTTCGCGGCCGCCCTCAGCGCGCTGAACCAGGTGAACATCGAAGGCCTTGCCGGTGACGCTGAAATCCCACCGCCCCGCCCTCCCCATGTCCTGCCTAAGGCGCCGCTGCTGGGTCTTCTCGATGCCGCACGAGACCGCGGGCTCCTCCGACGGTCCTTTGTCCGCGATCTCCAATATTTCGTGGAGTCACGATGGTCGGCCTTCAACCACGCGCCCAGGGTCCTCGTTCACGGCGATCCACACTTCGAAAACGTGCTGTGGGACGGCGAGAGGATCTCGGCGGTCCTCGACCTCGAGTGGGCCCGACCATCGTGGGCCGAGTGTGACCTCGAGACGCTCCTGGCGTTCTGCGATCATCCGTACTTATTCGTGGCCGCGGATTACGAGGATACCGTGCGCCGGGATGACTATGCCGACGTTCCCGCGTGGCTGGCGGAGGCCCGACCGTCACTGTTCGCTCCCGCGGCGCTGGCCGACCGGCTGGCGCTGCTGTTCATCAGCCGAACATTGACCCTCGTCCTCGAAGCGTCGAGCCCGGCCGAAGTCGCGCCGGTTCGGGTGCAACACCTGCAGGCGACGCTCGACGGCGAGGGTCCTGTTCAGCGGTGGTGAGCCGCGAGCGCACGACGCCTATCACCGCACCGCGGGCTTGCGGCCGCTCGCTTCACCGTCGGGACTACAGATCACCACCAGATAGCCATCGGGATCTCGTAGCCAGATCTCCCGGTGGTCGGGGGCGGGATTCACGTGGACGTCTTCCACCACCTCCGCCTGCAGCGCCCTCGCCCGGGCCACGGTCGCATCCAGGTCATCGACTTCAAACCACAGCAAGACGCCGTGGCCGTTGCGCCCGCCCTCGGCATCGACGAGGTTCGGGTGGTCCTCGACGTCCCAGGCGTGAAGCTGAAGAACGAGCGCACCGTCGACGACCAGACGGTCATACACGTGGGCGTGGTCTGACACCATCACTTCGCTGGTGCGGGTCGCGCCCAGCAACGTCGCGTACCAGCCGGCGCTGGTTCGCACATCCCGGACAGCGAGCAAAGGTTGGGCGCGGACGGACGGCGTCATACGCCGACTGTACCGTGATGCTTCGGGTCAGTGCATCGCAGAACAATCCCGTTTCTCCGGACCGGAGCCGGTCATCCAACCTGAAGGCTCCGATGAGATCCGTCGCACCGCGGGTAGCGCTTCGAGCGACCGCATACACAGCTGGCCGAGTACTCCAACACGATGCTTCGCAGCCCCGCAGACACCGTCGACAGGAGGGCGGTCGACCTACGTCGCTAATCCGCACCGGACCCGGCCCGGTACGGAGCCCACCGCCCCTCGGGCAGCGCCAGGCGGTCGGCGACAATCTCCAGGACATCGGGATGAAAGCCCATTCCGATGTGGCTGCACCGAACCTCCACGTTCTCGCGCTCGCCGCCCTCCACTTCGAGGCAGCTCCTCCAGTTGCACACGCCGTCCGTCCGGCTGTAGATCGAGGTCGTGGGCACGGGAACCGGCGACCGCAGGCGCGCCCGAAGGGCCGACGCCTCCCGCGCGCTGCGCCCCTCCCGGTCTCGATAGATGCGCGCGGCATGCGTCGCCGACACGTCGGCGAACGGCGTTCCCAAGGTGATGACACCACGGACCTGCTCCGGGTGGGCGCGCGCGAGCTCGCGCGCGTAGATGCCCCCGAGACTCCAGCCGACCAGGCTGACCCTTCGGCCGGTGCGCGTACAAAGGCTGGCCAGTGTCCACCGCATCTCGCTGCGAAGCCGCGCGTCGGGGCCAAGGTTCCGGCCGTTGTCCCAGCCGTGCGCGTCATATCCCAAGGCGCAAAGGAACCGCCGAAGGGGGACGGTGCTGAGATCGCTGGCCAAGAATCCAGGCAGCACGTACACGGGATGACCATCGCCCCGCGGCGCGCGGGCCAGCGCGCGGCGACGAGCCCTGACCTGCGCGAGCTCCCCGAGCGCTCGGGCTTGTTCCCGCAAGAAGAGTCCGACGGGAGGCGGACCCAAGGCGTCCCAAGGCGCACGTTCGGCCGACATCAGCGCTACGTTAAGCCTGAAGCGCCGCCGCACGCCACCGTCGATCCCGAGGTGTTCGCAGGGCGGTTCGAGGGTACCATCACGACGAGGGAACGAATCGAACGCAGCTCGGCCGAGGCAAGCCGAGCCGACTCGCGCGCGACAGCGACCCTCGGTCCGGATCGACCGCGAACACCACCGCCGCATCATCGAACATGTTCGCCACCACCAGCCACCGGCCGTCGGGCGAGATGGCGAAGTGGCGTGGATGATCGCCCTCGGTCGACACCCAGCCACGCCGGGTCAGCCGTCCACCGACGTCCACGTCATAGATGGCCAGTGTGTTGTGCCCGCGGTTCGACGCGTACAGCCACCGCCCCGACGGATGCACCGCGATCTCCGCGGCCAGATTCTCGCCGGCAAAATCATCGGGAAGGGTGGAGATGGTGTGTATGCGTTCGAGCACGCCCGTATCGCCGTCGAAGCGCATCGCGTCGATGGTCGCGTCGAGCTCGTTCAGCAGGTACGCGTGGCGCTGGCCGGGATGAAAGGTGAAGTGACGAGGGCCGGCGCCGGGGGCGGTAGGCAACCGGAGTGATTCGACGGCCACCAGCACCCCGCGGTCTTCGTCGATAGCGTACGCCATCAGCGCATCGATGCCGAGATCCGCGACGTAGAAATGCTCTCCTTTCGGACACGGGGTGATCGAATGGGCGTGGGGACTCGCCTGACGGTCGGGGTTCGGTCCTCGGCCCTGATGGGGCGCCGTGGATCGGGCGGGTCCGAGCCTCCCATCGGCACCGAGGGCCAACCGCGCCGCGTCGCCGGACCCGTAGTTGGCCACATACACCCCCGCCCCTTGCGGATCGACGCTGACGTGACACGCGGCGTGGCCATCGAAGGTCTGCCGACCCAAGATGTCGAGGATCCCGCTCTGAAGGTCGATGGACATCGCCACCACCTCGGCGACATCCTCACGCTCGCTGGCCGCGAACAACAGGGGCCGAAAAGGGTGAGGCGCTATGAACGACGGGTTAACAATGCCGTCTCGCTGTTCGATGATGTCCAGCTGCCCCGAAGCGCCGTCAAGCCGCGCACCATAGATGCCTACGCTTCGGCGCGCGGATGCCGAACCGTCGTCGGTGTAGGTTCCGAAGTAGGTCAGCCAATCCCCGCTCGCCGCTCGGTCGCCTGCGTTACCACTCACGGCGTGAGTCTATACGAGCGCCGAGCGGTGCGGGTGCCGTTATCCTAGCGTTCGGCGATCGAGTCCGCTAGAAATCGAATGCTGCACCGACCGCGCGCGGTCTCCGGAGGACCCATGACGCTGCCATCCACTTATCTGCAAATGCTCTCAACCGTGACCGGCGACGGGACGCTTCGCCTCGAGCTGGCCGAAAAGCTGATTCCAAAGCTGGCGCCGTACCAGGTTCTGGTTCAGGTCGAGGCCTCTCCGATCAACCCCTCGGACCAGGGCGTGATGTTCGGATGGGCGAGCATGGGCGATGCGTCATCGACGGGCTCGGGCCGCAACACCGTACTCACCGCGCCCGTGTCCCCCGAAGGCCTGAAGATCATGAAGGGGCGGATCGACCAGGCCCTACCGGTGGGCAACGAAGGGGCGGGCAAGGTCGTGGCCGCGGGTCAACTCGAGCGGGCCCAGAACCTGCTCGGCAAGACCGTGGCCGCCATGGGAGGCGGCATGTACGGCCAGTACCGGCGTCTCGATGCCGCTGCTTGTCTACCGCTGCTTCCCGGTCAGACGGCGAAGGATGGGGCGTCGAGCTTCGTCAATCCACTCACCGCCCTGTCGATGGTGGAGACCATGCGAATGGAGGGGCATTCAGCCTTGGTCCACACCGCCGCCGCTTCCAACCTCGGCCAGATGCTGGTTCGGATCTGTCAGAGCGACGGCGTCGAGCTCGTCAACATCGTGCGAAAGAAGGCGCAAGCGGAGCTGCTTCGCAGCATCGGCGCCAAGTACGTCGTCGATAGCAGTGACGGCCAGTTCCTTGACCACCTGACCGACGCCATCCACGACACGGGGGCCACCCTCGCCTTCGACGCGATCGGCGGCGGCAAGCTCGCTTCCGACATCCTGGCCGCGATGGAGCGCGCCGCGGCGCGCACCCCCGGCGCATATAGCATCTATGGTTCGGTCAAGCACAAGCAGGTCTACGTGTACGGCAGCCTCAGCCCGTCGCCCACCATCCTCCATCGCAGCTACGGTATGGCCTGGGGCGTAGGCGGCTGGTTGTTGCCCAACTTCATGGCCCGGGCCGGCGAAGAGGTAACGCAACGCTTACGGGCGCGGGTCGTCCGGGAGCTGAAGACCACCTTCGCCAGCCACTACACCGATGAGATCTCGCTGTCGGAGGCGCTGAACGTCGACGTGGTTCGCCGTTACGGCGCCAAAGCCACGGGCGAGAAGTTCCTCATCTGCCCCCAGAAGGGCCTGTGAGCCACACTGTGAACGTCGTTCGCTGGCTGCGGTTCGCCGGGATCATCGAGGGGCTGTCGTGGCTCCTGCTCCTGTTCTTCGCCATGCCGTTGAAATACGGATTCGGACGACCGGAGGCGGTACAGGTCGTAGGCCTCGCCCACGGCGTCCTCTTCGTCACGTTCGTTCTCCTGCTGGGCGTATGTCATCTGCAGCGCGGCTGGTCGATCTCGCGGTCCGCGCTGTTCTTCGGCGCCGCGCTGTTGCCTTTCGGATTCCTGCTCGTCGACCGCCGACTCCGAGACGCCGCCGAGACCTGATGCTCAAGACCTTCGGCGTCGGGTCGTCACCATCCGGCCGATGAGCCCCAACAACACGCAAATTCCCGCCGTTCGCCCCACCGACGACCACCGACCGGCGGCGACGCAGGCGCAGCCTCCGTTGCTGCCTTCGTCGACCTCGCACGCATCGCCCTCCCCGTCCCCGTCGGTATCGGCCTGATCGGGGTTGGCGACGGTCGGACAGTTGTCGTCCACGGTCGCGATTCCGTCCGTGTCGATGTCCCCGTCCGCGATCACCGCCGAACAATCGAGGGCGGGGAAGGACCGTCCGAGTGGGTCCTCGATACGTCGGGGTCCCTGCTTCAGCAGCGCGCGCACTTCGGCCGGGGGTCTCGGCCGCTCGGCGTGAAGCACCGCCGCGCACGCCGCGACTTGGGGGGCCGCAAACGACGTTCCCGAACCGCGGCGCGTTCCCCCGCCCCGCCCCGTCGAGGCGATCACCGCCCCCGGCGCGTATAGGTCGAGCGTTTCGCTGACGTTGGAATTGCTGGCCGGCGCGCCAAGACTGGATCCCGCATCGATGTACGATCCCACGGCAATGACGTTCGACAAGCACGCCGGCGCCGCCATCTCGTTCGTCGCCCCGTCGTTGTTCGATGAAGCCACGACGGTTACCCCAAGGTCGTTGAGCGCCTCCACCGCCTCGAACAACGCGACCGTCCAAGCGGTGGCCGTGTCGCACTCCCCGGCGAACAGGGCGTCGGTGCCCAAGCTCAGATTGACCGCTTGAATGGGCTGCTCCGTATCCACCAGCCAGTCCAACGCGTCGACGATCTGAAGCGTGCTGAAGAACCGGTTCTGGTCGTCGAGGATCTTCACGGCCACGATCTTCGCGCCGGGCGTCGCGCCCACTGGCGCGTCTAAGCCATCGCTGGTGATGATTCCGGACACGAATGTGCCGTGCCAGTGGTCATCTTCGGCGGCGCCGGCGGTCAGCTGGACGCTGCCGCCGTTCGGACAGCACCACGGCACGCAGAAACAGGCCTCGTCGATCAGCGCCTCCTGCAGATCGCGATGGTCGCGGTCGAAGCCCGAGTCGACGACCGCAACCACGGTGCCGGTACCGTCGAATCCCGCTGCGAGCAGCACGTCGAAGCCGGACAGAGGCAGCGCCTCGGCGAGCCCACCGGATCCGCCGACGTCCATATCGACCCGCCGCGCCCGCGGGTCGGACAACACGCGCAACACCGCGGCTCGATCCATCCGCGCCCCGAGCACCGGGACCCGGCGCGGCGTGTGGACGACTTCGACATCGGGGCCGGCCAGCTCGAGGAGCTGGGCCCGCACGTCCGCGATGGCGTGGGGATCCGCGGCACGACCCGGATCGAAGACCACGGCCACCAGCGGCCGCTCCCCCTGCGCGAGGCGGAGCGCCGTGCGCTGGCCAAGCCGGGCGGAAGCCACGGACCTCCCCGACGTCGCCGGTTCGGCGCTCGCGGCCCGATGGCTCGGCGTCTCCGTCGCTCCGCATCCGATCGTGGCCAACAGGCTGAGCGCGAAGAACCGTCGCATCAGGGGAAGGGTGCCAGGATCTGTCAGCCCCTCATAGTCCGAGCTCGACTGGACCGTAGGGACCACCGACGGCCCGCCAACGACCGGGCGCCAGGTCTACCGGAAGCGAGAACGGGCCTATCCGCTCCCGATGAAGGGACGCGAGTCGAGTGCCTGCGAGACGGTGGAACATCCTCTTAATCTGATGCCACCTGCCCTCGATAATCGTCACCCGCGCGGAACAGGGACCGAGTCGCTCGAGAACCGCGGGTCGGGTCCGGACGCCCTCGGCGGCGAACCAAAAGCCCGCGCCGAACTGCTGCTCGGCGTCGTCAGGGATGGGAGACGTCGTTTCGACGAGGTACACCTTAGGTACGGCGCGGCTCGGATGCGTCCATCGCTCCGCCCAGCGACCGTCGTTGGTCAACAGCACGAGACCGCTCGCCGATCGGTCGAGCCGCCCTGCGAGATGCAAGCTCGCCTTCGCCGGATGGTCGATGAGATCCAACACCGTGGGATGCTGGTCGTCCACCGTCGCGCTCACCCAACCGGGCGGCTTGTGGAGCATGATCGCGACTCTCGTCATGCCTTCCTGAAGCGTTTGGGTGCGGCAAACGATGGTATCGAAGCGGCTGACCGGGCACGACGGGTCGCGAGCCAGCGACCGATTCAGCCGGACGTGGCCGCCGACCACCAGGCGGCGGGCCTCCGCGTTGCTGAGCCCCGCGAGCCGGGTCAAGGTTCGATCCAGACGGGCCATCGGCGGGCGGACGGCGGGGCCCCGAAGTTACCGAGGCGACACGAGGGCCGGGACGCAGTGAGGGCGACGCGATTCCATCCGCGCCAGGCGGCGCTCGAACCACGCGACGAAGTAGTCTTGAATTACGGTGATCACTCGCATGGACCTCCCCTGACGGCCATCGATGGCCGCCGTCGCTCCATAGAGTCACCGTGCGTGGGCATCTGTTACGCGGAATCTACCGCCGAACCCATATCTCATGGAGCGGCTGGCCTCGGCTGCTCTTGCCCTTGTGGTGCCACTCGCCGTCGACCAGCGCGTAGTCAAAGGGCAGCACCGCGCCTACGCGCTTATCGTCGCGGGAAAAGAACCGGACCGTTTCCGTGTAGCGACCGGCCTTGGTCGTATAGCTGCCGCCGCCGGTCGCCATGAACTTCTTGGTCGCCGTGTCGTACGCGATCCACTGAAACCGGGTGCCGGAGAGGATCTTCATGGTCTTGCGGCTCTTGTCGACCGACCGCCGGCGCATCAGGCCTTGTCGCATCCGACCCGAAATCAGCCACGCACCGGACAGTACGCCCGGCACCCCCGCGTCGACCCGCCGCCACGGCCGGTGGTCATCGAGGTACAGCGCATCGCCGTCGATCCGAACCCGGTGAACGTCTTTGACGCCCACCTTGTCCGACCGCCGCGAATGGAACTCGTAGGTCAGGACCAGCGTTCCGTCGCGGACCTGGTACCGGCCTCCAGCGGCCATCGCGAACGCCGGCTCGTCGCCCCGATACCGACCTTCGGCCCAAAAGCCATCGGCCACGATGGCCATCACGGTCCACGCTTCACCGTTGTGGTCGGTCCATTTCGTCTCCCACGCGCCGACCAGCGCTTTCGGGTCGCTCGAAGATGCGCCCTGTGCGACCGCCATCGGCAGCGCGGCGACGACAGCGCAGATCAGTGCTTGGCCTATCCGGAGATCCCGCATCGCCCGCAGAGCTGGCGCGCCCGCGGTCCAGAGTCAATGCGGGCAGAGGACGAAGCGGGGGGCGCCGCCTCGACAGCGGCGCCCTTCCCTCAGGTGCTCGCGGTTAGAGGGTGATCTGCTGGACGTCGGAACACGCCGTCGTCGAGCCCGCCTCGCAGATCTGGTAGGTGATGGGCCCCCGACCGAGCAGGTTGATATCGCGATAGAAACCGTCGTTCTTGGTCCGGGCGCACCGCACACCGTTGCGATACACGTCGACCTTCTTGCTCGTCGCGCCCGACCATCTGAGATCCACCACGTTAATGAAGAAGAAACGGAAGCCGGTGAGCTCCAGCGAGATGCTCCCGGTTGGGGGCTCGGTCACGGTCACCGTCTGGGTGGCGCTGTCGCTGGCGCCGTCGTCGTCGGTCACCGTGAGGGCTACGGTGTAGGTTCCCGCGGCGGGGTACGTATGGCGCGGCATGGGGCCGGTGCCCATCGTCCCGTCGCCGAAGCTCCAGACGAAGCTTTGGATCATGCCGTCGCTGTCGGTCGAGTCGCCACCGTCGAAGTCGCAGGTCAGGTCCTGGCAGCTCGGCGGCCCGAGGACCGCTGTCGGCGGCTGGTTCGGGGGCGGGGTCTCGGTCACCGTCACGTCCACCGCGGCGCTGCCCGTCGCACCGTCGTCGTCGGTCACGGTGAGGATCACCGTGTACGTGCCCGCCGCTGGGTAGACGTGACTCGTGGTGGCCCCGGTGCCCGACGTGCCATCGCCGAAGTCCCACGCGAAGGTCACGATCATGCCGTCGCCGTCCGACGAGCCGCTCCCGTCGAAGCTACACGCGAGCTCGGTGCACGCCGGCGACGCGATCACCGCCGTCGGCGGCTGGTTGGCGGCGGTGACGGTGACGTCCACCGTGGCGCTGCCCGTCGCGCCGTCGTTATCGGTCACGGTGAGGGTCACCGTGTACGTGCCCGCGGCCGAGTATTCGTGGCTGGTCGTGGCCCCGGTGCCCGTGGCCCCGTCCCCGAAGTCCCACGCGAAGCTCTCGATCGTGCCGTCGCTGTCCGACGAACCGTTCCCGTCGAAGTCGCAGAGCAAGTCCACGCAGCTCGGGGGCGCGATCGCCGCCGTCGGCGGCTGGTTGGCGGCGGTGACGGTGACGTCGACCGTGGCGCCGCCCGTCGCGCCGTCGTCGTCGGTCACGGTGAGGGTCACGGTATACGTTCCCGGCGCCGAGTATTCGTGGCTGGTCGCGGACCCGCTGCCGGTGGCGCCATCGCCGAAATCCCACTCGAAGCTCTCGATCGTGCCGTCGCTGTCCGACGAACCGTTGCCGTCGAAGTTGCAGAGCAAGTCCGCGCAGTTGGGCGTAGCGATCGCCGCCGTCGGCGGTTGATTGGGCGGCGGGGTCTCGGTCACCGTCACCTCCACCGTCGAGGTTCCCGTCGCGCCGTCGTCGTCGGTCACGGTGAGGGTCACCGTGTACGTTCCTTCTGAAGCGTAGGTGTGGCTGGCCGTGGCGCCGGTCGCCGTGGTGCCGTCGCCGAAGTCCCACGCGAAGCTTTCGATCGTGCCGTCGCCGTCGAACGAAGCACTGCCGTCGAAGTCGCACGACAGCTCATCGCACAGCGGCGCGGCGATCACCGCCGTCGGCGCGTCATTACGAACGGTGAATTCGCACACGAACGTCGCCCAGCTGAAGTTTCCGGTATCGAAGACGACCTCATTGGTGTGCCAGAAGCTGTCGGTGACGGGATCGATCGACGTCGCCGAGTAGTCGCCGGCCCGCCCGGTCAGCAGCTGGACCCCGGTCCCCGCCGAACAGATCTGCTCGACCCCGTCGAGCTGGCCGGTGCCGCTGAAGGCGGCCGACTGGCCGGCGATGGCCGTGGAGACAAAGGTGTTGGCGCTGGCGAGGAGGTAACCGATGCCGATGTCGCCGGCGCCGTTCATGGCCACGCTGGGCATCCACCGGTTCTCGCCGTCGTCGGGGGCGAAAGTCCCTTCCTGGTACAGCGACCATGTGCCGTTGGACTCCCGTAGCTCGTACCACCGGATGCCGGCCCGACCGCCGCCCACGTCCACCGTGTGGCCGGTGACCATGGTTCGGTAGGCGCCAAAGTCCCGGATCTGGAGGCGGTGCATCAAACGATCGGAGATCGCCTCCAGCGGCGGTCCGCCTTGCGGCTGAGGGATGCACGCCTCTCCGCCCGCGTCGCACAGATCCGGATCGTAGGCGCTGATGGGGATCGTGGCGATCTGCTGAACGGAGATTCCAGACCCCGACCAGTCCACGGTGACCTCCCAGATGTCGAAGGTCGTGCCGGAGGTCATCGCGGTCGCGTAGAAGTTGCCGGCCGCCCCCGTCCCGTCGAGATCACCGGCGAGGAACCCGAACTGGTCGACGCCGATGTTGGTTCCGCGAAGCTCCGCCGGCTGCCCCGCGTACATCGCCACCCGGTCCATGACCCCGACGAAGGTGCCGAGGAAGTTGAAGTTGAACCCACCGAGCGGCTCGAACAGGTTGGCGGTCATGGTGATCGAGTCGGTGGTGATGCCGTGCTTCGGGTAGTCGTTGAAGCCGAAGCCTGCGAAGCTGAACTCGTACCGGTTGTAGTCCCCGGTCGGATCTCCGGTCTGCGAAATGGCGACGCACTGGGCGTAGGGGCCCGAGTTCGCGGACGTAAACGCAAACTGACTGATCAACCACCGGTCCGCGCGCTCGTCGTACAAGACGATGGGGTCGCCCTGATTGTTGGGCTCGCATTCGCCGCCCATGCCCATCCAGAACGTGTTGTTGGGCATCGGCCCCATCACCACCCCGCCGTTCTTATCGAAGATGGTGGTGACCCGATTGAGCATCTGCACGAAATGGTTGGGGCCTACCGCGCCCACGGTGTCAGGGGGAAACGCCGGCACCCCGAAGATGTTGATGTTGTCGTTGTTGTCGCCGCCGACGAAGCCACTAGCGATCTCGGTGAGGAGCGTGCCGGGGGCGAGCTGAAGAGCGGGGTCGGCGGCGAGAGCCGGCGCGTTGGGGCCCAAGGATGGGTTCGTCATGCCCATCATGTTTGGGATCTCGCGGGCGGGCCCCACCTCGGCCCCGGGCGCGGTCATGCGTAGCGCCGCGTTGTACAGCGAGATGAGCGGCTTGTTGGTCGAACGCGCGGTAATCATACGGTCCGGCGCCACCGGCTCCGCCGCGGCGGAGCCCGCCAGCAGCAGTAAAGCAAGCGACGCCGCACAGGCCGCGACGCCCAGTTTCCTCAAACGATCCTGCATAGAGATGTCGTCCTCCCGAGCAACCGAGTCCCCCCCCATTTTTTCCTAGGGGCGAAGATCGGTCCCGAGGCACGACTACGGATATTCCACAGCCGAGTCAAATCTCCCACCGAACTTCAGTTCAGCGGGTGTCTAGTCAATGGATCTCAGATGGCGATCCATTGACCGCGTGGATCGGTTCGTCCAGCCTCCGCCGGTGCTGAGAATTCGCCGGAAGATCGGGCTCTCATATTGGTCGGTCTTCCCGTCGATGCTGAACATCGGGGCGCTGGCGGCGATCGCAGGATGGGGGTGGACGGGCTGCCGAGACTCGGCCGGCTCGGACCCGGGATCGGGGGCGGAACCGGCCGCGATCGCCGATGATGGGCCGACTGAAACGACCAGCGATGGCCTGCTTACGACCGTAGGCCGACGGATCCCCTTCGACTTCGCCGTGCTGCTGCCGACCG
Organism: Myxococcota bacterium; assembly: GCA_028289325.1. GTDB lineage: Bacteria > Myxococcota > Kuafuiibacteriia > Kuafuiibacteriales > Kuafuiibacteriaceae > JANQQN01. The sequence continues at coordinate 5,672 of JANQQN010000530.1, read as the reverse complement.
TGCCACCGCTGAAGGTCGGCGAGGGCGAGCTCGGCGTGAAAGCCAGCGACTGTGGACAGTGCCATCGCGCGATCTACGATGAGTGGAAAGGCTCGACCCACGCGTCTTCGATGCGCGATCCGCAGTACTATGCTGAGATCAGCAAGCCCGGCGCGCCCCGGTGGTTATGCCTGAACTGTCACGCCCCGGTCCAGAACCAGCGGCGGTGGATGATCACCGCGCAAACGAAGCTGCGCGACGACCCGCTGCACGTCTCGGATCTGATCCGAACCCCCAATCCCGACTACGATCCCGAGATGCAGCGCGAAGGCGTCACGTGCGCCGCCTGCCACGTTCGCGTGGATGAGGGGCGCGCGTACGTGGTGGCGGCGAACGTAAGCGGACGTTCCCCACACCCGGTGCGAGCGAACGGCGCTTCGCTGCGCAACATCTGCCTGCGCTGCCACAGCCCCGGTGAAGGTCGGATCACACCGGTGTTCTTCTGTTGGTTCGAAACGCACCAGGAAGGCGAGGCGTCCGGCGTCAGTAAGGACTGCGTCGACTGCCACATGCCGCCGGTGCGGCGCGCGATCGTCGATGGCGGACCCACCCGCAACAACCGCCACCATTACTGGACCGGGGGTGGGGTACCCAAGACCTTCGAGGCCTATGATTCGCTCCTTGAACGGGCCTACGCGCCCGGCCTGGCCGTCGAGGCTACCATCGATACGAAAGCCGGATTGACCGTACGGCTGCGCAACGACCGGGCCGGACACCACGTCACGAGCGGGGATCCCGAGCGATTCATCTGGGTGCGAACCGAAGTCGACACCGCCGACGGATCGACCCGACTCATCGACGCTCGTCGCTTCGGGCAACGATGGGATTGGGGTCGCCTCGCCCCCACCCCCCGCCACGCTCGCCGGGTAGCCGACAATCGGATCCCCGCCGGACGCTCCGTTGAATGGACGATGCCATTGCCCGACGGGTGGCGTCGGGTGGTGGTCGACGCCGCCCATGTCCGACTGGTCCCCAGCAACGCACGGCTGATGAAAAGCACGAAGATCCCGACGGATCTGGCCGATATCTGGCCCGCGGTCGCCGGCCGGGTGGCTGACATCGAGGACCACTATCCCATGATGACCTGGTTCGCTCGCCTGACCACGACGGACGGTCGGCGATGGCGTCGAGCGCCGCTCGAAGCCCTGATGAAAGCATCCAAAGATCTCCGGGGAACGACGATCGAGGACTACGAGGCGATCCTCACCCCCCCGAAGGAGTAGTCGCCGTGCACGTCGATCCGGTGGGGGTCAGGATTCGCGGTGGCCGCGCATAGGGATCGAGCAGCGGCCGGACATCTTCGGCCGAAAGGAGTTCCTATGTTGTATCGACGAATGAAGCGAATCCTCCTCATCCCGATGGCCGTGCTGGCCATGTCCGCATTCGCGTGCGGCGACGAAGACATGGATCCGGAGCCGCCCGATGACACCTCGGAGGTCGCGGCCGAGCTGACCCTCGAGCCCGCACCGCTGTGCGCGACCACCTCGGAGACCGAAAGCAAAGAAGAGCCGTGCGGCCTCCGGCCCGACGGAAACGGGGGCTACGTAACCGTCTACAAGACGTGTACGCGGACCTGTACGACCCGGCGGCGCTTGAAGCTCGATGGGCTCGATGTCGTGTGCGTAACCCTGCCCACGATCTGCGGCCCCTGGGCCTGCGAGACCTGCCCGCTATAGAGCCCGCTGGCCGCTCGCGGTAGGCGCCAGCCAAGAGGTCGGGTACCGTCCGCCGGTGACGACGAGCGGGGAAGCTTGTGGCGTATGTGGATGGACCAGCCGCGAGCAACAGTGCCCGATGTGTGGTTACCCGACCCAGACCCGGGCCTACGACACCAAGCGGGCGCCGGAGCCTGGAGACGGGATCAGCGCCGAGAACTTCCCGGAGCTCCGGGAGGCGTTCATGGCCTGGAAAGCCGGTGCGTACGAGCAGATGGTCGAGGAGAGCCTCAAGATTCTCGGCATCACCACCAAACATCCCAACCCGCCGCAGGGCCTGGTCGGTTGGACCATCGACATCGATTCCGCGACCCTGTACATCGCCTACGACCGTAGCCGAGGCGAGGTGACCGCCGAGGCGCCCGTCGTGTGGGTGCCGGAACACCAGCGGGTCGCGCTGATGCGTGCGCTGCTCGAGCTGAACCTGTGGGCGCTGCAGGTGGCCCGATTCTGTCTTCATGGCGACGTCGCGGTGCTTCGGTTTGCGGACCGTGCCGAAAATCTGTCGCCCCCGAAGCTGCTGAGCGCCGTGCGCGAGGTCGGCTCCCAGGCCGACCGACACGACAACTGGCTCGCCATGAAGTTCGGGGCTCGGATGGTGGGGCCCGAGGCGCAGCGTGCGCGATCGGACTGGTCTTTTCTAGGCTCTCCCGTCGAACTGAAAGGCTTCGAACAGATATCGACGACCCACAGCCTTCCCGAGAAGATCTCGCCGGTGGCGGGCATGCTGGACATCCTCGGTTCCGGCCTCGATCTCATCCGGCGCCACGATCCCCAGCGCACGGGCGTCGCGGCGCGACTGGTTAGCCGGGCTGCGGTGTGCCGAGCGTGGTCCGAGCAGCGTCGCACCGTCCCCGGCGCCGCGACCCTGGTCCTCGACGGAGGATGGCCCGTGGTCCTCGCCCCGCTGGGGCAAGAAAATGCCGTGCCTGAAGTCATCGCGTGGCTCGAGCGGCTGCGCGGACTCGGCGACAAGCTCCGATCGTTGGCGCCCGCCCCCGCTCCGCCGATTCCCGAGCTCGACGTCGCGGTCCGGCAATACGTGGCCCTGCTCTTCCAACAACTGGAAGCCCTCCCGAACGACTACGCGCTTCATAAGTTCATCCTCCTCGGCGGGCTGGGCGAGGTTCTCGTCCGGGCGCCGATCGGCACCGACACCGCAAGCCGGCTGACATACGCGGTGCAATGGGGCCTTCAGGTCGACGATTCGACGACCACTTGCCAGCAGCTCGCGAACGTGTTGCGAGAGCTCGCGTAGTGTCCGTCGACGAAAGTTTCTGGGGACAGATCAAGCGGAGCGTGGTCGGCGTGCGCGTCCTTCTCGGCGACGGAACGGGCTGGATTGCCCTCGATAACGAGCTCGTAGTGACCAACTTCCACGTCGTGGGATACGAACCCAAAGCTCGACTGCGCGGCGTCGACCAGCGGGAGGTCGAAGCGAAGGTGATCTATGCGTCGACCCGTCACGATATCGCCTTGCTCATGCCTGAAACGCCCTTGGGGGCTCCGCCGCTTCCGTTGGGCCGAAGCCACGAGGTCGAGCAGGGCCAGTCGGTCGCGGCGATCGGACATCCGTTCGGGCTCAGTTTCTCGGTCACCCGCGGCATTCTTTCGGCGACCCATCGCGAGTTTGACGGTGTGCCCCACCTTCAGACCGACGCCGCCCTCAATCCCGGCAACAGCGGTGGTCCGCTCGTCGACGACGGCGGCCGAGTCATCGGGGTCAACACGTTCCTGCGCGCGGGGCAGAACCTGGGCTTCGCGGTCCCCATTCATCTGTTCGGCCACGTCTTGAGCCGGCTGAACGTCGCGCCGGAAGAAGCGCTCAAGCTCGACCCGATCTATCGGTGTCTCGGCTGCGAGGCCGCGTTCAACCCTCGCACCGAGCGCTGTGTGCGGTGCGGTCGAGCTGTTCCCAACGCCGAACGCGCCCACTCCGACCATCTGGTCGAGCAGGACGAAGCGGCGGTCATCGTCAGCCGGGTCCTCGAACACCTCGGATACGTCTCGAATCAACTTCGGGTGGCCGAAGACGTGTGGAAGATCCCGCTGCCGATCGGCGACGGCATCTTGGTCATGATCAACGACGCGGGCACGGTCGTGAACTTCGCAGTCCGGCTGGCCCAACTTCCGCGCACCGGCCATGAGGGCCTGTACCGATTCCTACTCTCCTACAATGATCGCACCAGCGGCGTATGTCGGGCGTCGATCGAAAGCGACATCGTGTACGTCAGCATGCGGGAGCCCGTCGCGTTCATGAATGTCCGAGCGGTCGCGGAGGGGGTCCGGACCCTCAGCGACCATGCCGCTCGACTGAGCGCCATTCTCCGGGTCCATTTTCGCGCGTCTGCGCCCCCCACTCGCGACAAGATGGAAGAACCGCAGGCGGCGCCGGCTACCCATCCCCAAGGCCGCTCGAAAAATTGACCAGCCCGTTCCACAGGTCGATTTCGCGGTCGATGTTCTCACCGCGAACTCGGCCTTGATTGTCGACGGCGACAACGTACGGGCAGTAGCCCATGCTGACTCCTTCCGCCACGAGGTCTTCGGGATCGTACAGCACGTTGATGCTGACTCCGTTGTCGCGCGCGAACGTCTCGTTCGTCAGCCACGACTCGTCGACCTCCTCGCGGGAGGTCGCGACGTGAAGATCGAAGAACAGGTCTTTCAGGGTCATCACGCAGCGATGGTAGTGGGTCATGAACAACGTATAGGGACCGTTAGAGCGGTAGCCGTTCATCGAACACACCGCGAGCAGCTGGTGGTCGGCCATCTGCTCGATGACCGCTTGGAACGAGACCCGGGTTGTCGAACCCAAGATAGGAAGGTGGTAATCGACGGGAAACCGCTCCCCTAACCAGCGCTGCGGCCGCAGCGGGGGGCGTTCTCCCGTCAGCTCTTCCACCAGACCAATGATAGGCTCGCACTTGTAGCATTCGTAAGCCTTGAGCGCGGTCCCCACCGCGCGCGCTTGGTCGTCGCCCTTCATCTGGCGCGCGAAGTAGTACAGCGCTAGCCCGGCATAGTTGAGGGTCCAGTTGCTCGCGTAGCTCTCGAGGTAGTCGGAGAGGATCTCGTATCCCTCGTCGACCTGCCCTCGTTCGATCATCGCCGCCCCCAGAAGCGGGTACTCCGGCTGATTGGGGTCGCCGCGTTTGCCGAAGAAGCCAGTGGTCCGCCCCACGACCGCCTGCGCTCGGTTGTAGACGGCATCGTACTCACCGATCTCCCATAGGGACATCAGGTCGTCGGAGCTCATCTTGTATCCGGCCTCCGCTGACGCCGCCGTCGGCCCTAGCCGCATCCCCATCGGCACGCCGTTGGTGGTGAACTGGATCAGCTCTTTGCGTTCTTGCGAGTAGACCTCCCACTGCACCGGGCCCTCGGTGTAACGCTCCTCCGTACTGTACGACACAGCCGGCGTCAGATTCACGGAGATCAGTTGATCGCCGCGTTTGACGCCGGCGTGGCTCGCCGGACACAGAGGCGCGACCTCGACCACGGTTCGACACTCAGCCAGGCGAGGCTCTCGACTCGAACGGCGCCGGACATTCGTCACCCATCCATCGAGCATCGAACGGAGCTGATCGACCGTCGGCCGACCACTTTTGCGACCGCCGACCGCGGCCCGGCGCGACGCGGCACCGGTGGTTTGCTCGAAGCGAAGAACCGCTTCTCCAACCGCGCGGATGAGCCGAATTCGATGCTCGGGGGCGCCGGCCCGTTCCTCCCGCCACAGAACCGAATCCGTGACTTCGGCGGTCACCGGGCCCGACCCCGCGGCCTCGAACAACCGGCCCGCGATCTCCTGAAACGGCGGCGTCCCGGCGTGAGGAATCTGATCGCGCGCCGACCATTCTAAGAACTGTTCAACAGGGCCGCCGCCGGTCAGGCCTTGGCCTTCCGCGTTGGCGATCA
>JANQQN010000529.1 GCA_028289325.1 Myxococcota bacterium | reverse complement strand
GCGGTCCGATCCTGTGCTTCGTGGGTCCGCCGGGGGTAGGAAAGACCACCATCGGCCGCAGCATTGCGAAGGCAGTGGGGCGCCCGTTCGTGCGGGTCTCGCTCGGCGGCGTCCACGACGAGTCGGAGATCCGGGGTCATCGCCGCACGTACGTGGGGGCGATGCCGGGGCGGATCATCACCGGGCTGAAGCAGGCGGGCGCGAGGAACCCGGTGTTCATGCTCGACGAGCTCGACAAGCTGGGCAGAGACGGGCGAGGGGACCCGTCGGCGGCGTTGCTCGAGGTTCTCGACCCCGAACAGAACGTCGCGTTCCGCGATCACTACCTCAACCTTCCTTTCGACCTGTCTCGGGTCTTATGGGTTGCCACCGCGAACGTCGTCGAGTCGATGCCGCCCGCGCTGCGGGATCGAATGGAGATCATTCACCTGCCCGGGTACGACATGGAGGAGAAGGTCACCATCGCGCGCCGGTTTCTCGTTCCCAATCAGACCGAGGCTTCGGGCCTTCGCGCCCAACATGTCGTCATTTCCAACGCGGCCGTGGAGGCATTGATCGACCGCTATACCCGGGAAGCCGGCCTTCGCGGGCTGGAACGCCAGATCGCGGCGCTGTGCCGCAAGGTCGCCCGGCGAATCGTGGAAGGGAAGGCCGGGACGGCCGCCGACGGGACGGCGAAGCGGGTTCGGATCGGCCCCAAAGACCTTGAACGGTATCTGGGCTCGCCCAAACACGACCCTGACCGGCCCGACGAAAGCGATCGCGTCGGGCTCGCGACCGGCCTCGCCTGGACCGAGGCCGGCGGTTCGATCCTTCACGTCGAGGCCACCGCGATGCCCGGTACCCAAGGCCTTACGCTGACCGGGCACCTGGGGACGGTGATGAAGGAGTCGGCCACCGCCGCCCTTTCGTGCGCACGCTCGAAGATCGAAGACTTCGGCCTGACTGCCGACGTATTCAAGGACCGCGAGCTCCACGTCCACGTGCCCAAGGGAGCCATCCCCAAAGACGGTCCGTCGGCGGGGGTGACCATGGCCACCGCCCTCGTCTCGCTGCTCACCGGGTGTCCGATCCGTCGCGACGTGGCCATGACCGGCGAGATCACTCTCCGAGGGCGGGTCCTCGCAGTCGGCGGTCTGCGGCAGAAGCTGCTCGCCGCGGCCCGAGCCGGGATCCGGGAGGTGTTTGTCCCCATCGCTAATGAGCCGGATCTTAAGGAGATTCCCGCTCGCTTGCGCCAGCAGGTCACGATCACCCGGGTCAGCGAGATCGACGAGGTCCTGAAGGCCGCACTGGTTGGATTCGACGGTCGGTCCCATCGGCGAGGCCCCGGTTCGCTGCCGAAGGTAGGGGTTGCGTAGGCACCGCCGCCGTGGCTGCGCTGTCGCATCATGTTCGACCGCGACCCCCTCTATCTTCTCGGACGACCGCTGCTGTTTTCGCTCACCGCGGAGCGGGCACACGACGTCACCATGGGGGTGGCGCAAAAAGTGGCGAGTCACGCCGGACTGCTGGGGTTCGTACGAAGTCGCTACGGCGTGCGCCCGAGCCCCATCTTGAAGCAAACGGTGTTCGGGTTGCCGTTCGATCACCCGATCGGGCTGGCTGCAGGCCTCGATAAAGACGGTATGGCTATCGATTTTTGGCCCGCGGTGGGCTTCGCATTCGTCGAGCTAGGGACGGTCACCCCCGGCGATGGACAGCCCGGCAACGACAAGCCTCGCCTGGAGCGCATCGTGCAAGGGCAGGGCATCGTCAACCGGATGGGCTTCAACAACCGAGGCGCGGCCCACTTGGCCGCGCGATTGGCCGCGCGCAAGACCGCGGTCCCCTGCGGGGCCAATCTCGGCAAAGGCAAAGCCACCCCGCTCGACCGGGCGCCCGACGACTACGAAGCGACCTTGGAGGCGGTGTGGGACCACTGCGACTATGTCGTGGTGAACGTGTCGAGTCCCAACACGCCAGGACTGCGGGATCTGCAGGCGGTCGATAGTCTCGCCCCCCTGCTCGACCGGGTGGTCGCTGTGAACGCCCGTCGGGCAAAAACCGCCGGAAAGTCGCCACGACCTCTGCTGCTCAAGATCGCGCCGGATCTCGCCGATGAGGATGTCGACGCCATCGCCGACTTGGCGGTGGGTCACGGCATGCAAGGGATCATCGCCACCAACACGACGCTGCGGCACGAGCTCGCCGCACGTCCTCCGCGGATCGCGGGCGGGCTCTCGGGGCCGGCATTGGCGCCTCGCGCGCTCGCGCTTACCCGCCGGCTATTTCGGCGCCTGGACGGCGCGCTGCCCATCGTCGGGGTGGGAGGCATCAGGAGTGCGGACGATGCCTACGCGCGGCTACGCGCAGGGGCATCGTTGCTGCAGCTGTACACCGCGCTCGTGTACGAGGGCCCCTCCTTGGTGAAGAAGATCGTGAAGGGCCTGGAGCGACGATTGTCTCAAGACGGTATACAATCGCTGACGGCGATCATCGGGCAGGACGCCTGAGCCCGCTTGGAGCAGAGGTGCAATTCAACACCAAAGACAAGGAGCTTACGCTCAAGATTGTCTATTACGGTCCGGCGCTGTCGGGAAAGACGACGAACATCCAGGCGCTTCACCAAATCCTGGATCCGTCGGCTCGCGGTCGGCTGATGACCCTGGACACCAAAGGCGACCGAACCCTGTTCTTCGACCTGCTGCCCATGCACTTCAGCACCCGGTCCGGCGTGAAGGTCAAGATCAAGCTCTTCACGGTACCGGGACAGGTCGTCCATGAGTCGACCCGGCGGATCGTGCTGTCGGGGACCGACGCGATCGTATTTATCGCCGACGGCAGCCGGTCACAGCGGTCGAACAACAACGAGGCGTATTCGGGCATGGTTCGCAACCTGAAGGCGAACGGGCTGGATCCCGAACGCACGCCGATCGTCATCCAGTTCAACAAAATGGACTTGCCGGGGGTCCTGACTCCCCAGGAAGTCGCGGAGTACGCGGCTAGGGGCAAGGAACCGATTCTGACGGCCTCGGCCATTCGGCGGGAGGGGGTCGTCGAGACCCTCCAGGCGTGCTTGGGGGCGCTGTATACTTGTCTGGACGATCAGCACGGGCTCAAGCGTAAGCTGGGTATCACCCGCGAAGAGTTCATCAACCGCGTCGCGCCGTCGGAGCCCCCGGGGGCGCGACCGTGAGTCGCGATCCGTTCATGTCTCAGGGGGCTTCGGGACGGCTGCCGGTTCTTCCGCCGGAGGAGGGCCTCGCCCAGGACCTGGACGTGACGGAAGACCAATCCATCATCCCGTCTTCGGCCATCGACCGCCAGTTTTCGCTGGCCGAGCTGCTGGACATCGACGCGTTTCGTGAGGTGTGCGCGAGCTTCGTCGATCTCTACAAGATCGGTATCAAGATCTTCGACGTCGACGGAACGAAGCTCGTCGACATCCGGGTCGGCAACGGCGACTGGTGCGGCTACATCTTTCAGAACCGTACCGGCCGCCAAAAATGCACTTCCCTCGTCGCGCGCATCAAGCAGGTCAACTATCCGGGGCTCGAGGATGGCGAGGTCGTCGAGCAGCAGTGCTTCAGCGGGCTCAAATACGTGATCATGCCGATCATGTACGGAGGCGACCTGCTAGGGCGGGTCATCTACGGTCCCTTTCTCCCCGCCGAGCTGCGCGCCCCTCACGAAGACGTCTACGGCTTTCCCGACGACTTCGATCCCAACCGATTGTGGCGATACGGGGAGAAGATCCGCCGCGCCCCCGACGAGATGATCATCAAGATCCTCAACAACTTTCGGGGCGTCGTGGACACCATCACGTTCATTGCCATGAAGGCGCTCATGACCCAACAGCTCCATCTCGAGAGCATCACCTCGAGCTACAACGAGATTCAGGAGAAGAACCGGGAGCTACGGACGTCTTTCGAGAAGCTGCGGGAGCTGGATCGCCTCAAGTCCAACTTCTTGGCGATGATCAGTCACGAGCTCCGGACGCCGCTCACCAGCGTCATCGGCTACTCGGAGATGCTTCTGGAGGGGATGGCCGGCGACATCAACGGCGAACAGGAAAGCTACATCGGCACGATCAAAGACAAGGGTGAGGCGCTCCTCGAGCTCATCGGATCGCTTCTCGACATGTCGAAGATCGAGGCGGGGGCGATGCGGCTCAACATCGTGCCTCTCGACATTCCGGGCCTGATGGAGGTCGCATGCAGCTACGTGGTGCCTCAGGCCAACAAGAAGAAGGTGCAACTACAGTTGCGGGCCGCGAACGATCTGCCGGAAGTCACCGGCGATCGCGACAAGCTCCGCCAGTGCATCGTTAATCTGTTGGGTAACGCGGTCAAGTTCACGCCCGAAGGGGGCCGTATCCGGGTGTCGGCCGACGTATTTCGCGGGGTCCGGCGCTACGGCCCGGAAGCGGGCCGTTTTGGGCCACCGGAACAGACCTTTTTGCGTATCGCGGTTCAAGATAACGGCATCGGGATTCCCAGGGACCGGCTCGAGACGATCTTCAACAGCTTCTACCAGGTCGACAACACCATCACCCGCGAGTACGGGGGAACCGGTCTGGGCCTGGCCATCGTCAAGCGGTTCATGGAGGCCCACAACGGTGAGGTCTGGGTCGACAGCCGCGAGGGGCAGGGAACCCGATTTTCGCTCCTGCTGCCGCTGGAGGGTGAAGGCGAGGTCGGCTCGGCCCCCGAGGTCCGGCCCGACCATCTATGAACGTCCGCCGACCGGCGGGAGGTGGAGGCGTCGAGACGCTTGCCGCTGTCGGTTGGATCTGGATAGGGTCCGGCGACCCATGGACCCTCAACCTTCCGGCCTATCCTTTTCTCGGGTCCTCCTGAAGCTCTCAGGAGAGGCGCTGCAAGGCGACGGCAAGAGCATCAACCCCGACGTCATCAATCGCATAAGCCGCGAGGTGAAAGAGGTCGTCGACCTCGGGGTGCAGATGGCGCTGGTCATCGGCGGCGGCAATATCTTTCGTGGGGTCTCCGCCGCCACCGAAGGGATGGCCCGCGCGACGGCGGACTACATGGGGATGCTGGGGACCACCATCAACGCGCTGGCCCTGCAGGACGCGCTGGAAAAGCAGGGGCTCGAGACCCGGGTTCAGACCGCGATCGAGATGAGAGAGATCGCCGAGCCGTACATTCGTCGCCGCGCCGTTCGACACCTCGAGCGGGGGCGGGTGGTGATCTTTGCCGCCGGGACCGGCAATCCGTTCTTCACCACCGACACTGCGGCCTCGCTGCGGGGGATGGAGATCGGCGCGGAAGCGATCCTCAAGGCGACCAAAGTCGACGGTGTCTACGACAAGGATCCCCTGGAGCACGACGACGCGCGCCGCTTCGCCCGGGTCAGCTACCTGGACGCGCTCAATCGAGGGCTGAAGGTCATGGACGCGACGGCGATTTCACTCTGTATGGATAACGCTCTTCCCATCATCGTCTTCAACATGGAGGTGCACGGGAACATCCACCGCGTTCTGCGCGGGGAGAAGGTCGGCACCTGGGTCGGCGAGGGCGCGACCCTGATGGCCGGTTGAGTCGACGGAGCGAGGACGCTGCTCGCCTGAGATCATCGATCACGATCTGGATCGACGGCGGGCCCGAGGGACAAAATGAAGGACGAAATCATCAGCGAGCTCAAGGACCGTGGTGAGCAGGCAATGGACGCACTGCGCGCCGCACTGACGCGGATCCGGACGGGGCGGGCCAACCTCTCGATCCTCGACAACATTCGTGTCGACTACTACGGAAGCAAATCACCTCTGAATCAGGTCGCGACCCTGACCGTCGCCGACCCGCGGCTGATCACCATCAAGCCCTTCGACAAGTCGCTTCTCAGCGACATCGAGAAGGTCCTGCGATCCGCCTCCGACCTCGGTATCTCCCCCCAGAACGACGGTGAGAAGATCATGCTCCCCATCCCCCCGTTGACGGAGGAGCGCCGCAAAGAGTTCGTCAAGGTCGCAAAGAGTAAGGGGGAAGACGCGAAGATCTCCATTCGCAATGCCCGAAGGGATGCGAACGACCAGATCAAGGCGTTCGAAAAGGACGGCGACCTCCCTGAAGACGACGCCAAGAAGGCGACGGCGGAGGTTCAGAAGGTCACCGATGACTTCGTCAAGATGGTCGACGACGTTGTGGGGAAGAAAGAAAAGGAGATCATGGAGGTCTGATGGCCGAATCGCCCGCCAACGCCGTGTCGCCCGTACCGCCCCCTAAGCCTCGGTTGCCGCCGGGGCGGGTGCCGCGGCATATCGCCATCATCATGGACGGCAACGGACGGTGGGCAGAAACGCGGGGCCGGCCTCGCTACGAGGGTCACGCCTACGGCGCCCGTTCGGTCCGAAAGATCGTCACTGCGGCCCGCGAAGCGGGCGTGGAGGCGCTCACCCTGTACGCATTCAGCGTGCAGAACTGGGAACGGCCCGACGTGGAGGTCGAACGGTTGATGGAGCTGCTGCTCGACTATCTGGTCAGCGAGCGGGAGACCATTCTGAAGAATGGCATCCGTCTGCAGGGGATCGGTCAGGTCGAGCGCCTTCCTCCCAAGGTGCTGCGGCAGCTTCGATTTCTCGAGAGTGAGTCCGCCGACAACAACGGGATGGTCCTGACCCTGGCCCTGTCCTACGGGTCCCGGGAAGAGATCGTGGATGCCTGCCGGTCAATCGCGCGGGACGTGGCCGCCGGTCGACTGGTTCCCGAGGACATCACGGAGGCGGTCGTGGACCGCTATACGTTCACCCATGGCCTTCCGGCGCTCGATCTGTTGATCCGAACCAGCGGTGAGCTGCGCCTGTCCAACTTCCTACTTTGGCAGTCCGCATACACGGAGATCGTGGTCACGGAGGTCCTGTGGCCGGATTTTGATGAGCCGGAGTTTTTTCGGTGCATCGAGACGTTCCGTTCTCGGGAGCGTCGATTTGGGAAAACCAGCGGACAGGTGGCCTCCGAAGTGTGATCCGCACGACAAGGCCTGTCGGAAATCTCTGTCGTGATTACTCGGCTCGTGAGCGCGTTCGTGGCGCTACCCATCGTGCTGTACCTGATCGCGCTCGGGGGCTGGTGGTACGGCGTTCTCCTGCTGCTGGTCGGCCTCGTCAGCCTGTTCGAGTTCTTCGGCATGACCCAGCCCGGCGATCCCGTCGGTCAGTGGGGCCTGACGGGAGCCGGGGTCCTGTTGATGCTTCTCACCCTCACCGGCGATATCGGCGGATCCGGGGCGCTCATCGCGATGAGTGCGGCGCTGATCGCCAGCCTCGTGTACTTCTTGTTCCGCACCGGCGATCTCGACACCGTGGCCCACCGGCTGGCCCTCGCGATGCTGGGATTGTTATGGGCAGGTGGTCTGCTCGCGGTCACCGGCTCCCTTCGCTTGCTGCCCGGGGGGGCGGGCTGGCTGGTGTTGGCGTGCGGTCTCGCGTGGGGCTCCGACGCCGGCGCGTATTTCGTTGGGCGCGCGTTCGGGCGCACCAAGCTCTACGAGAAGGTGAGCCCCAACAAGACTTGGGAAGGCGCGATCGCGGGTGTCGTGTCCGCAGTGTTGATCGTGTTTGGGGTTCGGGCCGTGCTCTCGGTGGACATCTCGGCGGTCGACTTGATGGTGCTCGGTCCGATCGGGGCCACTCTCGGGCAGGTCGGCGACCTCGCGGAGAGCCTGCTCAAGCGGTCGGTCGGGGTGAAGGATTCAGGTCGAATCATGCCGGGCCACGGGGGATTATTCGATCGGCTCGATGCGCTGCTGTTTACGGGTCCGGTCGTTTTTGCGTACGCGGCCGGCTGGCGGGGTCTGACGCTCACGTACTTACCCTGGGGCTAGCCGAGCGCGCAGAATGAATCGCGGTTGGCGAATGTTGGCCTCGGAGTTGACCGCCACGTAAGGTGCGCTAATAGGAGCTATCGGTGCAGCTGGGTCCGTTCGCCATCGCCGCGTTCATTCTGTTCATCGGCATTCTGATCTTCGTCCACGAGCTCGGCCACTTCCTGGCCGCCAAGCTCTTCGATATCAAGGTCGTCAAATTCTCGCTCGGCTTCGGGCCGCCGCTGATCTCATTTCGGCGAGGCGAGACCACCTACCAGATCGCGGCCGTACCGCTCGGTGGCTTCGTCAAGATGGTGGGCGACAATCCTTACGACGAGATCTCGCCTGACGATCAAGCGAGAGCGTTCACGAGAGCGCCGGTCTATCAGCGTGCGATCGTGGCGCTGGCCGGGCCGTTGTTCAACTTCCTGTTCCCGGTCGTTTGCTTCTTCGCTTACAACGTCGTTGGGCCCGAGATCCTCGCGCCGGAGGTCGGTTCAGTCGGGCCTGGCCAGCCCGCGGCCCGAGCCGGTGTTCGCGCCGGCGACCGGATCATCAGCGTGGACGGCCATCGAACGTGGTCTTTCGGGCGCCTGGTCGAGCTCATCCAGGACCGGCCGGAGCAGCCGACCAAGCTCGAGGTCGAGCGGGATGGGCAGACCATAACTTTGCAGGTCGTGCCCGATGCTCGCCCCGACCGGGATATGTTCGGTCAACCGAAGCAGGTTGGGATCCTCGGGATCACCGCGCGCCGCATCGGTACCCGGGTCGGGGTCGTCGACGGGCGCCGGGCGCCGGCAGGGCTCAAAACTGGCGACGAGATCTTGAGCGTCGCCGGCCGCCCCGTGACGGACCTCGTGGAATTGGAGGCCGCGCTGAGGGCCCACGCCGGCCGCACGATCAGCGTGGGGCGGGCGCGGACCGTGACCCTCGAGGCGGGCGACCTCCTGTCCGCGCAGCGAACCGCGCCTGCGTCGACCGAAGTCGCGACCCCGGCCGACTTCGAGGACCTCGGTTCGCTCGGGCTCGCGCCTTCGGAGACCTTCGTTCGCACCGTCGTGCCTGGCTCGGCGGCGGATCGGGCGGGGATTCGCGCTGAAGACCAGGTGTTGTCGGTCGACGGACGGGAGGTTCACCACTTTTGGGCGTTCCAGCTCGCTATGGCTAAAGCCGAAGGCGGGCCAGTTTCGGCCGCGCTCCGGCGAGCCGGAGAGATCCAGACCGTCACCCTGCGTAGCGACGCGGTGGCGTGCCGCAACGAGGTGACCGGCGAGGACGAGGTGCGCTACCTGCCGGGGTTCGGCGTGCGGCCCCCGGGGGTCATGCCGGAGTGCCGGCGGCTGCAGGCCGGCGAGGTCACGCTCGCGAACTGGGAGTCCCCCGCCCCCGCCCGAATGGAGACGCCGCGCTTGTCCATCGCCGAGTCGGCGGTGGAGTCGGTCCGGCAGACCCTCTCGATGATCGGGTATGTGGCCAAGGCTCTGTTCATGCTGCTTTCGGGCCAGATCTCGACCAGCAACGTCGGCGGTCCGCTGTCGATGTTCGGTGCCGCCGCCGCCGCCGCGGAGCAGGGGTTGTTGCAGTACCTGCAAATGCTCGCCTTCATCTCGGTCAACCTGGGCCTCGTGAACCTCCTGCCCATCCCGATCCTCGACGGTGGACACCTGGTCTTTTGCGCGGTGGAGGCCATCCGTCGGGAGCCGGTGTCCCTTCGGACCCGTGAGCTGGCGAGCATGGTCGGCCTGGTCGTGCTGTTCGCGGTGCTGGTGCTCGCCCTCCGTAACGACATTCTGCGGCTCGACACGATGTTCTGACCCGTGCGCATCCTGGCCATCGAGACCTCGGCCCCCCACGGGACCATCGCCCTGTGGGACCCCGAGACAGGGATGCATGAGGACGCCTTCGGTGCCGTCCGGAACCACGCGGCCGAGCTCGCGCCGCGAGTCCGGGATCTGCTCGACGGCCACGGTGGCCTGGGCGCGGTCGAGGCGTACGGGGTGAGCATCGGACCCGGTTCGTTCACCGGTCTCCGCATCGGCGTCTCTTTCCTCAAAGGCCTGGCCGCGGCGGTGCCTCGGCCCGCGGTCGGCGTATCGACCCTCCAGGTCATGGCGACCCAGGCGTCCCAGGGAGGCCTGGCCCTGGCCGTCCTCGACGCGAGGCGCGGCGAGGTGTTCGCCGGGCTGTACGGTCCGGACCGAAGGCCGGATCCCCGCCTGCCGGACGGCCTCTACGAGGCGTCGGATCTCGCTGCTCGACTGCAGGACACGCTGAAGTCGGAGAAGGTGCTCGTAGTAGGAGACCACGACATTGCGTCGATCGAAGGCGTCGTCCGGGCCCCGCCAGAGGTCGCGACCCCGCTCGCGTCGACGGTGGCCATGTTGGCCGCGCCGCGGCTCGCGGCGGGTGAGGGGGGTGATGCGGGCCATCTGGACCCGGCGTATCACCAGCGGTCGGCGGCGGAGGTCAATCTCGGCCTCCGAGCCCCCGACGACGCGAAGCTGCACCTGGCCGACCTTCCTTGACCACGCCTTTGGGGCCCCCTTAGTGTTGGATCACCCTATGGGAGCACGCGCGAGCGAAGCACCGATCGACATTCAAGCCGAAGTCGGCCGTCTGCAGGCCGTTCATCGGGAGCTGAAGGCCCGGCTGTCGGATCTGAACAGCCGACTGTACCTGAGCCCAGAAGAGCAGATCGAGCGCAAGCGGCTGCAGAAGCTCAAGCTCGCCACGAAAGACCAGATCGCCTTCCTGACGGCGTCCTGAGATGTCTGACGTCGTCCTGATCGGCGCTCATACGGCCGTGGCGCGGTCGCTTATCGACCGCCTCGGCGATCGCGACGCCGGCGGCGGCGTCGTGGCCGCGACCACCAGTGAGTTTCTGGAGAGCGACCTGGTTCTGCTCGAGGAGTCCGTGCTGGCTCGAGGTGGGTTGTTCGTGCTCGCGATGACCGGCGACCTGCCCCGGCGAGTGGCGGAGGCCATCGCGGATCGGGGGACGCCGGTGATCGATGTCGCCGACGTCTTCGAGGACGGCCCGTGGCTCTGGCCGGGCTTGATCCCCGGTGTGGCGCCGGCCCCCGGCCGCAACCGGCTCGCCGTCGGGCCCGCCGCGCCCTTGGCCGCCACCATCGGTGCGCTGTCGGCCTTTGGCCCGCGGTCGGTCACCGTGACGACCCTGGAGTCGGCGGTCGCCCGCGGCCAGCCGGGGGTCGACGAGCTGTCGGAGCAGACCCGAGCCGTCTTCGCAATGCGAGATGCGGACCCCGCAGTTTTTCCCGCGTCGGTCGCCTTTGATCCCATCCCATCGTTGGCCACGGGCGATGCTCATCCCCACACCGCGGATGCGGCCCTGGTCGCCCAGGTGCAATCAGGATTGCAAGCGATAGCCGTCGAGGGGGCGGTGGACGTCGCGGTCACCCGGATCCTGGTGCCGACGTTCGTCGCGGATACCGCGGTCATTCACGTCCGTACCGACGCGCCGACGCCCGAGCTGGAGACCGTGGTCGCCGCTCTGACGGCGGCGCGAGGTCTGCGGTATGTCCGTCGTCCCGTCGTTCCCGCTCTCGACGCCGTCGACCGAGACGACGCGCTGGCCTCGCGGGTGCGGGTCGGCCCTCATCATATCGATCTGTGGCTCGCTTACGATCGAACTCGAGCCGGTAGTGCCGTGCCCGCGGCCCTCGCCATCGACGCGTGGCGTGCTGCGCAAACCGCCGACAACTGACGGAAAGTCAGGCCGCCGCGGTAAATAGCGTCAAATTGACGTAGGACAGTGGGCGAGAAAACCTGACCATTGGCTTCTGGGCGTGGTACGCAGCTTGCGTCGAGGCGGACCTCCCATGTCGAAGCGTTGGCTGTTGTTGATCCCCTTTGTGTGCGGTCTGCCGTTGGCAGCCGAGGCCCAGACGACGGGCGTCGTCATCAATCTATCGGCTTTTCGAACCATCGAAGAGCAGCGGATCAATATCGAAGATCTGGAGGAGGAAGTTCAGGCGACGATCCAGCTGTCGTGGTCCGTCTCCGGTCTGACCTCTGGCAACTTCGATTACGAACTCACGTACGGCGCGATCACCGAGACCTCGACCGCGCCGACCCGTTTGAGGGTGGAAGACAGCGAGGGCTTGGCGGAGGCCGAAGGCGACCAGCCTCTGACGGGAGAGCTGCAGGTCGAGATTCTTCCGATCAAC
The DNA here is from genome assembly GCA_028289325.1 of Myxococcota bacterium. Classification (GTDB taxonomy): domain Bacteria; phylum Myxococcota; class Kuafuiibacteriia; order Kuafuiibacteriales; family Kuafuiibacteriaceae; genus JANQQN01. Next base: position 4,382 of record JANQQN010000529.1, on the reverse strand, counting down.
ATCATCGAGAACGACGAGGACCTTCCTCAGTCGCTCGGCGGCCAAGGGAGAGACGACTACAACCAGGCCATCTGCGTGAACGTCTTCCCGGACGGCAATCCGGACTTCAACGAGACGTTCTCGGAGTGTTGGACCTTCGAGGTCGATACCCTGGCCCCGGCGGGGCCGCCCGTAGACGAGCTGATACCCGGCGAGAACCGGGTCACGGTTCGATGGACGCCGCTCGCGGACAACAACATCCAGTTCTACGAGGTCGTGTACTGCGTCAACACCAGCACGTTGACCGTGAGCTTCGATAGCCTGCCGTGCCCCGAAAACGAGTGGATCCCGTCCGGTACCATCTCCGATACTCAAGGCGAGGTGTCGATCAGCGACGGGATCATCACCGGCGAAAGGGTGGTGGTCGGCATTCGCGCGATCGATGAATTCGACAACATCGGGGAGCCGGGCGACGTCGAGGACACGTTCCCGACTACGGTCGACGACTTCTTCGAGCTGTACGACGGTCCTGAGGCCGGCGGCTTCTGCTTCATCGCGACCGCCGCCTACGGATCCTACGCCCATCCTCTCGTTCGGGTGCTGCGGGCCTTTCGGGATCGGGTACTGAACGCGACGCCGCTCGGGGCGGCGTTCGTGTGGGCCTACTACCACTATGCCCCGCCGCTGGCGGAACGGGTCGGCGACGACCCATCGCTCGCGATTTGGATCCGCGTATGGCTGGTTCCGGTGGCGATGGTCGCGATGCTGATCATGCTTTGCCCGCTCGTCGCCGCCGCCTGGTTGGCGTTTCGAACGGTGCGGTGGGCGCGGCGACGCGCCCGAACCTCGGTACCCGGGGTGGTCGCGGTCGCGGCCCTCCTATGGGCGAACCCCGCCGAGGCGCGTCGGCCGGACTCGGACCTCACCACGGTCGGGGTCGGTCTGGAGTTCAAGGGCGGTCCGTACTCCGGCAACATTCAGAACGAGCCGGGCTTCTCCGACGTGTTCGAAGCCGAGAGCCGCCCTCTGTTCACGCTGGGGGTGGACCTGCAGGTCCTGCGGGGATTCGGCACGGTGACCGTGGGCGGCACGGTGGGTTTCCTTCAGTACTCGGGCAAAGGTTTGTTCGGTAAGGGCAGCCGGGTGCCCGGGTCGCCGTCCGACGACGACAACGACTTCAACCTGGTCCCGCTGACTCTTCAGCTGGGGTACCGCTTCGATGTTCTGGCGGATCGGACCTGGATCCCCCTCGTTCCCTACGCGAGAGGGGGCCTGGCGTATTACATCTGGTGGGCCACGAACGGGGTCGGGGAGCTGCAGCGGCGGGACCAGGAGGAAGACCGCCAAACCGCCCGCGGCGGCACTTTCGGCCTCACCGGAACCCTGGGCATCGCGTTCATGCTCAACAAGATCGAGCCCCGCGTAGCGCAGTCCTTGTTCGCGAATACCGGCATCCGGGGGACTTACGTGTTCGTGGAGATGACCACGTCCGAGGTCGACGACTTCGGCGGGGACAGCTTCGATCTGTCCGACTTCAACTGGAGCGTCGGGCTGTACATGGAGCTTTGAGCTCGGCGTGCGCACCCTGCGGGTGGTCCTGGAGTACGACGGGACCAACTTTTCCGGCTGGCAGGTCCAAAAGGGGCTCCCTCCCCAACAGACGGTCCAAGGGGCCGTCCAGCAGGCCATCGAACGCTTGACCCTGGAGCGGGTGCGGGTGCGGGGTGCCTCTCGGACCGACGCTGGCGTTCATGCTCGCGGTCAGGTGGCGGCCTTCGAGACGTCGAAGGAGAGGGTGCCGATCGTCGGTTTTACGCGAGGCCTCGGGCAGTTCTTGCCGAAGGCGGTGGCTGTCCGACGGGTGGAGCAGGCGCCGCCGGGGTGGGACCCGCGCCGTACATCGCGGGGCAAGCACTATCGCTACACCTATTGGAACGACGAGACGCCCAGCGCGCTCGATCGCCACCGCGCGTGGTGGGTGCGGGGGCGCCTGGACCTGGCGGCCATGCGCGCGGCCGCCGCATTATTGTTGGGGACCCACGACTTCGAAGCATTTCGGAGCGCGGATTGCGCGGCCAAACACGCGGTGCGGACGATCTACAGCCTGGACGTGCGGCCCGGGCCGTACCGTCGAGTGGAGCTCGACGTGGTGGGCAACGCCTTCTGCCGAAACATGGTCCGCATCTTCGCGGGCCAGCTGTACGAGGTTGGCTTGGGCAAGGTTCGTCCGGAGGCGGTCGCCGACATCCTCGAATCGCGGGATCGAACGCGGGCGGGGATGACCGCGCCGCCCCAAGGGCTGTGCCTCGAGGAGGTCATCTACGACGAGCGGCTGCCGCCGCGCCCGGAGGCCGACGCCGACGTCGACGGTGAGGACGACAACGACACGAGCGGTGGATCCTAGTACTCCGGCGGCGGGAGTTCCGACGCAGGTCGGAATCCGGCGCGGCGTGCGCACGCGGAGCCTGCGGAGCGTCAAAGGCTGTAGAACTCGAGGAGCGGGCGTGAATCAACGAGCCACGAAAGTGGCTCGTTACTCGCGCCGAGCTCATCTAGAACTGAGGGTCGACGCCCCCGCGGGCATCAGGCAAGGTTCGGTCGTGCTGGGGCCGATCATGCGCGCGGCGGCGGTGGTCGGGGTCACGGTGCCCTGGTCGGTGGTGGCGGCGGCGGTCACGCCGATCGATCGAGGCCGCTTCTTTACCCCCGTGGCCAAGCGATGGGCGCAGCAGATGCTCGCGTTGTGCGGGGTCGAGGTCGAAGTATTCGGTCCGCCGGTGCCCCTCACCGCGCCCGCGTATCTGGTGATGGCGAACCACTCGAGCCACTTCGACGTGCCCTCGATCTACTCGGGGGCGGTCATCGACATGCGGCCGGTGGCGAAGCACGAGCTGGGCGCGATCCCCATTTTCGGCTGGGCCCTGCGGAGCGGGGCGGCGATCATGATCGACCGTCGCAACAAGGAGCGTTCCCACGCCAGCATCGAAGAGGCGGCCCAGACCATCCGGGAAGGACGTTCGGTGCTGATGTTTCCTGAAGGCACCCGAACCCCCCGCGAGGAACTGGGGGACCTCAAGAAAGGCGCGTTTCACCTCGCCTTGGTGGCCCGGGTCCCGGTCTTGCCGGTGGCCGTCTTGGGCACCCGCCAGATCCTGCCGTCGGGGGACTGGCGGATCCGGCCGGGCCGAGTTCAGGTTCGATACGGTCGTCCTATCCCCACCGCCACCCTCCCCGAGGGCGATGAGGGGCGGCAGCGGCTCATGGACGCTTTTCGGGCCGCCATCGCCGATTTGGTGCGTGAGGGGCAAGATCACGCGCGGCTTGAGGCTTGACAGACCCCGACGGCGCACATACACCCGCTCTTCCCATGGCCGAGGAGAACGCGGACAACGGCACGCCGACCGAGGCGAGCAGCTCCGGCAAGGGCGTCGAGCCCCTGAAGAACGTCGGTGCCACCAAGAGCTTCCGCAAGGACAACACCGAGCGCAAGTGGCTGCTGGTTGATGCCCAAGGGCAGTCGGTCGGTCGCCTGGCCACCCGGATCGCGATGCTCCTTCGCGGCAAACACAAGCCCACCTTCACGCCCCACGATGACGTGGGTGATTTCGTGGTGGTGATCAACGCGAGCAAGGTAGAGTTCCGAGGTAACGAGAAGGCCCGGAAGAAGACCTACTTCAAACACACGGGTTACCTTGGCAACGCGAAGTACCGGACCGGCGAAGAGATGCTCGAAAAGCACCCTGAGAAGGTCGTTGAGCTCGCGGTGTGGGGCATGATGCCGCGCGGCGCGCTCGCCAACGCGCAGCGCAAGAAACTGAAGATCTACGCGGGGGACGAACATCCCCACAAGGCTCAGAACCCGGAGCCGGTGAAGATGGACGACCGGCGCGCCTGATCGGCCCGGTAGAGGAATCGCATGGAGCAGTTCTACGCCACTGGTAAGCGTAAAGAAGCGGTGGCTCGGGTCTATCTGCGCCCGGGCAACGGCAAGATCACCGTCAACAAGCGGGACGTGGAGACGTACTTCCCCCGCGAGACGCTGAAGATGATCCTCCGTCAACCTCTGGAGATCATCGAGCAACAGGACAAGTGGGACATCGTGGTCAACGTGACCGGTGGTGGCCCTTCGGGTCAGGCCGGCGCCGTCCGACACGGCATCAGCCGCGCCCTGGCCGAGGCCGACCCCGATGTTCGGCCCGCGCTGAAGAAAGCCGGATTCCTGACTCGTGACGCTCGTACGGTCGAGCGTAAGAAGTACGGTCAACCCGGCGCCCGCAAGCGGTTCCAGTTCTCGAAGCGCTAACGACGGGACTGACAACCCGCGTGAGGCCCTCGGCGAGGACTTGTTGGCCGCGGTTGTGCGGCTCGATTCGCCGTTTTGCGGTGGGGCTTTGCTTCATCGC
>JANQQN010000518.1 GCA_028289325.1 Myxococcota bacterium | reverse complement strand
GGACGTGAGCGAAGCGAAGCGAAGCGATCAGGAGGCCGCGCTGGGCCCGTGGAGCGCGATTTTGTGCAGGTGGAACCTGCTCGAAATCAGTGATCCAGGGAACTAGTGCTCGAGCTCCCGCTTGAGCGCACGCCCCATCAGGGCGGTGACCGCCTCTTTGGCCGATCGGTCCTCGTACAGCAGCCCGTACACCATCGAGCAGATCGGCATGTCGACGCCCTCCCGCTGGGCGAGCAGGTACACCGACTTGGCCGTTTTCACGCCCTCCGCGACCTGGCGCATGTCGTCCATGATCTGCTGCAGGGTCATGCCTTGTCCCAGTTTCTGTCCGACGGTGCGATTGCGGCTGAGACCGCCCATGCACGTCAACACCAGGTCGCCCATCCCTGCGAGGCCGGCGAGGGTGAGGGGGTGGGCGCCGCGTTTCACCGCGAGCCGAGTGATCTCGGCGAGACCTCGCGTCACCAGCGCGGCCGCGGTGTTGTATCCGAACCCGAGGCCGTCCGCCGCGCCGGAGGCGATGGCCACCACGTTTTTGAGCGCGCCCCCCATTTCGACCCCGACCACGTCGGTCGATGTGTAGACCCGGAAGTAGGGCCCCACCATCATTCGCTGCGCTTGCTCCGCGACCTGCTCGTTGGACGACGCGATGCTGACCGCGGTCGGCAGGCGTTGGACCAGCTCCCGAGCGAAACTGGGGCCGGACAGGAACCCGAGCATGGGGTGGAGGCGGGCGGGCAGGACATCCTCCAGGACCTCGCTCATGGTCATCAGCGTTTCGTTCTCGATGCCCTTCGCGGCGCTGATGATCGGGACGTCGTTGGGCAGATGTTCCGCGGCCTGAGTCATCACCCGTCGCATGACGTGCGAAGGGCAGACGAGCAGGATCAGGTCTCGGCCCGTCACCGCCTCCGCGAGGTCATTGGTCGCCCGCAGCCGCTCGGACAGGGGAGCGTCGGGCAGGAAGATGCGGTTCTCGTGGTGTCGATTGATGTCGTCGACGACCTCCGTCTCGTATGCCCATATCGTGACGTCTGATCCTTGATCGGCCATGAGCTGAGCGAGCGCAGTTCCCCACGCCCCGGCGCCGATGACCCCCACTTGCTTCGCCATTCGGAGAATGTACCTAAACTTTAGGTCTGGTGTCCTCGAATATCTGGCGAAGCGTTGAAACGCTCGAACGGGCCTCACCAGCCGCGATCCGGTGGACCGTGCGGTGTAGAGCGGCGTTTACGGGCGTCGACAGGCCGTGGCGGGCGGCCCGATCGGTGATCTCGCCGTTCAGAAAGTCGACGGCCGGGGGTCGGCCGCGCTCGATGGCCGCGAGCATCGAGGACCGAAGACGGCGGTAGCGAGCCCCGGCCGCGAGCAGCACCGCGTGTTTGGCGCCCAGGGACCATCGCCCGGCGCCGGACCGCTCGCGATCGCTCAAAGCCAGGTGTTCGAGGTCGACGGTGCCCGCGATCTTCTCGAGCACGACACCCTCCGCTCGCGCGACCTCCACCGCCTCCGTCAGAACCTCGAGACCCAGCCTCCGCACGAAGCTGCGCGCGAGCAAGGGGCCCAGACGGTCGCCCCCGACCGTGCCTAACGATGAGACCGCGCAGTTGAAGGCGAGCTTGCTCCACCGAGCGCCGCGGAGGTTGTCGGTTGCCGCGACCGGGCCGATCGACCGCAGCGCGGCGGCGACAGAAACACAGCGCTCTTCGAGCCCGTCGACGAGGGCGCCGACCGTGAACCCGCCGCGGGACGTTCGCCGGAAATGCCCGGGCGCGATCATCGACGCGCCCCAGGAGATGATCGCGCCGATCACCCGCCGCGCACCGACGATACGGGCCACGCGCTCCTCGCACAGCCCGTTTTGAAAGACGACCATCGCCCCATGGTCGGCCAAGGCCTCCGCGTGGTGCCTCGCCGCCGCCTCGACCTGAGGAGGCTGGGTCGCGAGCAACACGAAGTCGTACCGGGTGTCCGACGGCGGCGACTCGACAACCTTCCCCGTCGCGGTGAAGCTTCGTCCGGTCCCATCGACCCGAAAGCCCGCCGCCAACGCTCGCCGGACGTCGGGGTTGGCGCTGACCCCGGTGACGTCGTATCCGGCGTCGAGAAGGTGAGCCGCGACGATACCGCCGATGCCCCCCAAACCGACCACCATGATTTTTGGTGGCGTCGTCATGCAGGCGTGCCCCGGATGAACTCGTGAGAACGCCCGCAGTCGGGAAATCCTGCTGATGGGCGGCCGTCGCGGTGCGCAAGACTGCCTGCTCGCGTGGCCCTACACGAGCGGCGCCCGAGTAAACGGCGCGAGCACACAAAAAGCGGACAGGAAAGCAAACTTCTTGCGGCATTCCAGAACGGCGATCGCTGGGGGCCCACGCCGGCCGTTGGCGCGCGCCGTTTCGCGCGTGAACGCGCACCAAAGCCGGGGTTCGGCATGACAGATTGCATCTGTCACCCGGCGTTTTTGGTCAATTCGACGCCCTCCGCAAAAAGTGATGCGGTTCCGACGCGTCGGTTGTTTTGCCTTGATCCGTATTTACGACCGGTTAGGAAAACCGTCTTGAAAGTCGGGCGCTTGTGGCGGCTCTCACCGGCCAAAACTCCGTTGACCACCCTTTCGGCGAAAGGCATATGTCCGCCAGTCAGCCGGCAAGTCGTCCTTCCAAAGACGATGTTTGCCATTCCGGAGAGAGCCGCCGTTATGTCCCGTACACTGATCGACGTCCTCCAGCACGCAGCCCAGGTCGACCACCGAGGCTACACCTTTCTCGACAACGATCTGACGCCTCACGAGTGGTCGTTCGAGCGCATGGCACGAGAAGCCGACCGACGAGCGCAATACTTCTTGTCGCTCGGTCATCAGCCCGGCGACCGCATCGCGATGATCATTCCCGAGGGCGAAGACTTCGTTCTCAACTTCTTCGGCGCTATCCGAGCGGGCCTGGTTCCCGTTCCGATGTACCCACCCCTGGCCCTGGGACGGATCGACAGCTACCTCGATTCGGCGGCGCGCATCCTCCGTTCGGCGGGAACGCGAGCGCTGATCACCACCAAGCAGATCGCGCCCATTCTCTGGTCGCTGGTGGCGCGGGTGGAAGGGCTGGACGATCTCCTGCTCACGGACACCATCCGCGACCACGACGAGACGGTGACCGGCGACTCGCTCCGCAACGTCGTCGTGCGGCCGGAAGACCCGTGCTTCCTTCAGTTCACGTCGGGGTCGACTTCGGATCCGAAGGGCGTCGTGGTGACTCACGCCAACCTTGTCGCCAACGCTCGCGCGATCATGGTCGACGGACTCAAGTCGGACTCGGAGGTCGACCGCGGTGTGACGTGGCTGCCCCTGTACCACGACATGGGCCTCATTGGCTTCGTCGTCGCGCCGCTCACCGATCAGGTGCCCGTGGTGTTCATTCCAACCCTGGCCTTCGTGAAGCGGCCCGCGGTCTGGATGGACACCGTCGACAAGTACCGGGGTACGATCACCTTCGCCCCGAACTTCGCGATGGGGCTGGCCGCCAAACGCGCGTCTGACGCCAAGCTCGCAAAGATAGACCTGTCTTGCTTGCGGGTCGTGGGGTGCGGCGCCGAGCCGATCAATCCGTCGACCATGCGGAAGTTCTGCGAGACGTTCGCGAAGGCCGGATTCAACCAGAACGCGCTCATGCCGGCGTACGGGATGGCCGAGGCGACCCTCGCCGTGAGTTTCGACGCCCTGGACCGCCCGTTCACCACCGTTCGCATCGACCGGGACCGCTACGAGTCCGACCGGGTGGCCGAGGTCCTCGAGGACAGCACGCAAGCCGGACAGCTCGAGCTGGTCGCGTGCGGCCGTACGTTCCCTCATCACGAGGTCGCGATCGTCGACACCGACGGTCGACCGCTACCCGACGGGGAGGTGGGAGAGATCGTCTTCAAGGGGCCCAGCGTAACCGCGGGCTACTTTCAAAACGATGAGGCGACGGCGAAACTACTGCGCGGAGGGTGGCTGCACACCGGCGACCTGGGCTTCATCGTCGACGGCGACCTGTACGTCTCCGGTCGACAGAAAGACCTGATTATCCTGAATGGCCGCAATTACTACCCTCAGGCCATCGAGTGGGAGGTCGAGCAGCTGGAGGGTGTCCGCAAAGGTAACGTGGTCGCGTTCTCCGTGCGCGGGGACAGCACCGAGGAGCTGGTCATCGCGGCGGAAACCAAGACCGAAGATCGCGCCGCGCTCGCCACCGCGATCTTCGCTCGCCTGAAGTCCACGGTGGGGGTTCGGGTCCGCGACGTGAAGTTGGTGGGCCCCGGCGAACTCCCGAAGACCTCCAGCGGTAAGCTTCAGCGCCGCAAGACCAAGATCCTCTACCAGCAGTCGACCCTCGGCGCCGAAGGCAACCGAACCCTCGGCTCGACCTCCACTCGGGTCGCCCTCGCCAAACACGTCACGTTCGGCGCACTGATTCGGCTTCAGCGCTCGATCACCAAACCGGCCCGCCGAGTATTCGGGTCGGCTCGGCGAGCCTGATCGCTCGTTTTTCGTCATCTGACGACCAGGAAACTAGGCATGCATACGGACCAAGAGATCGTCGAGCTCTTCAAGACCTCCGTTAAGGAGGTCGATAACAACTTGAAGGTGGACGAAGTCGATATCACGACCGAGATCGCGGCGCTGGGCCTCGACTCCGTGATGACCATGGAAGTCATCGGGGTCATGGAAGAGAAGCTCAACATCCGTTTCCCCGACGAAGATCTCGCGACCATCAAGAAGATGAGCGATCTCGCCGAGCTCGTGCGGCGACTCTCCTGAGGGCGAGGATGGGCGCGTCGGATAGCTTTCGACAAGCGGTCTACCGCGAGTACATGACCTTCTTCGAGCTTGCGGAGAAGAATCGACGCTGGAATCCGTTTACGGATATCCCTTGGGACGAAGCCGATGAGTCGACCTTCTGTCCCAAGGCCGCCCTGAATGCCGAGACCTTCGTCGGCGTGGAAAGCTACCTGCCCGACTACGTATCCCAAGGCATTAACTGCGTCCGCTCGATGTTCGGTCAGGCCTGGTTCAGTGCGAACTGGGGCTACGAAGAATCGAAGCACGCGCTGAGCTTGCGCGAGTACCTGACCCGAACCGGGCAGCGAACCGAGCAGCAGATGTTCGACTACGAAAAGGCCGTCCTCGCGAAGCAGTGGAAGCTGCCGTTCGAGACGCCGCGGCAGATGACGTTCTACGGTGCGGTACAAGAGCAAGCCACGTTCATGATGTACAAACATCAGCTCGGCCTCGCTCGGGCTCGCGGGGACACGGTCCTGGCCGCGATCTACGGATTCATCGCTCGAGACGAGGCGGCTCACGCCGACTTCTACCGGCGGGTGATCGCCCTCGAGACGGCCGAAGACCGGGACGGCGCCATCCGAGACATGGCGATCGTGTTCAAGAACTTCCGGATGCCCGGCACCGATCTCGTCCCCGACTACGGCGCGCGGACCGCGCAGATGCGGGAGACGGGCGGGGTGGACCGAGGCGTCTTTCTCAAGGAAGTGTGGTTTCCCACCCTTAAAAAGTTGGGCGTGACTCGGCATGAGGTGACCCGCGCACTCACCGAGCTGCGACAGGAAGAACTGCAGAATCGTGCGGCTTGACGGCCGCCTCACCCCATCAAGGCGCGCGACCCATGGACAAGAACTCGTACGGACCTTCGACCCCCATCGCCGTCGTGGGCATCGGGTGCCGCTTTCCTGAAGCGCCTGACGCCGACCAGTTTTGGAACCGCATCGCCCGTGGCCAGGTGGCCTTTCGCGAGATCCCCAAGGACCGTTGGAACCACGACATCTTCTACACCACCAGCCAACGAGACGTAGACAAGACGTGGACCGCTTCCGGGTCGTTCATCGACGGCTACCGCGACTTCGCTGCTCTGCATTACGGCATCGCCCCTCGCCGGCTCGAGGTCATGGACCCTCAGCAGCGCCTGCTCATCGAAGCGACGCGCTGGGCGCTGATGGACGCCGGCTACGACCGCCGGGCGTTCGATCGGAGCCGGACCGGGGTGTACGTCGGAATCTCCACCTCCGAGTTTCAAAAGCTCACCGAAGCCCGGCTCGTGGCCATGCAAATGGCCGGCGGCGACTTCGGCGCCGCGGCCGGCGACGATGCTTTGCGCAAGGCGCTGCTGGCGCTCGTCGAAAGGACCGCTCCCATCCGGGCCTTTACGCTGAGCGGGTCGCTAACCGCCCTCGACGCGGCGGCGATCTCCCAGACCTTCGACTTCGGCGGACCGTCATACACGATCGACTCCGCCTGCGCGTCGGCATCGGTGGCCATCCATGACGCGGTCACTCAGCTGCGAGCGGGCGCGATCGACAGCGCGATCGCCGGCGGTGCGTACGTCAACCTGTCGCCCGTCAACCTCGTGGCGTTTACGAAGATCGGGGCGATCAGTCCCTCGGGGGTGTGTCGGCCGTTCGACCACCGCTCCGACGGCTTCGTGCAGTCGGACGGGGTCGGCGTCGTGTTCCTGAAGCGATTGGCCGACGCCGTCGAAGCCGGCGACCGAATCCACGCCGTGTTGCTCGGCTCCGGCTGCAACAACGACGGGCGAGGCGAAGGACCGATGACCCCGAAGGCCGAAGGCCAGATCGCCGCCCTTCGGGCCGCCTATCGCGACGCGCGGGTCTCGCCGGCCTCGATCGCCTACTTCGAGGCCCACGGCACGGGCACCAGCATCGGCGACCCGGTCGAGATCAACGCCCTGGGCTCCGTGCTCCTCGAGAACGGCGTCGATGACCCCGCGTTCGTCGGCTCGGTCAAGGCCAACATCGGCCACGCGATGTCCGCGGCGGGGATCGCGGGCCTGATCAAAGCGATCAAGATCCTCGAGCATCGCGCCGCGCCGCCGCAGCCGGACTTCGAAAAGCCGCACCCGAAGCTGGAGTTCGATCGCTTCCCACTCAAGATCGCGACCGAGCCCGCGCCGATCGCGCCCAAGATCGGTGACGTGCTCCGGGTCGCGGTCAGCTCGTTCGGCTTTGGGGGAACGAACTCCCACATCGTCCTCGAGGAGCCGCCTCGGGTCGAACGGCCGGCGCGGGTGTCGGTCCCGATCGTCGACGACCTCGACGGCGAAGCGGTGTGGCCGGAGTCGATCATCGTGACCTCGGCGACCCTGGGCGATCTGCCCCAGGCGCTCGACGCGCTGTCCGACAGCCTCGAGCACGGGCCCGCGCGCGACGCGTCTTTGGCCGACGTCGCCTACACCCTCAACGCCCGGCGGCGACACGAGCGATACCGAGCCGTCGTGTCCGCGCGAAGCCCGCGAGAGCTGCTCGGTCACCTTCGGGCGGCGAGCGCTACCCTGCGCGCCACCGACGGCTCGCCCGTTCTTCCCCTCGCGGTCTCCAAGCAGGTCGGCGTCTATGACGCCGGGGAGCCCGATGCGGCGGCGCCGAGACTAGCGTTCTGCTTTCCCGGTCAAGGCGCCCAGAAAGTGGGCTTGCTCCGTGGCGCCAGGGCTCGGTTCCCTCGCTTTCGATGCGCGCTGGATCGGCTGGACCGCGCGGCGCAAGACATCTTGCCTCGACGGCTGACCAGCTTCGTCTACCCGGAGACGGATCCCACCGGCCCTCGCGACCCCCGAGATCAGGCCGACGCGCTGCGAGCGACGGAGATCTGCCAGCCGGTCATGGCCGCGTTGGGGTTGGCGATGGCCGACTTCCTCGGCACGTGCGGGGTCGAACCACACGTCACCCTCGGGCACTCGCTCGGCGAGTTCGCCGCCCTCGCCCACGCCGGCGCGTTCTCGGCGGAGTCGGCGGTGCGCCTGGTCGCCATCCGCGGTCTCGCCATGAGCCAGCTTCCCGGAAAAGACCCGGGAACGATGGCCGCGGTGATGGCCGACGAGGCGTCGGTGCGCGCCCACTTGCGAGACATCGACTCGGTGGTGGTCGCCAACATCAACCACCCCCAACAGGTGTCGATCTCCGGCGCCACCGACGCCGTCAATCTCGCTTCCCAACGCCTTTCCGCGGCGGGGTTCGACGTCCGCCCCCTCGCGGTGTCCCACGCGTTTCACTCTCCGCTCGTCGAGGGTATCGCGCCGGCGATCGCCGACGCGCTCGACGGAATGACCCTCGCGTCGCCTCATCGCCCCGTCGCGTCCGGCGTCGCGTCCGAACCCTACGGTGGCGACGTGGCCCGGATGCGCAAGACCCTGATGGCCCACGCCACGGCGCCGATCAACTTCGTGGGCGCCCTCCACCAGGCCAAGGATACGGGCGCAGACGTGTTCGTGCAGGTCGGCGCAGGTGGCCTTCTTACCGGCTTCGCGCGAGCGACGCTGGGTCGCGACCTTCCGACCGTCAACCTCGCTCCCCTCGACGACGACGATGGCCACGGCCTGGTGCACGGGCTGTGCAGTCTCGCCGCCCTCGGCGCCCCGGTGGACTTCGAAGCGCTGTACGAGGACGAAGACCGCCGGGTGGTCAGCCTCCCGGAAACCCCGCTCGCTCGAGAGCCCTACTGGCCCATCAAAGACGACCCGCAGCCGGTCGCTTCGTTCACTACCCCCCCGCCGCCCGCGGAGGGGTCGAAACCGACGGTCTCGCTCGCGACGACCGCGCCCGCTGCCGCCATGCCGAAAGACAACCCGAACGAGCTTACCGCCCTTTTCGCCCAACAGGCCGAGATCCTCCGCGCTCACGCCGAGATCTTGGCCGCCCAAAACCGCGTTCTGCTCGGGGAAGCTGCCCCTAGCGCGGAACTGACCACGAAGCTGCAGACAGTCATGCGGGAGCCCACCGCGCCAGTGTCCTCTTCGGCGGCGGCGCCGGCGATGGCCGGGGAGGCGGACGCCGCCGCCGGAGAGGCACCTTCCGCATCGACAGCGAAACGGATCGACCCACGGCCATCGGGCGCGGCGGCGGCCCCTGTCGCCAATGCGCCGGCCGCCGATGATATCCGACAGCGCGTCTTCGAGATCGTGGCGAAGGTGAGCGCGTTCCCCGCCGACAGCCTGCGGGGCGAGCAGCGGCTGGTCGATGAGCTGGGCTTCGACTCCCTGATGGTCGCCGACCTCGGGGGCGCCCTCGAGGCGCAGTACCCGGATCTCGGGGCGCTGCCCGCTTCGTTGTTCCAGCTGGACACCACCCTGGAAGACCTCACCAGCCACGTGACCGCGCGGCTGACCACGGCCGAGGCTCCCGCGACCACCGCGCCGGCCGAAGAGCCGGCGCCCGCGGCGCCCGCGCGCCTGTACGTCGCTCGTCCGGTTGAGACGCCGGCCCCGGTTCTGCCCGCCCACGACCCCCGCGGACAAACGTGGCTGATCACCGAGGACGGCTCGCCGTTGGCCGCCCAGATCGCGGCGGAGCTGCAAAAGCGAGGCGCGACCGTGGTTCGGGTCCGCTTCGCACACGACGGCGTCGCCGCCCCGGCCCGGCTGGTCGCGGACACCATGAACCTGTGGCCGGAGGCGTTCATCGAAGGGCTGCCCGAGGCCCTGTCCGCGGCCGGATTCTCGGTTGATGGCTTCATCCACGGCGCGGCGATGGGGCTCGTGAACGGTGGTCCCCCTCGGGACCCGGTCGCCCAGCTGCATCCTCTCGCCGCCGCCCTGCGACCGAGCCGGATGGCGGTGATCACCACGCTCGGCGGCCGGCTCGGCCTCGTGCACAGCGACAACGGCGCCCGCCATCAGGCGCAGGCCGGCCTGTACGGCTACGTCAAGTCGCTGGCTCGCGAACGACAGAACGACGCGATTCGCGTCCTGGATATCCATCCGCGGGCCGGTCAGTCGGCGGCCACGTGGATCGCCACCGAAGCCCTGTCCGCCGACCGCACGCCGGAGGTCGGATTCGACGGTCGCCGCCGATGGGCTTCGGCTCTCGAGGTGGTCTCCGGTCCGGACAGAAGCGGCGCTGACGCGATCACCGGTGACGAGGTCGTCCTGGTCACCGGCGGCGCCGGCGAGATCGGCAGCATCGTCGTCCGCGCCCTCGCCGGACGGCGACCGAAAGCCATCGTGCTCGCGGGCCGACGCAGCGCGACGCCCGAGATCCGGAGCCTGGTGGGCGATCTGGCCGCCAGCGGTACCGCCGCGGAGTACGTGAGCGCCGACGTGACCGACGCCGACGCCCTGCAAAGCGCGCTGGAGCCGGTGGTGAGCAAGGTCGGTCGGGTCACGGTGGCCATCCACGCCGCCGGCCTCATCGACGACGCCCCCGCGACCCGCAAAGCCACCGAACAGCTGCAGGCCGTCATGCGGGCGAAGATCTCGGGGGCCGACGCCGTCGTCACGGCGTGTCCACACCTACGGCGCTTGGTGTACTTTTCCAGCTGGGCCGGACGCTTCGGCAACGCTGGCCAGACCGATTACGCGGCCGCAAACTCGATGCTCGACCATCGAGCCGTCCTCGGGATGCCCGGGGTGCGGGTGCTGTCCATCGCCTGGCCGCCGTGGTCCTCGACCCGAATGGTGGCCAGCATTCCCGCCACGATGCGCTCTGCGCTCGCATCGTCAGGGGTCACCTTCCTCGACGACGACGAAGGAACGGAGATCGCGCTGCGACTGATCGACAGCGGCCTCGAAGGTTCGGTCGTCGTGGCCCGAACTCTGCCCCAGCGCGAGTTCCGCACCGTGGTTCGGGAGACATTCGATCTCGGTCGCCACCCGTACCTCAACGACCACCGGCTAAAAGGACGACCCGTGGTGCCGTTGGCGTCGGTCACCGACGTGTTGGGCTGGGCGTTCGACGCTCCGGACGATCGCCCCCTGGTGGTGGAGAACCTGGAGCTCGTGCGGGGGGTGATGGGTGAAGACACCGCAGAGATCGATCTCAGCGGTCGATTTGGCCCCGACGGGGACAAGACGGCGACCGCGGAAATCCGGGTCGACGGCCGCGTGGCCTACCGAGCCTCCTTGGCCACCGAGAACGACGATGCTCGCTCGACGGTGCCGTCGACGCTCGAGGGGAAGCCGGAGTCGCTCGACTTGACGGTGGAGGATTTCTTCGGCCGACACGCGTTCCACGGCCCCATGCTTCGAGGCATCGAAGCGGTCAGTGGCGCCACGGACCGAGGGGTGATGGGAACCGTCGCCGGAACGCCGGTGGCCGACTGGTGGACCGACGGCGACCGCATGCGGTGGACCGTCGACCCGAAGGTCATCGACGCGAGCTTTCAGCTCGCCGCCTACTGGCTCGTCGCCCACCACGGTCGCGCCGGGTTCCCGACCGGCTTCGACCGCTTGGTCCTCCTCCGCCCGTTCGGAGAAGGTCCTGTTCGCTGCGTGGTCACCGTCGACGAGATCGACGAGGACGGCTTCAAGGGCTACATTCACTATTCGACGACCGACGGTCGGACCTACGGCTGGCTCGAAGGCATTCGCGGCAAGTTTGCCGACCTCCGGACGGAAGACACCGCCCCCACCGCGGCCTCGGTTCCGCCCGAGCAGTACGATATCTCGAAATTCCCCGAGGTCGGCGAGCTCGACCAGCGGTTTCAGATGGCTGAGCTCATCGGCTTGAACAACCCGTACTTCCACGTCCATACGGGGACGGCGCGAGACACCAGCGTCATCGACGGCGTCGAGATGCTGAACTTCTCGAGCTATAACTATCTGGGCTATTCCGGACATCCGGAGGTCGTGGCGGCGGCGCAAGAGGCCACGTCTCGGTACGGCACGTCGGTCTCCGCCAGCCGTATCGCGTCGGGCGAGCGCCCGATTCACCGGCAGCTGGAAGAAGGACTCGCCCAACACGTCGGCGTCGACGATGCGATCGTCTTCGTGAGCGGGCACGCCACGAACGTTACTACCGTGGGTCATCTGTTCGACCGCAACGACCTGATCGTGCACGACAGTCTGATCCACGACAGCATCCTGCAAGGCATCTATCTGTCCGGCGCCACCCGCCGGCCGTTTCCCCACAACGACCTCGACGCCCTGGAGAAGTTCCTGGCCCCCATCCGGGCCAACTACCGGCGCGTCTTGATCTGCGCCGAGGGCATCTATTCGATGGACGGGGATACCTTCGATCTGCCGCGCCTGCTGGAGATCAAGCGGCGTCATCGGGCCCTGCTGTTGGTCGACGAAGCGCACTCCACCGGCGTACTCGGCGAATCCGGGCGAGGGGTGGCGCATCACTTCGGGGTCGACCCTCGCGAGATCGACATCTTCATGGGAACGCTGTCGAAGTCGTTCGCCAGCTGCGGCGGCTTCATCGCCGGGTCATCGGCGCTGGTCCGGTACCTGAAGTACACGGCCCCGGGCTTCGTGTACTCGGCGGGCATTACGCCGGCGAACGCCTCCGCCGCGCTCAAGGCCCTCGAGCTCATGCACCGCGAGCCGGACAACGTGGAGCGGCTCCGCCACAACTCCCGGTACTTCCTCGAAGCCTGTCGGTCGCGGGGCATCAACACCGGCGACGCGATCGGCGCGGCGGTGGTCCCCGCGATCATCGGCAACTCCCTGGAATGCATGCGACTCTCGGCGGCCTTGGCCACGAAGAAGATCAACGTTCAGCCGATCGTCTATCCCGCGGTGGAGGACGACGCGGCTCGACTGCGGTTCTTCATCAGCAGCACCCACACCGAGGCCCAGCTGAAGTACACCGCCGAGACCCTGGTCGAAACGTGGCGGGAGGTCCGACAGAACGAAGGCCTCGGCACCATGGCCCAGCCGCCTGCGTCCCGAGCTGACCACCGTTAGGCGATTTTTTACCCTCGGTTTACAGTTTCCGGCCTCCCCGCCCTCTACGTCGTCGACATGCTTTGCCTGGCTGGGCGCCGTTAACGGCGCCCGAGCCCACGTTCATTAGAGACGGTCCAACCGTAAGCTGGCCGCGCCAAGATCGGTTGGATCCGTGATGCTGGCGACGAGTCGCCTCGAGGTATTCGTCTTGCTACAACCCTGTGGTGCGTTGTGCTCTCGGCTTCCTATTGGTCGGCGGATGCAGCCTGGCGGATCCGGACGCCGCGCTGTCCGTGCTCGCCGAGATCGACGGTCAGGCCTTGGGCTACGACCGGGGGACGGCGGTATTGGTGTGGCGCGCGATCGACGGGGAAGAGCTGCGCCTCGCCGGCAGCGGGTCCATCGGCGCCGACGGCCGCTTCCGGATCGATGTGACCGCGCCGCCCCCCGACGAGGCGTTTCGGCCCGCCCCCACCCTCGACGAGGGCTGGTCGGACGACGCCTATGTCTCCCAAGGTTTTGTGGCGGTGGTCGACGCCGAGGCGATATCCGAAGAACTGAACGAGGTTTATTGGGAGGACGGCACCTGGTTCGAACAACAGCCGGTTCTCTTTTGGCGCGGACCCGCGTCACCGCCGGTGCCCCGAGGGTTGAGCATCGGAGACAGCCTCCAGGGGCCTTTTCGCGTCCCGACCGACGTGGTGTTGGACCCCGACGACGGAAGGCCGAGCGAACAGGGCCTTCTGTACCGCTACGAAGCGCAGATCGCCTTCGACACGGCGGAGATCATGGCCTTGTCGAGCTTGGAGGACACCATTGCCCTCGAACAGCTGGCCGCCGTGCCGTTTGCCACCGCGCTTTGCGAAAACTGCGGTCAGACGTTCAGCTTCATCGACTGCGATTCCGAGGAGCTGGGGATGTGTCGTGACGGACAGCGGCTCGGCTTCTTCATCGACGAGGCCCTCGCCTCCGACAACCCGCAGGTCACCGAGGCCTGGCCGTGCAATCCCTTCGGCCGCGCGTGCGAGGAGGAAGACGGCGCCTGCTTCTTGTTCGAAGGTAATGCGTTCGTCTGTCGAGACGGCCGCTACTGCCCCGACGACGAGGAGCAAGCGTGTCCCGAAGAGCCGAGGCCTTGACAGCTTGACCACCGAATCCCCTCTACACGGGCAAGGGCGAGCGCTGTCTCGCCGCGAAGTCCGGGCGATCTATCGGCAGTACGGGGCGGCCATGCTCCGTCGTTGTCGTTCGCTGCTGGGCGACGCGACGGCGGCGGAGGATGTGTTGCAGGAAGCATTCGTCAACCTGATGCGCTACGGGGGCGGCTTTCGCACCGCGGACAAGAAGCTTCCGTACCTGCTGCAGGTCTGCAATCGAGCCTGCTACGCCGAGCTGGACCGCCGGCGACGCCAACCGCTGCCCGTCGCCGCCCCGCCCGAATCGATTTCTCCGGGCGTTGGCGGCGATGAGCGATCCGCGGTCATGGGCATCTTGGGGTTGCTGTCGCCCAAAGACCGAGACCTCGCGGTGATGGTGTGGGTCGAGGAGCGCTCGCAGGGGGAAGCGGCCCAAGCCCTCGATTGGTCCCGGCAGACCGTCAACAAACGCCTGCAGGCGATCCGGGCCCGGCTGCGCCAAGCCATCGAAGAGGAGGAGACCGATGACGTCGCCTGACCATCCCGGAGCGCTCGAGCTCGAGCTGCTGCTGGTGAACGAAGCTTCGGCCGAGACCGCCGGCCACGTCGCTCGGTGTTTGGTGTGCCAACGCCGCCTGCGGGCCCTGCAGATCGACAACCGGCAGTTCGCCGACACCCACGACGAGGAAGCGTTTCTGCGCCACGTCGCGGACGCCTCGGGCCGGCCGGCGAGGATCCGACGCCGGTGGCCGATGGGGATCGCGGCCGGCCTCGCCGCCGGCTTCGCGGCGACCGGTCTGCTGGGCGTCGCGGTCCAGGATTCCGGGCCCGACGACCTCCAGACCAAAGGAGACAAAGGCTCGCTGCGCGTGGTCCGCGATCGCGAAGGACAGCAGACCTTCGGCTGTCGCCGGCTGGCCGTTCAGGTGGAGGATCGGATTCGATTCATCGTGACCGGGCCGAGCGGGGCCACCGCGATGGTCGTCGCTCGCCCGGCGTCGCAGAGCGCCGAGCGAGGCGAAGACGTCCTGGCGACGGTGACCCTGGACGGCACGGACCAGCTCGTTCCGCCGACCAGCTTCGCCGTCCCCGGGGACTTCGAGCCCACGACGGTGGTCCTCCAGATCAATGGCCAGGAGGCGGTGCGATGCACGCTGTGGCCCTCGGAGTAGCGCCCGCGGGCGCGGTCCCCGAAGGCCAGCCCCGGTGGCTGGTCGCCGTCGGCGCCAACGTTGGCCTTCCCG
>JANQQN010000489.1 GCA_028289325.1 Myxococcota bacterium | reverse complement strand
CGCGGCTCTGCAGGACAACGTCCGCCTCGAGGTGGCCCAGGCCTACGAGAACTGCGTAACGGCCCGGGAGTCTTACGAGGCGGCGGTGGTTGGGATTCGGGCGGCGGAGGAAACCTACCGGGTTCGGCGAGAGCAACTGGGCGTCGGAACCGTCGTTCACACCGATCTCATCCAGGCCGAGGCGGAGCTGACCAGCGCTCGCCTCGAACTGCTGAACGCCGCCATCGATGCGCGGATCGCCCAGGCCCAGCTGCTTCGGGCCGTGGGCGCCCCGGTCGGGCGCAGTGCGGAGCTCTCCGGGCGTTGGCGGTGACCCGGCTTCACGCGACCCCTGAGCGCCCGTGAGATGTGGCCACCGGTCGCGAAGATGCGGGTATCGCGTCTGCGAAGGGGAACCGTGGTGTAGGCCGGTATCTCGGAAGCTGGCCGTCGAAAAGTTGGCCGGCCGGGATCGAAAGGATCGCCGGCGACACTACTCTTCATCATGACCGATGTGCGGATGAGTCGAAGCTGGATTGGACTGCCGATTTTGGTCGGCCTGTGGGTGGTCGGCCTGTGGGTGGTCGGGTGTGGGGGACCGGCCGGCGACGTCTCCGAAGCGTCGACCGACGAGGTCGCCTCCGTTTCCCAGGCGCTGTCGACGGCGCCCCCGTGCGTGGCGGAGTGTGAGGAGGCCCGAGACCAGGTGTTCTGTACGGAGCGCCATTGCCCGCGCGAGGGCCTGGCGTTCTTCGGCTACACGCTCGCCGAGCAGAACTACGACTGGTGCGGCACCACATCCGCGGCGTCCTGTCCGGCCAATCGACCCGGCGGGTGTCTGTGCTGCCCCGAAGGCCACTGCCCCAACTTCGTCACCGGCAAGTGCGAAATGTGTCCGGGAAGCAGCCAGTGCGATGCGGTCACGGCGATCTGCATCAACTGCTCCGGTGGCCGCACGCCGTGCAATGGGCGCTGCGTGCGGCTCAGCTCCGACCGCAACAACTGCGGCGCCTGCGGCGTTCGGTGCAAGACCAACGAATATTGCTCCAGCGGCAGCTGCCGGCGGTGTGCACACCCGAAACGCGTCTGCAGCAACCGCTGCATCGATGTGAGCTTCGATGAGCGCAACTGCGGTCGCTGCGGGAACCGCTGCAGTGGTGGGCAGGTTTGCGACTATGGGCGCTGCGTCGGCGGTGGCATCAATCCCCGTTGACCGGTGCGACCGCGCGGGCCTGAGCGTCCGTAGTCTCGGCAAGAGCGTCGTTCGGTCGGCTCGACGGTCGGCCGGCGACCCGCGACGGGCAGTCGAGAATTCGCCGTTTTTTTTCGATTGCCGGGATCGAAATCCGCGCCGGGCGCCAGGCTTGCCGAGATCAGCGCGTATGCGGTTTGGCTGCGTTCCCGCGGTCGCGAGCGCTATGGCCGTCGCCGAGCGCTGATATAATGCTTGGCTCACATGGCTGCCCTCGCATCCCAAGACTCACCGAAAGCGCGTCTTATCTGCCCCGACGCCGCGCTTCTTGCCGCGTGGCGTGCCGGTGATCTGGCGGCGGGCAACGAGCTGTTCGAACGGTACTTCGACGTCGTTTATGGGTTCTTCTCGGCGCGAGGTTCCGACCGCCTGGAGGACCTCGTGCAGCAGACCTTCCTCGCGTGTGTGGAGGGCCGGGATCGTTTCCGGGGGGACGCGACCTTCCGCACCTATCTTTACTCCATCGCGATCAACGTTCTTCGCGCCGACCGGCGTCGCTGCGGGCGGGACGCGCGGCGCGTCGGATCCGGCGTCAGCCACGTGGAGGATCAGGCGGACTCCCCAAGCCGCTTGGTGGCCGGCAAGCAGGAGCGTGACCTGCTTCTGGCCGCGCTCACGCGGGTGCCCGAGCCTTTCCGACGCCCGGTCGAGCTGTACTACTTTCATGACCTGCGCGGGCCGGAGATCGCCGGTCTCCTCGACTTGGCCGAGGGGACCGTGCGCAGCCGGATTCGGCGGGGAACGGAGCGGCTTCGGGCCATCCTGGTGGAAGAGGGCGCTTTTGGCCTGGCTTTGGCGCTCGAGGAGCACGCGAGCTGACGTGGCCAACGAGGTCGCGTCGCGATACGTGCGAGAGCGGGTTCGCGCGTCTCTGTTCGGTTCGTCGCCGCCGCCGGTCCGGATCGGTCGCTTCCTGGTCTTGAAGCCCATCGGCACGGGGGGAACGGGCATCGTTTACGCAGCCTACGACGCCGAGCTCGACCGCAAGGTCGCGCTCAAGCTGCTTCATCGGGCGGGCGACGACGCTGCGCCGCGGCTGATGCGCGAGGCGAAGGCGCTCGCTCGTCTCGCTCACCCCAACGCGGTGCAGGTGTACGAGGTCGGCCTGCACGATGGCCACGTGTTCATGGCCATGGAGCTGATCGAGGGGCGGACCCTGCGTGCGTGGCTCGAGGAGACGAAGCCCAGTCGCCGCGAGGTCATCGAAGCGCTCGTAGCCGCCGGCCACGGGTTGGCCGCGGCTCATCGGGCTGGCCTCGTCCATCGTGACTTCAAGCCCGACAACGTCTTGATGGGCTTCGACGGTCGGATCAAGGTCGTCGACTTCGGGATGGCGCGATCCGCCCGCGAGCCCCGGCCCGCGGGCGCGCGGCCGCACACCGACGACCTGGCCGAGATCACGGAGACCGGGACTCGATGCGGAACGCCCGCCTATATGAGCCCCGAGCAGCTCGAGGGTCATGTCGACGCGCGCAGCGACCAGTTTGCGTTCGCGGTCACGTCGTTTGAGGCCCTGTTCGGTGCGCGGCCCTTCGCGGGTCAGACGTTGAGCGAGGTCCGCGCCAATGTCGCCGCGCGCGCGATCCGCTGGCCGCCGTCGAGTCGGGGTGTCGTCCGCCGGGCGCTGGGGCGGGCGTTGGCGCTGGACCCCGAGCAGCGCTTCGAGGATCTCGACGCGCTGCTCGCCAGCCTGCAAGCGAAGCCGCGGCCCATCGGGCGATGGTCGGCGGCGGTGGTGGTCGTGGCGATGGCCGGTGCGTGGCTCGCGGTCAGCCTTGGCGAGCCGCGGTGCGCGGGGGCGCGAGCGGCGGTGCAGGGGGTGTGGAGCGCCCGAGCGCGGGCGGAGGTCGAGCAGGCGTATTCATCCTCCGCCGATGCTCGGGCGCTGCGCCAGGTCTTCCGCCGTCTCGACGGGTACGCCGAGGCCTGGGCGGCCAGCCGAACGTCCGCCTGCGAGGCGACCCGGGTCTCCGGCCGGCAGTCCCCGGCGATGATGGATCTGCGGATGCTGTGCTTGGATCGCCGACTGAGTGAGCTCGACGGGTTCGTCCAGCTCCTGCGACGGCCCCGACCGGGCATGGCCAAAAAAGCGGTGACGGCGGTGCGCCAGCTGCCTCCCGTAGAGCGGTGCGACGACATCGAGCGCTTGGCGGCCGCCGTCGCGCCACCGTCGCGGGGCGCGGTCCGCTCGCGGGTGCAGCAAGTCCGCGCCGAGCTCGGGCGAGCGTCGAGCCTGATGCGTCTGGGCCGCTATGCCGAAGCCAAAGCGAGGGCCGCGCAGGCGATCGTCGCGGCCCGGGCCACCGGATACCCGCCCGTGTATGCGGAGGCGAAGCTGGAGATCGGGCGAGCCGAGGCCTGGCTGCAGGAGCTCGACAGCGCTGAGACCCATCTGCAAGAGGCGGTCGAGCTCGCCCTCGCGTCCGGGCATCGGGTCGTCGCCGCCACGGCCTGGCACAGCCTCATCTGGTTGTACGCCTATGCGAGGGCGGATCCCGACCGCGGCCTCGATGCGGCGAGGTACGCGCGCGCGGTGCTCGAGGACCAACCGGGTGAGGACGCTCTGCTCGCCACGGTGATCGCCAAGACGGGGTGGCTCCATGCGGAGCGGGGTGATTACGCGCGGGCGGTCGAGATGCAGCGACAGGGCCTGGCCATTCGCCGGCGCGTATTGGGTGACGATCACCCCAGCGTAGCCATCTCGCTCTTCTACCTGGGCACGGCGCAGGTCGATCTCGGCGCGTACACGCCGGCGGAGCGATTGCTGCGCGAGGCGCGAGCGGTGTTCCTGCGGGCGGGTGCCGACGACCACCCCCTGCTCGCCAGCGCGGAGCAGGCGTTGGCCCTCGTCGACTACTTCCAGCGCCGATATCAGCGGGCCCTGCAGTGGCTCGAGCAGGCCGAAGCTCGTTTCGCGCGGACGCTGCCCGCGAAGCACCCGCGACTCGCGGGGGTGTGGAGCCTCCGGGCCCGCGCGCGGATCGCGATCGGGGACCACGACGGCGCCGCGGCCGAGCTCGATGCCGCGGAGCCGGTCATCGTAGAGGCCTTGGGCCGCGACCACTTCGAACGCGCCGCCTTGCTGTGCGTCCGTGGAGACCTGGCCCGAGCCAGGGGTGACGCCGCGACCGCTCGGCGCGCGTATCGCGAAGCGCTCCGTCTGTTCACGGAAGCCTACGGGCCGGCGCACGAGACCCTCGCGCACCCCCACGAGGGGTTGGGTCGGGTGGCCCTGGGCCACGCCGAGGCTGCCGACGCCGAGCGGCACCTGGTTTGGGCCCTGGAGCTGCTGACGGCCAGGTACGGCGCCGAGCACAGCAGCCTGCTGCCGGTGTTGTCGGCGCTGGCCCGGATAGACGCCGGGACTTCCGACTCGGTGGCGCGCGCTCGGCGCGCCGTGGCCATCGCCGACGCGTGGTCGCTGAGCGGCGAGGACGTGACGGTCGCGCGCGCCATCTCGCGAGGGGAAACAGGCCGAACCGCCCGCGCCAAGCCGCGGTAAGGCGGGGCGCTCGCGGCCGGCCACCGGCCACCCGGCGCTCGCTTCAGTCGGTGAGATCCAGGCCGTAGATGCGATATCGGCGATCCACCCAGGCTTCCATCGACTCGATGACCCGGTTGATCAGGTCGTTGTCCTCCAGGGTCCATCCGATCTCGCCGGCGTGGTAGCCGAGTTTGTGTCCGCGCAGCGTGGTCTCGGCGATGAAGATCGATTCGAGACCTCGTTTTCGGTACTCGGGGAGCGTGCCGAGCAGAAACAGCCGCGCGTTCTTGGTCTTCCTGAGCCCGGACACCAGCTTGAGCCAACCGAAGGGAAACAGCCGACCGTCCTTGGGCATCTTCTCGTTGGCATCGGGGACGGTCAGCACGAACCCCACCGGGCGGTCGCCGACCATCACGAACATCAGTAGTTCCTCCACGATGACCTGAACGAGGTCTTGTGCGAGCTCGACGAACTCTTCCTTCGGAATGGGCGCGAAGCCCCAGTTCTTCTGCCAGGAGGCGGTGAACAGCTCGTGGATCAGCTCGATGTCCCGCTGGGCGTTCTTGAGGGACGCGTTGCGGATGGTGATGCCTTCCCGTTTCTTGATCCGTTCCGCGATGCGAAGGATCCGCTGTCGCTTGGGGCTGTCCATTCCGTTGGATACATCAATCCACCAGCACAGCAGGTCTTTGGCCTTGCCGAAGCCGTAGCTGGTCAGCAGCGCTTCGTAATACGGAGGGTTGTACAAGGTCTCGATGACCGGGGGCCGGTCGAAGTTCTCGACCAGCAGCCCGGACTGGTAGTTCATCGTGGGATTGGCGGGCCCGAAAACCTCGACCACGCCTCGGCTCTTGAGCCAACGGATCCCGTCGTCGAACATCGCGTGGGCCACCGCGAGGTCGTCGATGCACTCGAAGTACCCGAACCAGCCGGCGTTGGTCTCGTGGTAGTCGTTGTAGATGCTGTCGATCTGACAGGTGAGTCGGCCCACGGGCTTGCCGCCCCGATAGGCCATCACCGCCCGCATCTCGATGTGTTTGAAGGGTGGAAACTTCTTCGGGTTGAGGGCCTTGAGGATCGCGATCCTGAGCGGGGCGATGTAGTTCGGGTCGCCCTCGTAGATCGGGTCCGCCACGTCGATGAACCGGCCTCGGTGCGAGCGCCGATTCAGGTCGATGACCTCCAAGGTGAGGTCTTTGGGGATCGGGCGGCGCGACGCCGGCGCCGGTAACCACTTGCGGAGGATCGGCGGACGCCCGAAACGAAAGGCTTCCGTCGCGTCTTTGCCCTCGGCTTCGGCTCGACGACGCGCCGCTTCGGCGCTCTCAAGGGTCTTGTCGATGTCGTTCATGTCTTCAGTTCGGGGATCCACCCCTGTTCTCGATACCACGCGAAGCTGCGGGCGACGCCCTCGGTGACGTCGACTTTCGGCGCGAAGCCGAAGTCTTGGCGTGCTGCTTTCGACCGACAGGTCCACGCGGCCTGAGCGCCCATTTTGGCCTTCTGGCGGTTGAGCACCCGGGGTCGCCCGTCGATCGCCGTAAGCCACTCACCGATCCGAGCCACCGGCCCCACCACCAGCTCTGGAACGTCGATCTCTCGGACCCGACGCCCCGCCTGTTCCCCGACCTCTCGCTGAAATCGCTCCCAAGTGAGGGGGTCGCCATCGTCGATGAAGTATGCGCGCCCCACGGTGGCCGGCGCCCGGGCGGCGGCGAAGATCGCCTCGACGAGGTCGTCCACGTAGATGCCTGACCACCACCGGTGGCGGTTGCCGAAGAACAACGACCAGCCCTGAGCGGCCATCTTGAAGTATTCGAAGAAGTCCACGTCGCCGGGACCATAGACCCCCGACGGTCGAATGATCGTCCACGGCACCGAAGACGCCTCAACGACCGCTTCCGCCTCCGCCTTGCTCTGGCCGTAGAACTCGATCGGCGTGGGCGTATCGGTCTCCTCGTGCGGGCGATCGGGCGTCGATGGTCCGAACGCGGCCAGAGACGAGACGTGCACGAAGCGAGCTGGTGTGTGTTGCGCTGCGGTCAGGGCGTCGAGCAGGCTCCGCGTGGGCAGCACGTTGCCTCGCTGATAGTCGGCGTAGGTCACGCCTTTGGTCGCGCCCGCCGCGTGGATCACGTACGTCGGGCGCACCGTCCGCATGACTTCCGCGAGACCGTCCACGTCCGCGTAGTCGACCTCGAAGCTTTTGAGCGCGGTGGGAGGGGAAGCAGCGCGTCGAAGCGTGATGACCTCCGTGCCGTCGAGCGCGCTGACGAGGCGCCCCCCGATGAAGCCGCTGGCACCGGTCACGATCACCGGACCCGGCAAGGTTTCCGCCATGCGGTGCACACACCGCCCCCTGCCTCGAGAAGCAAGCGGTTTCTGCAGCCGAGGCCGCTAGCGGGCGGTGCCCTCGAAGCGAGCGCGCTCAGGGAAGGAGGGTGGGCAACACCCGAAAGCCCGCCGCTCGAGCCGCGCCGGACAGCCCGCCGAACAATGGAACGCCCAGGTACGGGAGCCCGATCGCGAGCGCGATGAGCGCGGCCAGGGCGATGCCCGCCCCGATCCGAAAGTGTTGGCGGCTGGTTCCAGAGATGTCGCCCAGACTGCCGGCGACCGCCCCCGGTAGCGCGCCGAAGCCCACGACCAGCGCCGCGAACCAGGTCGCCTCCAGAGGCCGAGGCGCGATATCGAGCACGAAGGGCGCCCCGCAGGCGACCACGAACGCCGGCAGCACCAGCGCGGCCAAGATTCTTGGGGTCCAGGGGCCGGAGGGCTGTTCCTCTACGTGGGCACCGAATCGGAGGAGCTCATAAACCAGCACCAGGACGAGCACCGCACCCGCTCGGAGCAGGATCCACCGCGGCTGGATCCGGAGTTCTCGGATGTCGTCGGTGGTGCTGGACCAACTAAAGATGACCAGAAGCGCACCCAGGCCCGCGAGGAGACCGAGCAAGGCGTAAGGTAGCCCCGCAGGTACGCTCTTGGTCACCATCAGTCGCAGGCCGGGGAACAAGCCCAGGAGCCAACGCGAGATGCCGCTGGGCCGCCACTCCGCCGGTCGAGGGGAGCTCGGCTTGTAGATCGGCCTCGACCGCCCCTTGTGGTCGACCAGATCCTCACCCTCCGCATACTCGATCAGCTGCAAACGTCGCCGACCGTCGCTGTCGCCCGCCTTCACCACGTCGTTCAGTTGTCCAGAAGAAGGAAATCGTCGTCCGCCTGGGCTTGCCCGGCTCGCGCAACGAACTCGGTGGGTTCGGTGCCTTCTCGATACGCTTCCTCGACGGCGCCATCGGTATCCGGGTGTGCGCGAAGCCCGGTCTTGGGGTCGATCATGACGAACACGATCCCCTCGGGGGCCTCGAACTCCTTGGTCTTCTTCTTCACCCCTTTCTTCATATACTCGACCCACACCGGCAGGGCGGCCCGACCGCCCTGTTCGTACACCCCCATGGGCACGTTGTAGTCGTCGTACCCAACCCAGGCGCCGGTGACGATATCGGTGGTGAAGCCCACGAACCACGCGTCGAACGAGTCGTTCGTGGTTCCCGTCTTACCGGCGACGGGAACTTCGACGTCCTTGGCCGCCTTGCCGGTTCCGCCCTCGACCACGTTCCGCATCATTTTGGTGATCAGGAAGGCGATCTGCGGCTCGATGAGCTGTTTGCGCGCGGTCTCCGTCCACTGCATGGCCCGTTCGACCTTCAATCCGATACCCGCCCACGGGTCGCCGGGATAGCCGTCGTCGAGCAGTACTCGGCCGTCGCGGTCCTCGATGCGGGTGATCAGGCGCTGCTTGACCCGCTTTCCGTAGTTCGCGAACAGCTGATAGACCCGCACCAAGTCTTTCATCGTGACCGCGGAGGAGCCCAGTGCGAGCCCGAGCTCTTCGCGAAGGGCTTTGCACGGAGAGGCTTTGGTGCCCGCACGAATGCCCAGCCGCGCGGCGTAGGTGATCGCCGATTCGACGCCGACTTTGCGGAGGGTCCGGATGGCCGGCACGTTCATGGAGTTCTGAAGCGCTTGCCGGAGGGTGACGTCGCCCAGGAACTTGGCCCCGAAGTTCGACGGCTTCCAGCGCAGGCCCGCCGTCGGGTCGTTGAAGGTGAGCGGGGCGTCGAGCACGGTGGTCGATGCCGTCCAGCCCTCGAGATCCAGAGCGGCGGCGTAGACGATCGGTTTGAAGGACGAGCCGGGCTGCCGGCAGGCTTGGAGGGCTCGATTGAACTCGGAGCGGTCGAACGCGTAGCCACCGAGCATCGCGAGCACATATCCGCTCTTCGCCTCCACGCTCAGGAGCGCGGTTTCGAGGTTGGGCTCCTGCTCCAGGGCCACTACCGCCAAGTCGGGGTCGTCGGGGATGGCGCGGGTGTACCGGGTCTTGCCGAGTCGCTCCATCTCCCGGGCCTTGGTGGTCTTTCGAACCAGCAGCACGTCGCCGGTGCGGATCGAATTGGGGAGCTCCCGCAGCAATCCGCTCACGAAGTTGACCTGCGGATCGACGGGCCGCGCCCAACGCATGGTTCCCAGGGGCAGCACCGCTTTGTGGGGACCGATCTGCAGATAGATGTAGTCCTTCTTCCGGTTGATGCGGGTGACGACGCCGACGTACAGCTCGCCATCTTCGAGCTTGTCGTCTCGGCCGAGGTACTTGAGCTCCGAGACGTAGCGAGCATTGAAGTCGGCGATCGCTTGCTTGTCTTTGCCCAGCCTCTTGAGCGGCCCGCGGTAGCCTTGGCGCTTGTCGACCAGCCGCAGCTTTTCGTAGCTGGCGTCCTCGGCGTGTCGGTATCGCTCGACGTCGACGGTCGTGTATACCTTCAGGCCGCCTTCGAGGATGGTCGTCTTGTCGAAGCGGTCGAAGAGGGTGCGGCGCACCTGCTCGGTGAAGTACGGGGTGACCTGCCGGACCAGGTTCGGCGCGGGGAACACCTCGATAGGCAGATTCTTCGCTTCGTCGAGCTCCGCCTGGGTGATGATCGACTCCTCCAGCATCCGTCGCAGCACGTATTCGCGGCGGTCTTTGGCCGCCTGTGGATGGCGGAACGGGGAGTATCGCGACGGGGCTTGAGGGAGTCCGGCCAGCAGCGCGATCTCGGCCACGTTGAGGTCTTCGACGTCCTTGCGGAAGTAGTTCTCGGCTGCGGCTTGAATCCCGTAGGACTGATTCCCCAAGAAAATCTGATTCAGATACAGCGATAGGATGTCTTGCTTGGATAAGGTGGCCTCCAACCGGCGAGCGAGGATGGCCTCCTTGATCTTTCGGACCAGGTTCTTGGCCGTTCCGGAGTCGTAACCTTCGGCGGAGATGATCAGCGACTTCGCCACCTGCTGCGTGATCGTCGAGCCGCCCTGCACCACTCGACCGGCGCGCAGATTGGCGAACGCGGCCCGCAGGATTCCCCAATAATCGATGCCGCTGTGGCCGAAGAAGCGGTCGTCCTCCGAGGCCATGAACGCCTGGACGACCTTGGGCGGGATGCGGGCGTAAGGCAGGACGATGCGCTTTTCGCTGTAGAACTCCCCGATCAGCTGGCCTTCCTGCCCGTAGACCCGGGTGGGAAGCTTGGGCCGGTAATCATCGAGGCTCTCGAATCGGGGCAGATTCTGGCCAAAGTACCCGTAGGCCACGACACCGACCAGCGTCCCTCCGAAGAGGCTGACGAGCCCCAGGAACAGCGCGACACGAATCAGCTGGCTTCGCAGGGAGCCAGGGGGACGTTGATTGTCGAATTTCACCAACATAACGGGGTTTTGGGCGTCGCTTCTGCAATCTACCCGCTGCCTGGAGAGGCCAGCAAGCTGTAGTTCTTCGGGTACGGCGTCGGGTCCCGGTTCGGTTCTTGGGGTTGGGGGATCTGAAGGTGCGCGTGCGCGTTGGGTGGTTGGGGTGGCGGGGATTGGTTTGGGGTGGCGGGGATTGGTTTGGGGTGGCGGGGATTGGTTTGGGGATTGAGGGTGGCTTTGAGTGGGATTGGCATTGGGGGACGGCAGGCTTCGTTGGGGCCGGGGTGGGTCGGCGGCGCTGATCGGCGAAGGCGCCCATCGGTACACTGCGGGATAAAGGCGACAGCGTTCACCGAGGCTTGTCCGGCTTAAATCGCAACGCCCCGAAAGCCCGCCCGCAAGCCGAAGGCGCGCGAGATGGATCACCGCCCCGCAAGCCGAAGGCGCGCGAGGTGGGTGGGTCGGCTTTGCCGACCCGGGACCCAAAGACCTAGTTCTAGCAGCAGTGGACGGCAGAGGCCTTTCGGTGGGGAAGGCCGGCGACGCGGACCGTCTTGAGCCGCAGCCGGGCGCGGGATCGCCCATTTCGTTTCCGAGGGGCCACGACACCGCCGGCGCGGAGTCGCGTTTTCGTTCGTTCTCCGCGCTTCGTCACGAGCCTATCACAATGTGCCATTGTCATCCGTGCTCCGGCAAGACGTCTGGCGCGCAGACTTCGTGATCAATCGCGCGACACATTGAAAAGCTAGAACACGAACGATAGCGTTGGCGTCCCGTGCCCCAAAAGAACGCGTTCATCATCGACGAGGATCGCGAGTTCGCGAAGAGGGTCGCTGCCGCGCTGCGCACCGACCAACTCAAAGTCACGATCGCCGAGGGTGACCGCGACCCGCTCGACGAGACCTATGTCGAACGGCCCGATATCATTCTCATGCGCGCGGATAGCCGCGACGGCGAGTCGGGCTTTGCGCTGTGCAGCCGCATCAAGCAGCAGGGCCGGCTCGGCAACGTGCCGGTCTTCCTCTACAGCGCCGAAGCCGACGACCAGACCTTCGAGCACCACCGTCACCAGGAAGGGGCGGCCGACGCCTACATGCACTTCCCAGCCGCGCCGCCCTATCCGATGGACGATCTGAAGGCTCGGGTGGAAGAGGCGTTGGCGTCCTCGACCACCGACGTAAGCGTCGAAATCGACCTTGATGAGGACCAGAGCGATGACGAAGACGGCCCTCCGCCCCTGCCGGCCAAGGATCCGCTGACCCCGACCAGCGAGGAAGACAACGCGTTTCTCGACCGGGTCCTCGATTCGCTCCAGCAAGGAACGGTCGAAGAAGAAACGTCGCCGATCCCGCCTCTTCGAGCCGCGAGCGTCAGCGCTCGCCGGACCACCGCCGACGCCAAGCTCGACATGTTGCGGCAAAAGCTGCGGCAGCGAGAGTTCGAGCTCGCGAAGGTCATGGAGATGTACCGCGCGAAAGAGCGCGAGTACCACGAGTGGAACGAGCGACTGGTCGAGAAGGACGTCGAGGCGCAGGCGCTCAAGGTGACCATCGAGGATCACCAGCGGACGGCCGAGATCGCCCAAGGCGAGCTCGACCGGCGCACGTCGGAGTTCAACGCCTCCTTCGAGCAGCTGCTCGAGGAGAAGGTTTCGCGGGAAAACGAGCTGATCCACACCGTTGCCGTCAAAGAGAAGGAGCTCGCGGACGTCAATTCGCGACTTCTGCGCGCGCAACGGGAGGCAGAGAAGCTCAAGGGTGAGTTGAGCGCGATCCACACCAAGGCCGAGCAGGCCGCCGAATCCCACCGCGAGACGCTCAACGAGATTCAAACCCAGCTCGAGGACCGCGAGAGCGCGCTCGCGTCGCTGGAGCAGGCGCTCGCGGATACCCAAGACCAGGTCGCGGAGCTCGAGCAGGCCGGCGAAGACAAGGATCGCGACCTTCGCGGGCGGTCCGACGCCCTGCTCGACCTGCAGGACCTGATTCTATCGCTGCGCGCCGACCTGGCCGACGCGCGGGAGGCGCTCGACGAGGCCACCGAGACCCACAACTTCGAGCTGCAGTCGTTCGACGAGCTCGTCAACGGGCTGAAAAGCGACCTCGACGAAGCGGAGGCCAGTTTCACCCAGCTCGAGAGCGATCTCAAAGGCGAGGTCGCCGAGCTGACGGTCGAGCTTCAGGCCCAGCAGGAGCGGCTGAGGGCCAAGAACGTCGCCCAGTCGGATATGGAGGCGGCGTACCGGTCGGTGCAGCTTCGCGCTGCGGCCCGGGAGGTCGAGCTCGACGGACGATTCGCCCGTCTGCGCGATACGCTGGACGCGGAGCGCGCCGATCGCGCCGACGCCGAGGCCCAGCTGGACGCCGAGGCCCAGCAGGCCCAGCGCAAGATCACCAACCTGCAGGACTCGATCACCGACCTGGAGATGGTCAGCGGCGAGAGGATCCGGGTTCTCGGAGAGCAGGTCGATGAGCGCGACGACCGGATCACCCAGATTCGTGAATCCCTGGAGGAGGAGCGAGACCGATTCCGCGAAGTGGAGGCCGCCCTCAAGGAGACGGTGGCCGACCTCGAGGCGCGGCGGCTCCGGCTGCAGGCCGAGGTCGACGAGCGCCTCGCGGATCTCGCGGAAACCGAGGCCAATCACGCGGAGACCGTCGCCGCCCGAGACGCGATCCAGTCGCGTCTCGAGGAGGAGCTACGGGTCGCCAACGACGAGGTCGCGTCTTTGAACGCGGAGGTGGGCGATCTTCAGAACCACCTCGAGGAGCTCGAGCAGACCCGGGTGCATATGGAGGCCGAGTTCCAGCAGGAGCTCGAGGATCGCGCCAACGTATTGGTCGCGACCCGAGAGGCGGCAGGGGCGAAGGAAGCCCAGCTGCAGGATCAGATCACCAACCTCGACCTGGAGCTCAGCGCCCGCGGCGAGCAGATCGACACGCTCACCGTACAGCTCGAGACCGAACGACGAGAGCGCGACGACGCCGAGCGCATCATCGCCACCCTGCAGCTCGATCTCGAGGGCGCCAAAGGCGAGCTGATGAACGCCGAACAGGTCATCCGCGACAAGGATGGAACGGTCCACGAGCTCCGCGAGACCATCGCCGTCCGGGAAGGCCGCATCGTCGAGCTGCAAAACGAGCAGAACGCGCGCCAGGCGGAGCTCGATCACCTCCGGGGTGACCGCGACGCCAAGAACGAGAAGATCGGTCGCCTGGAGGGGCAGCTGGTCGCCCAAGAGGAGGCGATCGAAAACCTGAAGAGCGACGGCGAGCACCGAGGAGGCCAGCTCGTCGAAGTCCAGGAGCTCGTGGCTCAGCTTCGGTCCCAACTCGCGGTCTCCCAGGCCAGCGTCGAAGACCGGACTTCGCGGCTCAACGAAGCTCGAGTCGAGTGGACGGCCCTGCGCGAGGAGCTGGTCGCCGAACGGCGCTCGCTCTCCCAGCGATTCGAGGCGCTGCAGCGCGATCTCGAAGAGACGAGGTCTGCCCGCGACGCTCTGGCCGCCGACAACGCTCGGCTGGAGGAGCAGCGCGACTCGCTGCAGCAGACGGAGGAGGATCTCCGCGTAGATATCGAGGCCCGACGCGCATATTCCGATTCGATCGACCGCGAGCTGGAAGAGGAGCGCGGCGCCCGACGCGCGGCCGAGCAGGCCATAGAGCGACTTCGGGCCGAGCTCGACGACACCTCACGCACGGCTCAGATGGCGTCGGAGACCGCGGGCAACCATCAGCGGGATCTCGAGGCCCAGGTGGAGGCGCTCACCGGCCGCCACGCCGAAACGGTGGCGGAGTCGGAACAGGTTCGACGCACCATGACCACCGAGCTCGAGCAGGCGCGAGCGCGGATCGACGCGCTCACGGCCCAAGTCGAGGCGCTATCGGCGGCGCGGGACGGTCTGGGCGACGAGGCCAGTCATCTGTCCAAGCAGCTCGACGACGCGGTGACCCGCTCGTCCTCCCTGGCCACCGAGAAGTCGGGCCTCGAAGACCAGCTGCGAGCGCAAACCTCCGTCTTGTCGGACAAGGAGGCGGAAGCCGCGCGCCTCACTCAGGAGCTGACGGACGTTCGACGGGAGCGCGAAGACATCGAAAACAAGTACGTCCGCGAGCTGGAGGAGCTGCACGACGAATACATGCAAAAAGCGCAGGAGACCGACGCCGGCCACGCCCGGGAGGTCGAGAGCCTTCGCAAGGCCGCGCTCGACGCCAAGCGGCAGCTGAAGACCTCTCAGCTGTCCGCGCAGCGGCTCGAAGACCGGCTCCGCCGGCTCGAGGCCGAACGACCCGCACGCAAAGACGCCAGCGCGGACTTCGAGTCCTTCATCGCCCAGTTCTCGGACGGTTCCAGCGGGGCTCGCAAGGGCCCCCACCGCGGGCGCGGCACGGGCGACCTCCCCGCGGCGGCCAATGCGTCCAGACCGCCGGCATCACCGGCCGCCCACGCTCTGTCGACGAGCGCCTCGGCCGGCAGCGCGGACAAGGACGACGAGGTGACCGACGTGAGTGGGGTTCTGTCGTCGCCGTCGGCTCGGCGCGCGACGTCCAACGACCGATCGCCGACCAAACGCGATGAGCCCGACGACTTCCTGGCCGCGTTCGATAAAGAGTTCGAGGATATCAAGGGCAGCTGACGCGCACGGGTCTCGCTGCCCTGCGGGCGTTGTCTCCATGGCGCTGGCGGTCCCCGGGCGGCGAGGGCGGGTGTTCGAGAGGGGACCGGTCAATTCGACCTGCTCGAAGCGGCGACAACCGGGTCGGGATGACCTTCGGCTCGGCCATCCGGGCTAAATCACATCATTCCGGACCTCCCCCCGCTCTTCCCCCTCTTCTTCCGTCCTGTGGACCTCGTGAGCGAACAGGCTGCGCTCACGGTGGCGGCAGGTTGGTGACAATGCGGCCTTCGTCGCCCACCATGATCAGTTGTCCGTCACCGTACGTCGCCGCGCGCAGCTGCTTGTCGCCGCCGCCGCTGATGAAGATGACCTCCGCCGGACCGCCGTCGGGGGTGAGGACCGAGATGCACCGGTCTTGGAGGCGAATGGCGATGACCCCGCTGCAGCTCTCTTGGCTCGCGTACACGAATCCGTCGCCCGCGGCGAGGGCGTCCACGGCGAGGAGGGTTCGCAGCCCCTCGAGAGGCGAAGTCGGCACGGCGCAGTCCAGGAACCGGGGGGGCAAGATCAACGTTTGCTGGCGCAGCGGCTGGCGGCCCGGTCGAACCGCGATCACGCCGTCGCTGCCCGCGGCCCAGATCTCGGTGCGGTCGGGGACGATGGTCAGCTCGGTGATCTCTCCTCGCTCGGTGATGGTCAGGGTGACGTCCGAGGTCCAGCTGTCGAAGGTCGCGTTCGATAGGTAGATGGCCCGGTCGCCGGATACGACGACAGGCTCCTGGATCTGGCCTGTCCAGCGGACGGCGAACGTTTCGATCTCATCAACGTCGATGATCCGGCTCGAATCGACGTCGGTCGACCCTAGGCCGCCGAAATACACGTCGCCATCACGGGCGACGGCGACGTAGCGGCCCTCCGCGTCGAGGTCGATGTCCATCAGGTTCGTCTGCTCGATCTCGGCCAGCGTCTGCTGGAGAAAGACCCCGCCGTCGGACAGCGAGATCTGATGGATCCAGCTGCGGTCGTTGCCGCGGACCGTGACCACCCCCCGTTTGACCGGCCCGTCGTCGGCGGGATGCATCGCGATCGACTGCACCCGACCGCCGTTTTCGCCCGGCCACAGACGGTCGCCCGGCACCCACACGTCCGGCGCGTCGTGCTCGGGTCGGCCGCGAGCCGCGCGCTGGCCGCGGCGGACGACGAACAGACCCGGACCGCCGATCAGGGCGGTCCGGTCGTCGAGGCGGGCCACGGCCTCCAGCCGCTGCTGGTTACGATTGGCGTCGATGGCGTCCAGCGCGCCGTCGAGATCCGACGCGTAAGCGAACAGGCGACGCTCGCCGCCGGGCAGGCACGGCTCGGGGTCGACGGGCAGCCGCAATCGCATCTCATTTTGCAGGGTGGGATAGGCGTCGATGCTCAGCCGGCGGCCGGGCGAGCCCTCGGCGGGGATGACGAATGCGTTGGGGCCGATCGCAGTCTCCAACCAGATCTCGTCGAGCGGCGTGAGGGGATCGAACTGCGGTTGAAGCGGTGGCCGCGCCAGCGAAAGCTCGGGCCGCCCCGGTCGAGGCGCGTACGGACCGTAAACCGCGGTGAGCTGAGCGGCGTCGAGGCCCACGGCGATCAAGGTGGCCTCCGGGCCTTCGAACGTCCAATCGGGCGGTTGTCCGTAGCTGACGATCCCGTCGTCGAGCCCGAACGGTGCCGACATTCGCACTGGAACGTCGTTGCCATCGAGGGTCACGATGACCGCAACATCGGCAGTCACGCCCCGCAGGTCGACGGCGACCGTACGACCCTTCTCGCAGGCCGCTAGAGACAAGAGCACAGACAGCCACCGCAATCGGTGCATCGGGCGCGAATCTATCAGCTCTTGCCGGAACCTGCGCTCGCCTCTACCCCGATTCATATGGCCAAAGGGATCCCTGCTCATCTGTTGTTCGTCAGTCTCGTCGCTTGCGCGTCGCTGGG
This sequence comes from Myxococcota bacterium, assembly GCA_028289325.1. Lineage (GTDB taxonomy): Bacteria > Myxococcota > Kuafuiibacteriia > Kuafuiibacteriales > Kuafuiibacteriaceae > JANQQN01. The sequence goes on along the minus strand of JANQQN010000489.1, from coordinate 1,853 downwards.
GGCGGGTCAGCAGGGCCAGGCCGACGGCTTGCTGGCCGCACATCCCGCCAAGAGCCTATCGCCGACGGAGGTGGTTCGCATCCAGCTCGCCGCGCTCGCCCACAACGCGGTGCTGGGGGGCGACATGGGCATCGACGTGACCTGGCGCTTCGCGTCGCCGTCCAACAAGGCCGCGACCGGCCCCTTTGTCCGATTTCGCGACATGGTGAAAGCCGGCTATCCGGAGATTCTGGACCACCGCCGGTTCGTGCTCGGCGAGCTGGATCTGACCGCGATCGAGGCCAAGCAGGTGGTGGTGCTCGAAGACCAAGCGGGTGCTGTGCACGCGTACCTGTGGGTCCTCGGCCTGCAGGAAGATGGCGCTTACCGCGGGTGCTGGATGACCGACGCCGTGATCGAGTTGAGAACCACCGAGACCGAAGGGCCGAAGGCGGACGATTCCGTGATCTGACGCCCGGCGCCGGCGGTGATGGCCGGCAGCCCCCAAAAATCGGTGTCCGTGGCCGATGGCGTCATGATAAGTCGGATCTATGCGGTGGATGTGGACCCTCGCGCAATGGCGAACCCCCATTCTTCTCGCCAGCGTGGCCATCGGAATCGCCGGCCTCGGCGGATGCGCCAGCACTTCAGGTGCCGACGATGACCCGGCGGAAGACCAATCCATCGGCCCTCAGGTCGCCCTTGGACGCGGGGAGCTCGCGGTATCCGTTCGTTATCAGCGCACCGCGGAAGGCAACTGGAAGCGCGGCAACGCGGCGTTCGAAGACGAGGAGTACCTCGCCGCCCAGCGCTACTTTCAGTACATCCGCACCAAGTTCCCGTACTCGCGGTTCGCGCCGATGTCCGAGGTCCGGATCGGCGACTGTCAGTTCGAGCGGCAGCGGTGGCTGGAGGCCATCGACACCTACCAGAGCTTCGTGCGAACCCGGCCGACCCACGCTCAGGTCCCCTACGCGATGTATCGAACCGCGCTCGGGTACTACGAGCAGATTCCGGGCGACTTCTTCATGCTCCCCCCGTCCCACGAAAAAGATCAGACCGCGGTGCGAGACGCGTCGAGAAAGCTATCCGAGTACGTTCGCCGGTTTCCGAAGGACAAGAACTTCGCTGACGGCAAAGAGAAGCTCGACGAGGTCCGTAAGCGCTTGATGGCCCATGAGCGTTACGTGGCGGACTTCTATCGCGGGCTCGATAGAGACCGAGCGTACGCCGGTCGCCTCGAAGTCATCCGTCGAGACTTTGCCGACGTGGGCCTGTCCGACGAACTGCTGCTGGAGATCGTCGAGGTGTGGTCTCGGGTCGGCGAGCTCGACAAGGCCAAAAACGCCGCCGCCCAGCTGGCCAAAGACTTTCCCAAGGCGAAAGACAGCATCGAAGAGGCGCAGCAGTTCATCATCGCCGCTACGCCCAAGCCATCGCCCGAAGACGAGTCGACCTCTGACCAGAAAGATGACGCGACCTCCGACAAGAAAGACGACCCCGCGGCTGAAGAGTCCGGCGGGTCGTGACGTCAGCAGAGCTCGGCTTCAGCGTTACGCCGAGAAGGGCTCGGGCGTAACCCCGGTATAATCGTAGTCCCGGAACTGCGCTTTGAAGGCCTCGAAGTCGCGGGCTTTACCCACCACCGTCCGGCAACCCGGGTAGGAGAGGTTCAGCTTCAGCCGCAGCCGCGACAAGGCTCGTTCATCTTCGACTTCCCAGACCCCCAGAAGATCCAACGTGTCGTCGACCAACAAGAAGTGCCTCATGATCTGCGTCCCCCAACACGCCCAGGCCGCCGGTGCAAGCCTAGACAGACCTTAACCCCTAGCACCGTCGACCAAGCCTTGAGAAGTCCCCCATCCCAATTCGCA
>JANQQN010000486.1 GCA_028289325.1 Myxococcota bacterium | reverse complement strand
CGGTGGGGTCCACCTTGGTCCTGGGCGGGGAGGCCAGCCGCGAAGATCGTTTGCTGCGATCGGTCCTGAACGGTGATGGGGCGGCGGGGGGCGCGCTGCTGCAGGACGAAGATCTGACCAACGTCGCCGAGTTGCTGGCCGCGGTCGACTTCGAGCTGGCCAGCGAAGCCGAGGCCACCGAAGCCGAGGGCGCGCCCGAATGGCCCACCGAAGCGAACGGGACGCCCACTCCGCACGCCCAGCCCATCAACGGCGTCGGGCGAGCGGTCGGGGGAGTGGCCGACCTTCCCGGGACGCCGGCCGGCTTGCCGCGAGCGGAGAGTGCGTCGAGTGACGGGGCCTTGGCGCCCCCGAAGCGCTTCGCGCACCGCAAGCTCAGCGAAGCTGCGCTGACCCCGACCATGGTTGGAGTTCCGCCGCCCGAAGGGGCGGGGCCACCGGTGATCGTGTCGCCGCCTCGTGTCGCCGCGCCGGCGTCGGACGGCGCAAAGCAACCTGCCACCGGGCCTCGCTCGGCCGGCCACCGCGTGCTGGCCACGGTGGGGCCGGTCCCCTCGGCGCCGAACATCGAGTCGGCGTTGCCCGAGGCGCCGGCCGCGACCGACGACCCGCCCTCGCCCCCAAAGCCCGGGCCGGCCGCCGCCGAACCGCCGCCCGCCGACGCAAATGAAGAACCTTCGCCGTCGACCGCGGCTGAGTGACGTCGGTACAGTCTCTTGAGGGCCCCTATGAAAGAGCGCCGGATGCCGAAGCGACTCGGTCCTTATGAGATCGGTCGTCGATTGGGGCGAGGAGGGATGGGCGAGGTCTACCTCGCGACCCACACGCTGCTCGGGCGGCCGGTGGCGATCAAGCGATTCGCCCCCGAGCGGTCGCGCAACAGCCCCGACGAGATGGCCGAGCGTTTCGTGCGGGAAGGCAAAGCGCTGGCCGAGCTATCGCACCAACACATCGTGGGCATCCACGATCTCGTCGCGACCGAAGACGCGATGTACATGGTGCTCGACTACGTCGATGGCGCGGACGTTGCGAGCTTGCTCGACGAGGGGGGCGCGTTTCCGATCGAAGTGGCGGCGATCATCGCGCTCAAAGTGGCCGAGGCTCTGCAGTGCGCGCACTACCACCACATCATTCACCGGGACATCAAAGGCGGAAACGTGATGATCTCCCGCAGCGGCGAGGTCAAGCTGATGGATTTCGGTGTCGCGCTCGACGAGCGGCTCGACGCGATGACCGAGACCGGACTCGTCGTGGGCACCCCGATGTACGTCGCGCCGGAGGTCATCTCGGGGGGCCCGGCCAACGAACGCAGCGACCTGTACGCGCTCGGCGTTCTGCTATACACGATGCTGTCGAACAAGCGCCCGTTCGAGCATTCCCGCAACCAGGCGCACATGTTCCAGCTGATCCTCGCCGGCAAGCCCAAGCCGCTAAACCGGGTGGCAAAGAACGTCCCGCGGCCGCTACGGGCGATCGTCGAACGCCTCATCCATAAGAAGTCAGACAAGCGCTTTTCGTCTTCGGCCGAGGTGCGGCAGGCGCTGGAGATCTTTTTGGCCTCCCAACAAGTGTGGGCCAATCATGAAGAGCGGCTGGTGGCGTTCATGCGAGAACGAGGACACCTGACCGCCCAGGAGGCGGAGGCGTGGCTCGATGAGAAGAGCGAGCCGGCGTTGACCCACGCCGCCTCTCCGATCCCTCGCCGGCGCCGTTTTCGCCTCCGATGGGCCCTGGCCATCGCGGCCACCATCGCCGCCGCGACCTTGTTCGCGTACTCTGGTCTCGGCGAGGGCCTGGGGCTCAGCGGCGAACGTCCACCACCACCCGGCCCCGCGTCTGACCCGCCAACACCTCGGACGAAACGGTGAGCGCCTCTTCGAGGCCGATGGTTTTGGTCATCTCGTTGAGCTTGTCGACGGCCAGATCTTCGGCCAGCCGCTGCCACGCCTGGAGTCGCCGGGGGCGGGGCGCGTACACCGAGTCCACGCCCAGCAGGCGAACGCCGCGAAGGATGAACGGCGCCACCGACGCCGGCAGGTCCATGCCCGCGGCCAGGCCGCACGCGGCGACGGCGCCGCCATACTTGGTCATCGATAGGACGTTGGCGAGAACCGCGCTGCCGGCGACGTCGATCGCGCCGTCCCACCGCTGCTTTGCTAGCGCCCGGACCTTTCCCGTCAGCTCGTTGCGGTCGATGATCTCGGCCGCCCCGAGGCCCTTCAGGTACGCTTGTTCTTGGGGCCGTCCGGTCGCGGCGAGCACGTTGTAGCCGCGCTTGGCGAGGAGGCTGACGGCCACGCTCCCCACGCCGCCCGCGGCGCCGGTGACCAGGATGTCGCCGCTCGTGACGCCCGCGTCCTCGAGCGCCAGCACGCACAGCATCGCCGTGTAGCCCGCCGTTCCGATGGCCATCGCCTGCGACTCGGTAAACTCGATGGGGATCGGGATCAGCCAGTCGCCGGGAAGGCGGGCTTGAGCCGCGAGGCCGCCCCAGTGGGACTCGCCGAGCCCCCACCCGTTGGCCAGGACCTTGGTGCCGACGCGGAGGTCGTCGCGGGTGCTCGCGGCGACGGTGCCCGCAAAGTCGATGCCCGGGACCATGGGAAACTTCTTTGCGATCGGGGCCTTGCCGGTGATCGCCAGCGCGTCCTTGTAATTGAGGGTCGAGTAGCTCACGTCGACCGTAACATCGCCTTCGGGCAGGTCTAGGGGCTCAACCTCGCCGAGGCGGGCGCCAGTGTTCTCGTCGATGATGATGGCTCGCACAGCCTGGGCACCGTATCGCCGACGGCCGCGGTTTCACAACGGTCCGACCCGGGTCTCGGCTCACCGAGGCGAGCTCGCGGTGGACGAAGGTGCGGCGCGGTCGTCGTCGCCGGCGGGCAGGGCCTTCGGCGGCGATGTGAGGCGCTCGGTTCGCCGCCCCCAGATGACGAGGTGCGCCACGAGCTTCGAGATGCGCCATCGCCGCGCCCATCGCCACCACCGCACGCGCGGGGCGTGCTTGGTGACGAAGCGATCGAAGAGCGCGGCGAGCCGGACGGGCGCTTCGAGCTGGGGCGAGTGCCCGACGTCGTCCCAGATCTCCTGGCGGCCGCGGGGAAGGTGGCCGACCATGATCGTCAATGCGTCTTTCGGAACGATGGGGTCGCGCCCGCCCCCCACGAGCAGGACCGGGACCGCGATGTCGGCCAGTCGGGCTCGGACGTCCCAGCGGTGCAGGGCTCGGTAGAACCCGATGACCGTCTCGGGGTTCAGCAGCTCCGCGTCGTCGACCAGCCGATCCATCTCGTCGGGGTCGAGGTCGGCGGTGGGCATCATCGCGCGCAGCGACTTCACCACCCGCCGCCGGCTCACCCCCGTGGCTCGGCTCCACTGCAGCATGACCGAGAACAGGGTCATCGAAGGCCGATGCTGAGGATCCCACAGCCCGATGAGCTCGGCGACGTCCCCCTTGCCCTGCCGGAGACCGTCGAGGCCGTCGGCCGGCGAAGGAGCGAGCAGGGTGAGGGTCTGCACCGCACCCGGGTGATCGAGAACCAGTTGAACCGCGACCGCGGCGCCGAGCGAATGACCGACGAGGTGGTAGCGGACGAGGCCGAGGGCCTTCGCGAACAAGAACACGTCGTACGCGAGGCGCGGGATACCGAAGCCGTCCTTCGGACGGTCGCTTTCGCCGCAGCCGCGAAGGTCGACGGCGTACGCCGTGAAGTCATCGCCGGGGAGTCGAGGCGCGAACGTCGTCCACCATCGTGCGCTCGCAAAGTTTCCGTGGACCAGCACAACCGGAATGGGACCCGAACCGTAGCGCTCGTAGTGCAGCGATAGCCCCTCGACGTCGACGTACGGCATTAGCGGTACTGCTCCAGGTCGAAACCGAAGACCCGCGCCCCGTCCCGGTCGACCTCGAGCTCGACGCGCAGAGGCGCCGTGCTGGTCAGCGTGCCTTCGAGGGACCGTAGGCCGTAGCCTAGCGGAACGTCGACCGTCGAAAGCACGGTGTCGCCCTGGCGCACGGTGAGCGCGATCGGGTGGGGATTGTCCGCGCCGACGCTCGCGTCGGCCATGCCGTAGCGCAAGATGAACGACGTCGCGGTGGGGACCACGGGGATCGTCGCGCGGACGGTGTGACCCGCGATGGGGTGGAGGAAAAGCACGTCTTGGGGGGCGCCCCCGATGGGGATTCGCTCCGGCCCGAACCGCTGCCACGGTTGAACGCCGTAATGACAGAACGGACCCTGAAACGGACCACAGGCGCGGGCCTGACCATTCGGCGCGCGAGCTTCGATACGGATGCGCCGGTAGTGTCGGCGGGCCCGAAAGAGCTGATCGGATCTCGGCTTCAGGGCCGCCGGTCGCGCCAACGGTGGGCCCTCGGGCTCCCAGAATCCCCACAGCCGCTGATTTTCTCGGTACGCGGCGGCGGGGTTCCGCTCGGGAAAAACCGCAACGACGAGGATCGCGACCCCCAGCGGGAAGAGGGCGGCGATCGCCCACCACCGGCGAGGGCGGTGATCCGGAGGACGGCGACGAAGCGGCCGGTCGGCGAGGCCGACGAAGATGCAGTACCCGATGGCGAGGACCAACGGCCCGACGTGCACCGCGTTGGCGGCCGCGCCATCGAGGCCGAGGGTGTGGCCGAGCCCGTAAGTGGTGGCCCCCGCCCGGTACGACGGCCAGAGGAATGTGCCGAGAGGGTTGCTGTAGACGTCGGACAGGTGCGGGTACAGCGACGCTGCGAATCCGGTGAGGGCGATCGACGCCCCGGCGAGTCCGGCCACCAGCGGCCGCCAGGGGGGCACGCGCAGCGCTTCGACCGCCCACAATCCGAGCACTGGGGCCACCCCCACGATGTAACGAGGGCCGACCGTCCACCCGCCGCGCCAGCCGCGGTGGGCGGAGATGAAGTACACGGACAGCACGAAACCCACGAGGGCCGCCACGGCGAGGGGGCGAGCGAATATCGCCGCCGGGGCCGCTCGGGGATCGGCGGCTTCGAATCGGCGCGGGCGCCCGGCCGCGAAGACGACCGCGGCGAGGCCCGCGAGCAACAGAGGCGAGAAGAAGAATAGGCCGGTCCCTGGTGATACGAGGGCGCCGACGAACGCGTCGCCCCGGGGCACGCTCACCCCGAAGAATCCTTCGCCGTGCACCTCGACGTAGGCCCGGTTCTCGAGAAAGCCGTAGCCGGTGGCGAACGGATGGCCCCACAGCGCGTGGTGGGCCCAAAGTCCGAGTCCGAAAGGCGCCGCCCCGCCGAGGGCGAACCACCCGAACAGCCGGGCGCGGTTCGTCCCGCCGGGGGTCATGACGAACGCGGCGGCGAGGGCGGGGGCGGCGACCAGCGCCGAAGGGTACTCGGCGAACGGTGCCGCACCGCCGAGCGCGCCGGCGATGAGGGCCGATAACGTCCACCCGCGCCCGCCGGGACGGCGCCGGCTCAGGTCCATGACCGCGAGATAACATCCGCCCGCGGCCACCGCGGCCAGGCCGTGGCCGGTGAACGTGATGGAGTACGGATAGACCATGGTCCCGAGCCCGAGCCCCAGGCCCAGCGCGTTTCCGTAGGCGGCGCTGGCCCCGAGTTCGACACTTCGTCGACGACACCAACGGAGCAGCACGAAGCAAAAGCCGATCCCGAAGGTCGCCGCCCCCAACACGCGCAGCACCCAGGTCAAGGTTCGCTTGGTGATGGGGCTGCCGAGCGCGGCGAGGATCGTCGGCGCGGCCGCGTACGCAGGGATGCCGACCAAACTCTGCAAAGGTGCTTTCGAACTGTACAGGTGGCCGTCACGGATCGCCTTGTCATCGACCAGGCCCCACTGCCGGATCACAGAGTCGATGCGAAACCGACCCGATTCGACCCACGCCTTGGTCATGTAAACGCGGACCATTTCATTGGGGTTGTTCAGACCCTGGTGATAAGGCGACGTAAGCAGGTACAGCCCCAAGAGGAGCGCGTAGGGCCATCGGGCCCACAACGCGCGCGGTCGGGCGTCAGCTGTTTCGGCGGGCTTGGCCTCGGCCACCCGTGGACCGTATGAAGCCGCGGCTCGAGTGGCAATCATTCGGACTATCGCTCCCGAAGTCGAAGGGGTATGGGCTCCTCAATGAGGGCCCGACTGCTGGACCTGATCGTCTGTCCAAAGACCGGTGAAGCGCTCCATCTGCAGATCGACGAACGGGACGGCGACGAGATCGTCCAGGGTCGGCTGACGTCTCCGGACGGCACGGTGTACCCGATCACCGGCGGTATCCCGCGCCTGCTCCCGGAGCCCGTCAACGTATCGCGGGCCCAGCAAGCCACGGTGGATCGGTTCGGCGATCAGTGGAACGACTTCGACTTCATCACCGAGCATTACGAGGAGCAGTTCCTCGGTTGGATCCGGCCCAACACGCCGCAGACCTTCGAAGGGCAGGTGGTCCTCGAAGGGGGATGCGGCAAGGGGCGACACTCGGCGCTTTGCGCGCGGTGGGGGGCCAAGGACGTTATCGCGGTCGACCTCGGCTCGGCGGTCGAGGCTTGTTATCGCAACTGCATCGGCTTTCCGAACGTGCACGTCATTCAGGCGGATCTGTTTCACCTCCCGATCCGGCGCAATTCGGTCGACGTCGCGTTCTCGGTTGGCGTCCTGCACCACACCCCGAACCCTGGCCATTGCTTCGAGGAACTGGTGAAGACGGTCCGGCCGGGGGGCCGGGTCATCGCTTGGGTGTACGGTCGGGAGAACAACGGCTGGATCATCTACGGCGTGAATCCGCTGCGAATGGCGATCACCTCGCGGCTGCCGCATCGATGGGTTCGACAGATCGCCAAGGTCCCGGCGGCGATGATCCTGGGGGTGGGGCGGACCGTCTACCAGCCCCTGAGCAAGAAGCCTTTCGAATCGGTCGGGGACCGGCTGTTCTACTCTCCTTACATCACGCACGTCTCTCGCTTTCCGTACCGCGAGATTCACTCCATCGTGCACGATCACCTCACCCCGCCGATCGCCCACTACATTCCCCGCGATGAGTTCGTGAGCTGGTTCGAAGCGCTCAGGCTGGAGAACGTTAAGATCG